>NZ_CP132745.1:0-300000 GCF_037477895.1 Mycetohabitans endofungorum
TCACGCGCGGCGACCATCGCGGCGGTCACGAGGGCTGTCGATCTTAGTGGATCGCCCTAGCGTGCCGGCGCAGGTCTTCACCGCTGCACGGCGCGTTGATGCGAACGGTCAGCACGAGTCACAATAGGATCGCTCGTAACAAACCTCCTCCCTCGGACGTATCGCTGGCAACTCGCCGTACGCCATTCAAATGCGGTGTAGTACTGTGCAGCACTGTGCATGCATACAGTGCCTAGGTGCAATCTGGTACGTCACGTTGGCGCGACCGGCAGCGTTTGCACGCGGTGCGATCGGCGGCGGCGATTGCCGTTCTGTCAACGGCTTGCGCTGCATATGCCCAGTTTATCCACAGCCTTCCCAACACATTCTGGGGATAACACGATACCGCGGCAAGCTATCGGTCCGCACCGTCGCTCCGCGCAGTCTCTGCGCAAGTCGGCGCGCTTGCACAGGCTACGACATTGCAGCCGTTTTGCATTGGACTTGCGGTGGCCCGGGCGCCGGCGTCGCGACCAGACCATAGACGTCGAACACGAACCACGTAATCAGCGGCACGCGTTGCACGCCTGACACGCATACCGCCTCGTCCGAGTGCGGGAAGTCGTGCTCCGGCGATGGTGAGAACAGAGCAAGCAACGAGGCATCGTGGCGGCCGCTCAGTCCGAGGTCGGACAGTGCCTCTGCTTCGATGTCGTGAAGGCGCCGCCATGTCAGTGGCTCGTGGCGAACCCGATAGCGTCCGGCGATCGCATGCACGATTCGCCGCAAATCGGCGGCGGCGCGATCAAACGCCCGTTTCGAGAAAAATGCGTCGTCCATCTTCATCTCCTTGTGTGTGTACTGTATATTTATACAGGTATTGACGCAAGTCACGTTTTTCCGGAGGTGCCACAATGCCCGACAAACCCATGCGTCGCTCGATGCCGCAGGTGGCGGCATTCGTGGATGCACTACGGGCGGCGTTCGGCGACGTGGAAATCGATTCGATGATCGCGAGCGGCATGGCCGGCGAGCTGGTGTTCTATGCACGGGAAGGGGGGAAGTCGATCGGCACGCCTGTGCCGTGCAGCAGTGAAGGGTGGCGTGGTGCCGGCCTGACCGCGCGCCACTATTGTCCCGGTTGCAGTGGCGATTGCGTCGGTACCGCACGCCGCTGCATCAAGCCGTAGCAGCCCCGTTTCCTGTTGGCGCGACAGGCACTTAGCATGCGTATCCAATGGTTGTCCACATCGTTGCAAACAAAATTTGTGAATAAGCCGGTGTGGATTTGGGCGTCGGTGGCTGCGACACCCGTCGGGTGTCGAGCGCTCCGAGCTACTTACGCCTGCTCATGTCTAACCCAATCGGCAGTCGCCAGGGCCCAACGGTCAGTCCTGCACAGCGGGATGTATGGATTAAATTTGACGATCGCTCGAATTCGATCACGGTGAGTGACGTGTACGGGAAATCGGCGGCTGCCGCGAAGTCGATTTTCGACCCGGCGGTTCACCAGTGCATCTTGATTGCGCTCGATGCAATGGCGCCTAGTGTTGATGCCGTGAACTGGTGGCTATAGCTTTGGACGGGCACCGCACGCATGACCGCTATTCATTCGCTGTCAGGTAGCCCTATCCATTCATCGCGAAGTAGCATGTGCCGCTTGGATTGGTGATCATTGAGCCGACCGATGTGGCGTGAAAGCGGTGCCGGCTGGCACGAACTGCACAAGGTCAGCGGCTCGTTGCACGTTATTGCGCGGTGGGGAACAAGTACCGCGGGCTCAAGCACTTGCGCCGCTTATTCCAAAGATATTCACAGGGACGTTCACAAAATCTGTGGAGAACTGTGTCCATTAGTGTGTGCGTATCACGTCCGACCGTGATGTCGTCGTCACTGTGTGGTTAGCGTGAAGTGCACGTTGAAATAGCTTTCCTGCGTTGCGCTACCCTCACGCCATGTTCAACACCAGACTGTATCTTGCTTCACGAGATAGACGGCGACGCCACCGGGCTTGTCAAGCACGGATGCCGTCGTCGGTCTTCTGTCATGCCGACAGGGGGGGCAAACTTGTTGGCGGACAGTGCATCTGTGATCGCAACCTACTTGCCGCCCTTGCCGATATCGACCGTGTATGTGTTCAAGCCTTGAGGACCGTGCGGGTATTGGAAACGTTCCGAACTTCTCGCGAAGGTCTATTCAGTTTCCGCTTCCTGAGTACGAATCTATTGTTTGGTCGTGACCCAGGCATGAAGTTTTCGCGCAGTAGCGAGTCCAGTTTGTTCATATTGAAATTTGCGTTCAATGTGTGCATGGCTTGGCCGCTGGCGGATTGTCGTAGCTGTTGATTAGTGAAGTACATCCGAGTATAGCGGCGAAGACCAGGGTGGGGTGTCGACAAGCGCAATTGTCGTGTCCGTTCATTTGGTGTTATTTCTGATAATTCCATAATTAATGTCGAAGCCGAATCTATAATGCTGGTTTGTAGTCAGCGCCAGTCAGATAGTGCTCAAGGCCTTCGATACCAAGACCATTTCAGCTCTTATCCGCCATTTTCTTACCTAATGGCGCAGTCGCTGTAAGCAAATCGTCAGTAAGTCGTTAGAGTGCGGTAGGTCATCATCGACGGCTTATAGATCGACAATTGTGAAAGAACCGGTGTGCTGCTTGTGTAAGCATGAAAAAAGAAGTCGTATTATGTAGTTTTGGAATGACCAGTTATTTGGCTTGATAATAAATTGACGTTATTTGAAGATATGAATTCAAAAATTAATCGTGGTCAATGTGCAGAACGTATCCGTTTATTTTCATCGAACCGGATGCTACGCGTGATTATGTCGTGTGCGGCCGTCTATTTCGCAGTAGATAGCACGGACGTAAATGCTACAGAAGAAAGGAAAAATAAATTACACGTATCAGGTTCTTCCAACTCTGTGCCGCCGGCGGGGCCAAGTAAAAAGGCGCAGAAGAAGCAGCGGAAAAAAGGGCAGGAAGTGCGGCAGTTAGATCCAGATGAGCAGGCAGTGCAGCGGATATTCAAAGAGTTGCATGAGTCCGTTTCAGAGGAGCAGTTAACACAAAGGCAGGAAGGAGGCCAACAGGAGGAAGCGTCGAATCGCGTCAAAGAGAAAGCGGAGCAGCATCAAGAGATCCGGAGTTTCGTCGAAGAGAAAGCGGAGCAGCATCAAGAGATCCGGAGTTTCGTCAAAGAGAAAGCGGAGCAGCATCAAGAGATCCGGAGTTTCGTCAAAGAGAAAGCGGAGCAGCATCAAGAGATCCGGAGTTTCGTCAAAGAGGAAGCGGGGCAGCATCAAGAGATCCAAAGTCTCGTCGAAGAGGAAGCAGGGCAGCACCAAGAGATTCAAAGTCTCGTTGAAGAGGAGGCGGGGCAGCTGCAAGAGATCCAAAGCCTTGTCGAAGAGGAGGCGGGGCAGTACCAAGAGATCCAAAGTCTCGTTGAAGAGGAAGCGGGGCAGCTGCAAGAGCTCCAGAGTTTTGTCGAAGAGGAAACGGAGCAGCAGGAAGAAGTCCAGACTGTCGTAGAAGAGGAACCGGCGCAGCAAGAGGCAACGGCCATCGATCCGGAGTCGCGCGAGACCGCCGCATTAATCGACGACAAGCCTTCTCCTGACGATCGTCTGCGCGAAATGATCGCCTCGTATCCTCTGCTGGAGGGCAACGCGCTTTACAGTGCCGAGCGCATGTCGGAAGATGGCACCATCGTGGTGGGTGAAGGCTTCATCAACGGACGCGCACAGCCATTCATTGCGCGTGACGATGGCGGAAAAATCGGGATTGTGGGCCTGTTCGACCTGAACGACTCGCTAAACAACGCGACCTTGTACAGTTCCGTGTTGCAATCTGCGGTGCAAACGTTTGTCCAGGATGGCATGCGTTGCAGCAGCTTCGATCAATACGGCGTGTGCATCTCGGCTGGCGCGCTATACAGCCACAATGCGGGCAAAGTGAACGGTGCGAACTGGCAAGGTGAATTCAGTGCGGCATACCGAATCAACGACGACTGGACTGCCGGTTTGGGCTACCAGGCGCCGAGCTATCGCTTTGACGTAGGTAACGACACAATGCGTAACCGTGCCAGCTTGTTCGGGTTATTCGCCGAGTACGGAACCCATACTCGCCCGGGCGTGTTTGCCCGTGTCGCGCTTGGCTATCAGCAAGGCGACTTGTCCATCAACCGGTCTTACCTGACTGCCTCCGGCGTGGACCGGTCCAACGGCGACACGACGGTCGCGCAGCGCGCCGTGTCGACGCAGGGTGGTTACGTGTTCGCCGTACGGAACGCCAGCATCATGCCTTACCTGGGCATTGATTACTTGCGCACAAAACTCGGCGACTACACTGAGACGTCCGGCCAGTTCCCGGTTCGTTTTAATGCCCGTACCGACGAAAACGTATATGGCACAGTGGGACTTAGCGGTCACCTGCGCTTCACCGATCAAACGGTCATTTCGGCGGGCGTCAAGCACGTCCAACGATTGAGCAGGAGCAACGATCCGGTGTCGGCCAGCGTGCCAGGGTTCGATCCGTTTGTGGTCGGCGCGCAGTCAACACGCCAATGGAGCGAGATTAGTGTCGGTGGCCGGTTTGCGACACCCGTAAAAGCGTCAAGCTTGGATATCGGATACCGCCGTCGCTTTGCAAGTGGTGCGGCGATCGCGCAGGATATGGGGTCGGTGTTCTTCACGATGGGCTTCTAATCGTTACTATAGCGCGGGCTACTGTGGACGGCGCGTGGCGCCGGCGTACACGGATGCACCGCGCACCTCGAAGCGCACGGCATCGACCACTTTGCCGTGCGCGTCCATCTGCTCTAGCAGACGACGGCCGTGGCGACCAGTCGATGCGCCTTACGGAAACGAATGGCTTGCTGCTCAGTCTTCAGAGCACTGTCTCCAATGCGCCGGCCGCGCGCTCGAAGCTGATGTGTTGTCGGGCGGCCGGGATGTCGGGGGGCAGCGCAAAGTCGTGCCGTCGGTTGGTGTGCCGATACGCGCGACACTCTATGCCGTGAAGCGCGCTTCTGTCATGCGTGCCCCGCGGTGGCGAGCGAGGCTGTCGACGTCTGCGTCTCGCGCAGGAACCACTCGTCGCGCGCGAGCTTGATTGCGTTTTCGAATGCGTGCGGGCATGGTTGTTAAACAGCATCATCGCGACAATGATGCTCGCGTTTGCAGTTTGATCGCACGAAGGTCACTCCCGAGCCGGTTTTTGGGTCGTCGATGCGCGTCGAGACGAACAGCGAGAGAAAGCTGTCGCCGCCACAGCGCTTGAGTGGCTTCAAAGGTTTGTCAATCTTCGGCAGTTTTTGGCGATCGGTGCGGTCCAACGCCAGTTCGTCTCCGTGGCAGTCGCTGACCGCGTGTGGGCGTTCGCGACTGGCCGGCCACCTGATCCTGCTGCATGGACGCGACGCGCAAGGGGCATGGTTCCACCCTTCATCTGGCGTCGAGCTATCTCAGGCGGACGCTTACGTGCGGTTCGACACGATCGCACGATTCTATGTAAGAGCGGGATGACGGTGATTTGCCCATAGGTGCCTCATCAGGCAGTCTGGGGTTGTCAAAATCGTGCAAATTCGACGTACGAGTCCGCCTGGTTGGGGCAACGTCGCGACTGCTCGGCTGTGCCGCGTGGTGGCGTGGGCGCGGCACAGGGGTGGTTCAGGCGAGCGGCGGCTGGCCGGATGTCGGCTGGCGCCGGAGGGCACCGCCCGACCGGTGGAGCACCATGCGCTCGTAGAGTCGGGACACGGTTGTGCTGCCTGTTTTGACGAACAGAAACGGAAACAATCCATGCACGAGCGAAGCGAATGCGGCCAGCAGCATTGGGCCCCCGAACGAGAACGACGCTCTCATGTGTTGCAGATAGCTTTCGCCGACGGAAGCCGGGTGCCGCGTAAACGCGCCGAACAGGATTCTCATGGGCAGCGCTCGAGTCGATGGTTTAATTCAATGGGCCGACGCGCATCAAGCCGGCGGCCGCGTGCGAAACAAAGGCAATCTTATAGGCGGGGGCTTGAAAAAGGATTGCGAATTTGTGCACGATGCTAGGTGAAAGTAGAAAAATTTTCTAATATTGACCCATCCATGGACAAGATAGACGCCAAGATATTGTCGTTGCTGCAGCACGACGCATCCCTCGGATTGAACGACATTGCCAAGGCGGTGAATTTGTCACCGACGCCGTGCTGGCGTCGCATACAGAAACTGCGCGAGGACGGCGTGATCCAGCGGCAAGTCGTGTTATGCGATCCGATTAAGCTCAATCTCGGATTGACTGCATTCGTGACGATCCGCGCGAGCGAGCACAACGACGGATGGACGAGCCGTTTCCTGAAGGGGGTGACGGCGATCCCGGAAATCGTGGAAATCTACCGGATGACCGGCGACGTTGATTACTTGCTGAAAGTGGTGGTGCCCGACATCGCCGGCTATGACAACGTGTATAAGCGCCTGATTAAGAGTCGCTAACGCAACCTGGACGTCAGGCCGTAAGGCGCGTATCCTGGGGTCATGGCAAGGCGCAAAATCAGCAATGAATTGTGGGCGGTGCTGGAGCCGTTGATTCCAGCGTTCACGCCCTCACCCAAAGGCGGGCGTCGGCGCACTGTTGGCGACCGGGCGGCATTGAACGGCATCGTGTATGTCCTGCATACAGGCATTGCATGGGAAGACTTGCCCCAGGAGCTCGGCTTCGGCAGCGGCATGACATGTTGGCGACGATTGCGCGACTGGCAGGCCGCCGGCGTGTGGAGCAGGTTGCATCTGGCCATGCTTTGCCGCTTGCGTGAACATGACCAAATTGATTGGGAGCGAGCGAGCCTAGATGCGGCCAGCGTTGCCAGCCCCCGGGGGGCCAGGAAACCGGCCCCAACCCGACGAACCGGGGCAAACTGGGGAGCAAACGGCATCTGGTCGTAGATGCCCGGGGCGTTCCCTTGGCGATCACAGTCACAGGTGCCAACCGACATGATTCGATGGCGTTCGAGCGCACCCTCGATACTCTCCCAGCGGTGCCGGGCTTGAGCGGTTCGCCGCGCAAGCGTCCGAGCAAACTGCATGCGGACAAGGGCTACGACTTTGCCCGCTGCCGACGCTATCTGAAGCAACGCGCAATCACTGCACGCATCGCCCGTCGCGGCGTAGAAAACCGTGAGCGGCTCGGACGGCATCGCTGGGTAGTCGAGCGCACGCACGCCTGGTTTGCCGGTTTTGGTAAGCTGCGCATCCGCTTTGAGCGGCGTTTGGACATTCATATCGCCTTGCTCCGCTTGGCTGCTGCCGTTATCTGTTCGCGCTTCGTGGACGACTTGTGTTAGCGACTCTAAGGTCGCCGAGCTGCTCGATGTGAGCGCGAGTTTTGCGATGGAGGTGGTCAAACATACGACCGCTTTCCCGCTGGACCATGTCACTGAGCGCAGCACACGAACTACGTCTCGGCGATTGTGAACAGCCGTGCTGGGTATGGGGCGTGAAACGCGGACGGGGCGTAGGCGTGCGGCGTAGGCCTCAACCTGAATCTGGACCTAGACGTAGGCGTAGAGCACCAAATATGAGTGCCGGACTGGTGTACCACGCGGCAATTTAGATGACGGAACAGGTGGAACTCGGCTACGCTTACGTTCTGCACGCCTACGACTCGGAGTGAAAGCCGCGATGACCTATGACCTCAATAACCCATTCGCACGCATCCTGCGTGGCGAGTTGCCATGCGTCAAAGTCGCGGAGACCGGCGACGTGCTGGCTTTCATGGACCTGATGCCACAGGCCGACGGCCACGTACTGGTGGTGCCGAAGGAAGCGGCGGCGCAGATCTTCGATCTGTCGGATGCGGCAGGGGCAGCGTGCCTTCGGATGGTCCGTCGGGTCGCCACCGCTGTGCGCGCTGCGCTGAAACCGGAGGGCATGTTGGTGGCCCAGTTCAACGGGGCCGCGGCCGGGCAGACCGTGCCGCACGTGCATTTCCATGTGATTCCACGTCATGCCGGCGAAGAACTCAAGCATCACGCGCGTGTGGCGGCCGAGCCAGGCAAGCTCGAGGCGATTGCACAGCAGATCCGTGCTCAACTCGAGTCAATTGGCTGATCCAGGGAGCGTGCGATGTTTGAGCTTTCGACATTGGGCACGTTCGTCGTAGTCGTGCTCGGCCTGTTTCTGATACCGGGGCCGGCCGTGCTGCTGGTGCTCACGCGCACGGTGCAGGGTGGGCGCAAGACCGGCGTGCTGACCGGGTTGGGCGTGGCAGTCGGCGATTTCATTCATACGGTGTTTGCCGCCGTGGGCCTGTCGGCATTGCTGATGACGTCGGCGCTGGCGTTCAACATCGTCAAGCTGGTCGGCGCTGCCTATCTGCTGTACCTGGGCGTGTGCGCGCTGCGCAAACGAACCGCCGACGGACACGCGCCGGCGCCTGCGGCAGTCGAGATTTCGCCGCTGAAGGCGTTCCTTCAGGCCGTGCCGGCTGAAGTGCTGAATCCGAAGACCGCATTGTTCTTTCTTGCCTTCCTGCCGCAGTTCGTGCAGCCGGAGCGCGGCACCACATTTGTCCAGTTTACCGTGCTGGGACTGATTTTCGTTGCGATGGGTGCGGTGTACACGACGTTGCTTGTCGTCGCGATGCGGCCATTGGCGCGCTTTGTCGCGAAGCTGCATTGGCTGCGTCGCTGGCAACAGAAGATCATCGGCGTGATCTTTATCTCGCTGGGACTGAAGGTCGCGATGCAGTAACAAGGTCGCGATGCAGTAACGATAGGGTATCGGGCTGCGCACCAATGCGATAATCTCGTCTTGCCGCTAGTTTCCTGGAGACGATTTTGACTCGCATCGACAACCTGTCGCACGCTCAGGAGGTGGGCGTGGTCGACGCCACGCAGGACACGACCCGCATCGACGACGTGCGCATTGGCGCCGTGCGGCCGTTAATCTCCCCGGCGTTGTTGCTGGACGAGTTGCCGGCGCCGGCTTCGGTGCAGCAACTAGTCGAGCACAGCCGCGCGCGCATTGCCGATGTGCTCAATGGCCGGGACGACCGGTTGGTTGTGGTGGTCGGCCCATGCTCGATCCACGACCACGACCAAGCGCTCGCCTATGCGCGCCGGCTCAAAGGTGCCGCTGACCGGCTGCACGAGGATTTGTTGATCGTGATGCGGGTTTACTTCGAAAAGCCGCGTACCACGGTTGGCTGGAAGGGCTATATCAACGATCCGCGCTTGGACGGCAGCTTTCGAATCAATGAGGGGCTGCGCCGCGCGCGCGAGTTACTGCTGCAAATCAACGACCTTGGGCTTGCGACTGCCACTGAATTCTTGGATCTGCTCAGCCCGCAATACATCGCGGACCTGGTGGCGTGGGGCGCAATCGGGGCGCGTACCACCGAGAGCCAGAGTCACCGCCAACTGGCGTCAGGCTTAAGCTGTCCGATCGGATTCAAGAACGGTACCGACGGCGGCGTGCAGGTCGCCACAGACGCGATTGTGGCCGCCCGCGCCAGCCACGCATTCATGGGCATGACGAAGATGGGCATGGCAGCTATCTTCGAGACGCGCGGCAACTGTGACGCGCATGTGATCCTGCGCGGTGGCAAGAAAGGGCCGAACTACGATGCTGCCGCCATCGAGGAAAGCTGCGCGGTGCTCAGGGCGGCGGGGCTGCGTGAGCATGTGATGGTCGATTGCTCACATGCGAATTCCGGCAAATCACATCTGCGCCAGGTCGACGTCGCGCGGGACTTGGCCGCGCAGCTGTCGCAGGGCGAGCGTCGCCTCAGCGGTGTGATGATCGAGAGCCACCTCGAGGAAGGGCGCCAGGACTTGAAGCCCGGTGTGCCGCTGCAATGGGGTGTATCGATCACCGACGCGTGCCTGGGCTGGGCGCAGACCGAGCCGGTGCTGGAGATGCTGGCCGGTGCGGTACGGGCCCGCCGTGCCGCACCGGCGTGGCGGTAAGTACGAAGTCGTCGATGCGTTCGTCGCCGGTGACGGCTGGACGGCTAAGCCGCTAAACCGCGATGGCGAACCGGGCCGAGGAGGAGTCCGTGCCCCCAATCCGCCGGCGGATTCGGCTGCTCGGTGCTGCACGCGTCGAACAAGCTCATGTCGCGCGTGACCCGTTCCGGTATCAACGCGCGCAGAACGCGCGTCAGCGTGCCGTTGCGCAGGCCGCAGGACGTAACGCAACGGAGGAATGCGTCGGTCCATGGCGCATATCGCCGCGGCCTGTCACACAGGCCAATCGCCCATAGATCGAGTGTGGCCGCAGCAGGTCCCCGTCAGGTTATTGGAGCATAGACGCTATGTATGAAGAACGCATTCGGTGCGCGAGCCTGCGCAACCGCATCATTTCCGCACGCGACGCGGCGGCCTTAGTTCACGATGGAATGCGCGTGGGCACCAGCGGCTTCACGCGAGCCGGCGATCCGAAGGCGGTGTTGCTCGCGTTGGCCGAACGTGCGCGCACTGAGCCGACGCCGCCTCGCATCACGTTGATGACGGGCGCTTCGCTTGGTCACGACAATGACAAGGCACTGAGCGAGGCCGGCATGCTGGCGCGCCGTCTGCCGTTCCAGGCCGACCCGACGTTGCGTCGCGAGATCAATTCAGGACGCGCATTGTTTGTCGATCAGCATCTGTCCGAGACGGTCGAGATGCTGCGGGCCAATCTGCTAGGCCAGCTGGATGTGGCCGTCATCGAGGCTACCTGCATTACCGAGTCCGGGGGCATCGTACCCAGCACGTCCGTTGGCAATTCGGCCAGTTTTGCCATTCTGGCCAAACGGGTGATCATCGAGCTGAACTTGGCTCAGCCGGTGGAGCTGGAAGGCTTGCACGACATCTGGATCCCGGCTCGCCGGCCCGACCGCGCACCAGTGTTGATCACCGACCCGCGTGACCGGATCGGAACGACCACGATTGATATCCCATTGGACAAGATCGCGGGCATTGTCATCACGAACGACGAGGACAGTTCCTCGGCTGTGTTGCCAGCGGACAGCGACACCACGCGCATCGCGCAATACCTGATCGAGTTCCTGCAGCATGAAGTCTCTCGCGCACGCTTGCCGGCGCAACTGCCGCCGCTTCAGGCCGGTATTGGCACGATCGCTAATGCGGTGCTGGGGGGATTGTGCGCTTCGCCATTTGAAGCGATGACAATGTACTCGGAAGTCTTGCAGGATTCCACGTTCGATTTGATGGACGCCGGCAAGCTGGCGTTCGCGTCCGGCTCGTCGATCACGCTGTCGGCGGCGCGGCAGCGTCAGGTGTTGCGTGAGCTGGCGCGTTATCGCGATCGTCTGGTATTGCGTCCGCAAGAAATTAGCAATCATCCGGAGATCGTGCGCCGGCTTGGCGTGATCGCGGTTAATACCGCGCTCGAAGTGGACCTGTACGGTAACGTGAACTCCACGCATGTTGGTGGTACCCACATGATGAACGGCATCGGCGGCTCAGGCGATTTCGCGCGCAACGCATGCTGCGCGATATTTGCGACCAAGTCGGTGGCCAAGGACGGCCGGATTTCAAGCATCGTGCCGATGGTGCCACATTGTGACCACAATGAACATGACGTGGATATCGTGGTCACCGAGCAGGGGCTGGCTGACCTGCGTGGGCTGGCGCCGCGCGAGCGAGTGGGTTTGATCATCGAGCGATGCGCGCATCCACAGTACCGCGATTTGCTGCGCGACTACTATCGCGACGCGCTCAAGGGTCAGGGGCACACGCCGCATGACCTGGCGCAGGCGTTTTCGTTCCACCTGCGGCTGGCGCAAACCGGTACCATGCTGCCGTAAGTCGCCGTCGCCATCGCTGTTCTGGATATAGCCGCCTCGTTGCAGCACCCCGTTGCCTCCAGCCTTGCGTAGGGTCTGCTCCGATGTGCGGCTCAATAGCGCGCTGCCACGAGTCTATAAGGCGCTGCCGGGCCTACAAGGCCGCGGACTTCAAAAAGGAGCGCAACTTTATCGGCTTCGCCAAATCGTTGCCTGCCGAGCAGAGGCGCGAGTTGCTGGCGGGCATGCGCCGGTCGGTGAGCAGAAGCTGTGCGCGTTGGCGCAGGACCGCGCGGCAACGGTGCGGCAATGGATCGAAGGCAAGGTAGACACCGCGCGGATTGATACTGTCGCGCCGAAGCTGGACGCCGATGGGATCAGCGATAAGCGGGCCACGACCCGTGTCGATTTCAGCCTTCACTGAATCGACGCACGTATCCAAAACAAGACGTACGACACTGAGCGAGGTGAGATGAAGGCAGCACGATGGATCGGGGTACTACTGCTGTTGTCCGGCTGCGGATCGTCGCAGCCGCTGTTCACCGGCGATGGCCGGCCGACGCAATTGATCCGGTGCTCCGCCGCCGAAGGGTGGCCGTTCTGCGATGCGCGTGCGCAGGCCCAATGCGGCGACGCCGGCTACGACACGCTGCAGCGCAACCGCTCGGACGGTACGCTGTCGATGCTGATCGCGTGCAAGCGCTCGGCGGTGGCATATTGACACTCGGGGTGACGCGTCGCTGCGTTCTGCCTGTCACATCCGGTTACGAAACCGCACATCATAATTGCTACACTGGGCATACGGATTGCGTTGCATCATGGCTTTCACGTCATGTTTCAACGGAGACCGAGATGCAATTTATTATTTTCAACTTGCCGGCCGACTTGAGCGAGGAAGCACTGCGCGACCGGCTTGCCCCGATCGGTGCACGGCTTGTCGAGATTATTCGTGACAATGTCGAACGCGCTCGCGCCATCATCGAAGTCGCCCACATGGCGATGGCCTCGCGTGCGCTGGCGCTGAACTTCGATTGAATCCGGTAGGGGCTAAGCCGACCTGCTCGAAAGTCTAGCCAGACCTTGCTGACAACAGACTGGCCCAGCTAACTCCCGTGGTTGACACAGCCGCGTGGTTCAGCCGCCTATCGCACGCTCAACCGACCTCGTCGGACGAGGCAATAGGCCGCTTCAGAGGCTCAAATGATCTTCATCAGATGCTCAACCGACCTCGTCACGCCCTCAACAGACCTTGTCCAACGGCTCGGCCCATTTTGCCGAGCGCGCCGATTAACGCGAGCACCGTCAGCACGGCGACGAAGATGAATTTTGCTCGTTGCCCCATTTTGCCTCGCCTTTCAATTTGAAAAAATGGCATTGTTTCACGCCAAAAACTCACGTAGCTTTTACGGTGTCGTCGGCTGGCGCCACATTCCCCAGCTGAGCACCGCCAGCGCGCGCAGAATCAGCGCGATGGCCACTAGCGTTTGTGGGGCAATCCGCTCGCCACCCAGCGCTGCACCCACGAGTAGCGCGATCGGCGGATTGGCGTAGACGTAACTTGTCGCCAGCACTGCTGTGGTGTGACTGGCCAGGTACATATAGGCGGAGAACGCCAGCAGCGAGCCCATCGTCACCAGGTACAGCCACGCCACGAGTGGCGCGCCGCGCATCGAGCCGTTGCGCACCTGCCGCCAGCTCGCCCGCGCGCGGCCCCGCACAAGTACGAATAGGCCGAGGCACAGGCCCGCGACGGCGAAGCGCGACGCCATCAGCATGAATGGCGGCATCGCTCGCAAGGCGACTGAGATCGCGAAGTATGTGGTGCCCCAGACGACATAGGTGACCAGCAGGCACAGCAGCAGCAAAGGCGTCAGGCGGGCGGTCTGGCTCATGATCGGCAACGTGTCAGAAAACGTTCGATTGTCCGTCCGATCCCGCTGCTCATCCATAGTGTTTCAATCGTCTTTGAACGGATGCGGCGATAATCGATAGGAAGTTGGCCTGTAAAGCTTGATCGTACAGCTTGGCCCATAAAGTGCCGGATCGGTCCGGCGTTAGCTAAGCACAACCGCCTGCGCGGCCGTCGGCGGGAATCCGGCGCGCTGGCCGAGCGTGCCAAGACGCTGAGACTGATTCAGCAACTGGAGGACGGTTTCGCGGCGATCGGGCTGTTTCTCGAAATGCAGCCGATTATGTCGCTGCGCACGCCGGACGAGGCGCTGGACTTCGAAGTGCTGCTGCGCATGCGTGGTGCCGGCGGGACCATCGTCCCGCCGTCCAAGGTTATTGCCGCCGCCGAGGAGAACAGCAACATCTCGGAACTCGACAAGCGGGTGTTGACCACGTCGCTGCTCGCCCGGCAAGTGTTTGCCAAGGCGCTGCGCGCGGCGGCCTTCATCGCTTAGTCGGACGCGCGAGGGGCTGCTTCCCGTCTTGAAGGGGTCCGGCTTGTATGCCGGAGATCCGCTTCAACGACGATCGGCGGGACGCGCTGTAGGCATGACCGCCGCCCGTCCCGACATGCACGGCTACCCAGTGTTATTCAACGAGGCCAATGCCGCGTTGTACACCGCGGAGCGGCAGGGTCGGGACCGCTAGGTGGTGTTCGGCCACAGCGTAAGCACTTGATCTGACGCCGCGCTCAATGCTGCTCGAAGCGATCGTACCGGCGCTCCGAGTAGTCCTCATTCGCGATGAACTCGGACACCCTGGCCCGTGGCGGCCCGCGCCGCAGGAATTCCAGCATCAGGTCCACCTGGTTAGCCGGTCCCTGCACGACCGCCTTGACCGATCCGTCGTCGTGATTGGCGATCCAGCCCCGTACCTGCAGCGCATGCGCGCGGCGCACCGCGGCATGCCGGAACCCGACTCCTTGCACTGCCCCGCGAATCTTGACAGTGTATGTTTCAACCCTGGTATCGAGATCGACTCCACTCATCGAGCATCCCTCCTGTCGCGCAGATATCACTGAACCGTTCAAACCGCGGATTGTAGTCGCGCCGCGCGCATCGTGCACGGGCTCCGCAACATGAATGCGGCCGAGCAAGCACTGTGCCCTTGCCGGCACGTGTGGCTTGCAGCATAGGGGGTTGACCTTCTGCCGGCCCGCCGCTTGGCCGGTTGCCCTCGTGCTGGCTCGTTGCCCAACCGGTTGCCCTCGTGCTGGCTCGTTGCCCAACCGGTTGCCCTCGTGCTGGCTCGTTGCCCAACCGGTTGCTCTCGTGCCGGCTTGCTGCCCAGTCGATTGCCCGCGTGCCTCGCCGCTCAGCCTGCTGCTTTCTTGCTGCAGGTTTTGCCGCATGCGGCTATGCTGTGACGAATGCAACGTATGGCGGGAGTGTTGACTGGTGGAGCCATTTCCCTACACACCCGATGCGCCGGACCGCGAGCAGTTGAACACGCTCGCCGGCGTGACAGTTATCGAATTCGGCACGAACTGGTGCGGTTACTGCCAACGCGCGCAGCCGGCGATCGCCGAGGCACTTGGGCGCCATCCGGCGATGCGCCACCTGAAAGTCGAGGATGGGCCGGGGCGGCCGCTGGGACGGTCGTTTCGTGTGAAACTGTGGCCGACTTTGGTTTTTCTGCGCGACGGACAGGAACGGGCGCGTGTCGTGCGCCCGACCCGCGCTGAAGAACTCGACGACGCATTAGCCACGCTGCGATAGCGCGGTTTATGACGCGCTGATCCTGTTGCACGTCGGCCTGTTGTTGCTGGCCACGCCTATTGAATCACGGTGTACTGGATGGCTGCGCATTGGCTACTGTGGGTCTGACGCGTGCCGCGTGCTGCGCCGTTGCCGGTTGCGTCATTGTGCGCCGCGCTGTTGCGCGGCTGAGTAGCTGAGTAGCCGTACCGTCGGGCGGCGCTAGCGGATCGAGGCGCGGCTCGGCCTGGCGGTGACCGCTAGCGCTTGTTCTAGCTCGGCCGCCGACGGCACGCGGTTGATCCGTTGACCGTTGGCTAGCAGCAGTGTGGGCGTTCCCATCACACGCAATTTGCGCCCCAGCATCAGGTTACGCGCCAGCACTGTCGCCGTTGCATCGCAGGGTGCGGTAACGGGCGGCGGCGCATGATCCTCGAGCATCCATGCCGACCACGCGCCGGTGCGGTTGTTAGCGCACCAGATCCGGGCGGACATCATTTTCGAGTCCGGCGTGAGGATTGGGTACAAGAACGTGTACACGGTGACGTCGGGTAGTCCTGCAAGCCTGTGCTCCAGTGTTTTGCAGTAGGAGCAATAGGGATCGGAGAACACGACAATCCGGCGTGAGCCATCACCGTTGACGCTGCGCAGCGCATCGTCCAGCGGCAGCGTGCCGAAGTCGACGCCGCGCTTATCGAAATGCACAATTTTGTCGAGTTTTTGCTCGATTTCGAATAGTAGCCCGCCGTGGCCCGGCCGGTTCAGGTACAGCCACGCGCCGCCGGCGAGCGTGGCCGCCAGGGCCAACGCCGCGAGCAGCGTGGCGAGCATGCGTACGGTTCGCGGTGTCATCCGTGTTGTTGTCCCGGGATTCAATGGAGCTGCCGATTGTCGGCGTTGCGCCATCGCGCTGTCTGTGGCCTGTCGCACAGCGGCACGCCAACTGGCGAGCGGGGCACGTCAGAAGCAAGTAAGTGTTGCTGTCGTCATATTAGATCGCAATGCGGGCACGCAAAGGCGTGCCCGGTGCAATACATGAAGCTTGGCAACACCGTGCTGGCCGTCTCGCGCTTGCGCATGAGAACGATGACGTTCGGCGTACAGACCGATGAGGATATTTCGCTCGCGATCCTCGCGTATCACCTCGCAAAAGCGCGGGGGCGTACCCAGTTATGCAACCCGGCCCGTTCCGTGTCGGTACAGCCACGTTACAGTCTGCTGCGCTGCGAAATAGAACGCGAACTACTGCCGCTTGCCGCGGAGGACCAACTCACGGTGTTGCCGTACAACCCACTGGCCGGCGGGTTGTTGACAGGAAAACACTCGCGTGAAGCCGGGCCCGGAGCCGGTAACTGCTTCGCGCTAGGCAATGTCGCCAAGCTTTACCAGGAGCGTTACTAACATGATATGCAATACAAAACAATTGCGCGATGTGGTGGGGCTGTCCGGCTCATGATGACGATCGCCGCGGTGGCATGGGTGCTCGCCAATCTGGCCGCCACCTGTGCGAGCATCGTTGCGAGCCGGCCCGAACAACTCGTCGACACGCTTACGGTTGTCGATGTGACGCTGGATGTTGACCTGAGGGCACGGCTCAATGAATGGATGTCGCAATATCGGTGCGATGACGCGATGACGCGGTGCGCCTAAATGGCACTGGTGCTGCCCCACGCTTCGCTTCTGCAGGCCGGGCGCTCGTGATTGCCAGTCCTTTTGACATGAAGGTGCGGTACGCTGCGTACTGGAGAATTGCCGTGAGGGAGCGCTTGATGCCGAATGTGTTTTCGTCGATCTGTTGCTGGCCTTTGCGCACCTGGAGAAAGTCCTCTGGCGCGTCTGCGGTGCGCAAGGGGCCACAGGCTGCTGAAAAAGCTGCACCGCGTGCGCGCAGCGCACACCCGACACTCGATACGTTATTCAACGTATCCAGGATCACGCCGGGATGTCGCCGCGACAGCCCATCGGCGTATGCGAAGGAGATGAGAGGAAATCAGGATGCCATATTGCTTACGTTGATGTTTATGTGCCCGGCGCAGCAGTCCGCTGCACCGGCCAATGGTGGTCGTGCCGATTCCGCATCATCGCCTCCCAAAGAGCCGATCACGCTGGCCGATTTATGCGATGACATTGAGCGTTATGTGAGACGACAGGGTATCAATCGCGCTGTGACGCCCGAATTGCGGCAATTCATGACCCGGACGGCGGCAATGCAGAATGTCCTGGTCCAGCGTGGAGAGCCCGCTTGGGGGCGACTGCAGAAAATGCTCGACCGGCTGCAGCAGAGGATAGACCTACCGGATTCCAACGCAGGCCCAGCGCATGCGTTCGGCCATCAGGACGGGCATGCTCGTCACGACGCTTGCACCGTGTTCGAGTCGTTTCTTGATGTGTTCGATGACAAATGGATTCCGTCGCTGTACAAACTCAAAATTTCAGATGCAGATGTGCAGAAGGAAGGGCAAGCTAGGCTGAAGTCGGCTTGCGGGCGGCTCAGCATGGGTGAAAAGTGGCAGGTCAATCAAATGATTGAGGCCCGGAAACGACAAAGAAAACTTGGCGCATGGGGCACGATACTGCAGCAGGCGCTCGGCCCGGTGACGCTTCAGTTGCCGTCGGTTGCAACGCCAGGATTCTCACTCGACGTAGATGCGGTATTCAAACGGGCGCGGGAGGGTGCGGGCGTTGATGTGTTTCGCCGGGCTCCGTCGGGACACGATCGATAAATAACAGCGTGGTGGCCGGGCTGGCGCATTGGCTTCATGGTCGGCAATGCCGATCTGGTCGCGGCACTCGCGCGCATCAAGCGTTACCACGATTACGGCGCGTTCACGTCCCTATAGGTTGCCGCGATTGCGGCGCTGGAACAGGATTAGCAATGCGTGCGGGACATCGCGGCGCAGTACCAGAGCCGGCGCGACGTGCTGGTCAAAGGATTGCACGAGGCGGGCTGGCAGGTGGAACGGCTCAAGGCGTCGATGTATATCTGGGCGTGGATACTGGACGGGTATCGCGAACTCGGTTCGCTCGAGTTCGCCAAGCAGATGCTGCAAAAGGCCAAGGTATCGGTGTCGCCGGGGATCGGCTTGGTGACCACGGTGACGACCATGTGCGTTTTGTCTTGATCGAGAGCGAATCGCGAATACGGCAGGCGGTGCGCGGGATCAAGGCGATGTTTAAGGCTGACGCCGTTACGCGCTGAGTTGACGCAGTCGCACGATCAGGCTCGATGTATCGTAGCGCCGGCCGCCGAGCGCCTGAACGTCGCCGTAGAACTGATCGACCAGCGCGGTGACGGGCAGCGACGCGCCATTGCGCTTGGCCTCATCCAGGCAGATCGCTAGATCCTTGCGCATCCAATCGACCGCAAAGCCGAAATCAAAGCGGCCTTCGATCATCGTGTTGCCGCGGTTGTCCATTTGCCAACTCGCGGCTGCGCCTTTGCCGATGACCTCGAGTACGCGCGGCATGTCCAGCCCGGCGCGTTGCCCGAAGTGAACGGCCTCTGACAGCCCCTGTATGACGCCGGCAATTGCGATCTGGTTGACCATCTTGGTCAACTGGCCCGCGCCGGATTCGCCCAGCAGCGTGACTGCGACGCCATAGTGCCGCAGCGTGGGCGCGACGCGCTCGAACACTGCGGCGTCGCCGCCGCACATGATCGTCAGCTTGCCGTTCTGAGCGCCGGCTTGTCCGCCCGATACCGGCGCGTCGATGAAATGCAGGCTTTGTTCACCGGCGATCGAGAATAGCTCCCTGGCGACATTGGCCGAGGCGGTTGTATGGTCGACGAACACCGCGTCGCGCGGCATGCCGGCGAACGCACCGTGCCCGCCCAGCGTCACGCTGCGTAAGTCATCGTCGTTGCCTACACACGCGAGCACAATGTCGGCGTTGCGTGCGGCCTCGCGGGGCGTAGTCGCCAACCGGCCGCCGTACTCGGCAACCCACCGCTGCGCCTTGGCCGCCGTGCGGTTGTACACTGTCACGTCCAGCCCGGCCTTGGCGAGATGGCCGGCCATCGGGTAGCCCATCACGCCGAGTCCGAGAAACGCGACGCGCCGTGGCGTCCCGCTCGATGAAGGAGATGACTGGTCGGTCACTTCGTTTCTCCTGGAAACAATATCGGGGAAACCGGCATTATCTCAGGTGCCGGGTGAGGCGGCGGTCCGCCATGATGCTTGTGACACAATACCAGTTCAGCGTGCCGTTGCCGCCGTGCTTATGCCTGTTCGTCACATGTCTGATGCCGCGAATCCGCTCGTTGCCACCGTGCCGATCTCTCTGGTGAATGGCTTTCTTGCCGGCGCGGATCCGCACGCCGTCGCCCGGCTTGCCGAGCGCTCGGGTATCCCGCGTCCGCTGCTCGAGAAGCCGGACGCGCGGGTCACCGAAGAGCAATTCTCCACGCTATACCGGCTGCTTGCCACTGAGTTGGACGACGAGATGCCCGGCGTCTTCAGCCGTCCGCTGCGCAATGGCACGCTCAAGTACCTGTGCCTGAGTTTGCTAGATGCGCCGCGTCTGGAAGTCGCACTGCATCGCTTCGGCCAGTTCTTTCACTTGATCCTGGACGACTTCCGCCTACAGTCCCATTGCGAGGACGGTATTGGATGCGTGACGCTCGTGGTGGGCAACTCGGACTCCGGCGCTGTCCGCCCGCTCGGCCGCGAGTTGATGCTTAAATTGGTCCATGGTGTCGCATCGTGGTTGGTGGCGATGCGCATTCCGTTGATCGACGTGGAGTTTGACTGCCCGCGCCCGCCGCACGCGCGTGACTACCTGTATCTGTTTCCTGGTCCAGTGCGCTTTGCCGCTCGGTGTACCAAAATGCGTTTCGCGGCAGCCTATCTGGACATGCCGATACGGCGTCGTAAGGCTGATCTGCAGCGGTTTCTCGCGCGGGCGCCGGAGGATTGGATCTTCGTGTCATTTGGCCAAGAGCTGGTTTGCCACCGGGTGCGCCAGTTCATCGCACAGAGCTTGCCGACGGTACCGACGGTCGATGCGGTTGCAGACGTGATGCATTGGTCGGTGCGCACACTATGCCGCAGGTTGGCGGCGGAAGGCACGACATTCCAGGGTATCAAGGACGAGGTGCGGCGCGATATCTCGATCCAGCGGCTGACCCGCTCGCACGATGCAATCGCGGCGATCGCCTACGATGTCGGGTTCGACAATCCGAGCGCTTTTCACCGCGCGTTTCGCCAGTGGACCGGCAGCACGCCCAATATGTACCGGCAGATGGGATAGCGCCGGACTCCCCGTCGCGTACCTCGCGCGCCCCGTTCACGTATCGTAACCGAGCCGCTCAAATCCCCGCGCATGGACCTGCATGCTCCCTCGTTCAATCGCGCCGAGCCATACCGCGTCAGTGCCAATAGCCGAGATTGCGCACTTGAGATAGCGCTCGCGGCCGTTCGCCACAGTCGGTAAATCACCGGCGCGCGGCACGTTTTGTCAATGAAAAGGCAGCTTTGGATAATGGCCCCGCAGCCATTCGTCGTTACGATGGTGTGTGATTGAACGCCGTGTGCGTTCGGCGCGTACGGTGGCAAAGCAGCGGTAGGCCGTGCGCTCTCGGTGGACGACGCTGCGATGTTTGAAAAGGAGCCAGGCGATGAGCTATCGTGCACCGGTCAAGGATATGTTGTTTACGATGAACGCGTTGGCGGACATCGATGCGGTTAGCCGCCTGCCCGGCTATGAGGAGGCGACGCTCGAAACCGCGCAAGCCGTGCTTGAGGAAGCCGCGAAATTCGCCGAGCAGGTGCTCGTGCCGCTGAACCGTACCGGGGATACGCAGCCGTCCACATGGGCCGACGGGGCGGTCACCACGACTGCGGGATTCAAGCAGGCCTATCGCCAATACGCGCAAGGCGGCTGGCAGGCCGTCGTGCATCCGCCTGAGTTTGGCGGACAGGGCTTGCCCAAGCTCATTGCGAGCGCATGCAACGAGATGATCAATGCGGCGAACCTGTCATGGGCGCTCTGCCCGTTGTTGACCGATGGCGCGATTGAGGCGTTGTTGACCGCCGGCAGCGACGTGCAGAAGGCGCGTTACTTGCCCAAGCTGATCGCCGGCGAATGGACTGGCACGATGAACTTGACCGAGCCGCAGGCCGGTTCGGACTTGTCGTTGGTGCGCACGCGCGCGGAACGCCAGGCAGACGGCACCTACAAGCTGTTTGGCACAAAGATCTTCATCACCTACGGCGAGCATGACATGGCGGACAACATCGTCCATCTCGTGTTGGCCCGCACACCCGACGCGCCGCCGGGCGTCAAGGGTATTTCGCTGTTCATCGTGCCGAAGTTCTTGCTCGATGGTGACGGTGCGCCGGGCGCGCGCAACGACGTGAATTGCGTGTCGATCGAGCACAAGCTCGGTATCAAGGCGAGTCCGACCGCGGTGCTGCAGTTCGGTGACCACGGGGGGGCGATTGGCGAGCTGGTCGGCGAGGAAAACCGCGGTCTGGAATACATGTTTATCATGATGAACTCGGCACGGTTTTCGGTCGGTATGCAGGGCGTGGCGATTGCCGAGCGCGCCTACCAACAGGCCGCTGCGTATGCGGCCGAGCGCGTGCAGAGCCGTCCGGTCGATGGCTCGGCCAAGCGGGCGGTGACGATCGACCAGCATCCGGATGTCAAGCGGATGCTGATGACGATGCGTGCATTGACCGAGGGTGCCCGTTCGCTGAACTACTTTGCCGCGTCCGCCTGCGATATCGCGCATCGGCATCCGGACGCTTCGGTGCGGGAACAATATGCGCGGCGCTATGAGTTCCTGGTGCCGATCGTCAAAGGCTGGAGTACTGAACTGTCGGTCGATGTTGCCAGCATGGGCGTGCAGGTCCACGGTGGCATGGGCTTCATCGAGGAAACCGGCGCCGCGCAGCATTACCGTGACGCGCGCATTCTGCCGATTTATGAAGGCACGACCGCTATCCAGGCGAACGATCTAGTGGGCCGCAAGACCGTGCACGACGGCGGTGCGGTCGCTCGCGGGCTGTGCGAGCAGATTGCACTCACCGAGTGTGAGCTGGCCCATCACGAGGAGCCAGTATTTGCGGCAATGCGCAAGCGCCTGGCGGCGGCGCGCGCTGCGCTGGCCGAATCGATCGAGTTCGTGATCGGTCACGCGATGACGGATCCGAACGCGGTTTATGCCGGTAGTGTGCCGTACCTGAAGCTGTGCGGCATCGTGCTGTGTGGGTGGCAGCTTGCGCGCGCGATGCTTGCGGCGCATGCCACACGGGCACAGGATCCGGTATTCTGCGACGCGAAGATCGCGACCGCGCATTGCTTTGCCCATCACGTGCTGCCGCAGGCGGACGCGCTACGTGTGGCAATCGCCAGCGCCGCAGTCTGAAGCCGCTCGCGCGGCTGGTGAGCTATGCGCATGCCGGTGTCGATCCGCGCTACATGGGCATCGGTCAGGTACCGGCATCGCGGCTCACGTTGCAAAAGGCCGGTATCCCGGTTGACGCACTCGACGTGATCGAGGCGAATAAAGCGTTTGCCGCTCAGGCGTGCGCGGTCACCCGTAAGCTCGGGCCGGATCCCGCAAAGGTCAACTCGAACGGCTCGGGTATCTCGCTCGGCCATCCGATCGGCGCCACTGGCGCGTTGATTACCGTCAAAGCGATCCACGAGTTGCAGCTTATCAGTGGCCGTTATGCGCTGGTGACAATGTGCATCGGCGATGGTCAGGGTATCACGGCTGTCTTCGAAAACTTGCCGTGAGCGCGTCTTGGCGTTTGCATGACACGATAAGTAATTGTCTCGATGAGCAAGTATTTTTAGCCCGCTGCATGAAGCGGCGCATTCCACGGCTTGCCTGCCTTGACCATTGCATTGAGGATGGTCAGCACTTTGCGTACACAGGCGACTAACGTGCCTTTTTCGGTTTTCCTGTGCTCACGAGGCGGTCGTAAAACGTCTTGATGACCGGATTGAATTGAACGGCGACAAGCGCTGCCACTTAGGATGGTGGTTCACCCCGCGGGTCTAGACAATGAACTGGCATCACCCTGTCCGACTCGCGGAGGATCTCCTGGATAAATGAAGCATGCGGGTTCAGCCGCAGGTTAATGTGACCGACTTCTGAACCAAGGCACACTGTCCTGGATTCGCGCCCGGGCCGGCTCAGAGAACTGGTTGGCTTCCATAAAGCGGGTAATCTCAACCCTCGCTATATTCCCTTGACGATCGTCTAAGTTATGTAGCGAACCCTCGAACCGAAGTCTGCTAAGCACATCGCATAAGTCGGCTTCGCCCGCGCCATTCAGTAGGCTCAAGCTCTGCTGCCAGACCCACTTTACCAGTGCATCGTCTAAATTGTAGGTGCACATTAGTAGGCCGAGTGCGACCTGTACGCGCTGCGCTGGCAGTACGCGCAACAATGCCGGCTCCAGTAACTGGAGTTCGTGTGCGTGGTGCTCGCGCGGTAAATCCGTCAACCCCTCTGGAAGATAGCGTAGCGCAATGCCCAACTGCTCGTCAGGCAGCGACAGCGCTACATCACGCAGCTGCGTGTACTGGGCGAGCTGCTCCGCTTGCGGCAAAAACAATATGAAACTTGCTAACATGCCAACCGATTCGCCTTGATGAGAGGGCGGCAGCTGCAACGCTTGTTCGCGTAACACCGCATACAGTCCAGGAATGCGGTCGTCGCTCCCCCCAAAGTGAATCATTCGCAGACACAATACCGGGATCAGCTCCGCTTGCTCGGACACCCTCAAGGACGCAAGCCGAGCCACAAGCGTCTGATAACGCTTGACAAACTCAGCTGAGCCAAACAACAAAAATTTCAAACTGTCAGCCAGTTCCGTCCAGACATTATCCTCTTCGGGCGCACGCCGCTGCGCCATCGCGTAAGCGAAGTCGAATAATTCATCCCGATGGCTCCAATGGAAATCGCGCAATGAGTGCAACAACAGCGCTTTTTGTATTTGCACGCCATCCTTCGGAATGCGCTGCGCCGCCGCGTACACGCGCTTGAAGGCTTCGCCGCGCTCGCGATATGGCAACGCTTCCAACCGCTGGCGCAGCGCGTCAAGCGGCTCGACGTGCTGCGCCGGATCGGCGAGCGTGCCGTCCATCTCACTGAGCAGCTGGTTGACTGACGCGAGGCTCACGGCTTGGTCGGCTCGTTGCCAGTAGCGGTAGACTAAGCGCCGACTTTGCATCGCATGGTACGTGCGACGATCAACTACTGAAAAATTTCCCACGTCTTGGACGGGCACGTAGTCACCGATCCGTTCAATGAGTTCGCGCGGCAGGTCATGATATGTCGTGGGTCGGCTGGCCGACGGGCTCGTCAGCCCACCGCTTGCTGGTTTCAGTATCGGCGGGGGCGTCGACGCAGCAGGCTGCGGGCACGGCTCCAACGCATACATGTAGGCTTGGCAGTCGTTCAAAGCGGCATGCAGATCAAAGTCCATCTGTAAGCTCGGCAGTCGATAAAAAACGGCGCAATACGAAGTGAGGCCGCGCAGCAGGCTAGCTGAAAACGGGAAGCTGAGCACAGCGATGGACTGTGAATGCCATGTTTTTGGCGGATAGTGCAACGCCAATATGCGGAAATTGTTACATCGTCTGTTGGCAACTCACATTTTGAAGAAGCTTGTGCGAAGCTGGCAATGGTAACCAGCAAGCAGCCAAAATAACGTGCGGATCAAATAAGTGATGGTACAGGTTCAGTTACATCCGACCCTCCCCGGCCGCACCGTACACACGTAGCTTGAAGCACATGAAGCTTGCCCATTTCGATTTGAAACACAATAATAAAAATCGGTTTAATATCGATTCCTGAATTTTCCTGTGAGAAACGAATCCCTTGCAGACAATAAAATTCAAGCAAGAAGGGTCTAGATGTCGAGTCAAGCAAAGCGAGCGCAGTACGCGCTCGAATTCAAGCTAGAAACAGTTCGACTGGTAAAAGCCAGTTAAAAAAGCATGGCGACAGTGGCAACAACGCTGAAAGTGCCGGGACAGGCTTTGCACAACTGGGGGAAGGCAACGCGTGACGCGTATAACCGGCTTGATACTGCGAAAAAGTCATCTTAATGCACGAACGTTTTGTGCCACTGGCGCGGGTCGTTGTTCGATGCACCGTGCGTAGAGCAGCCGCGCGGTTGGCTTTGCGCAAGCCGTCGGCGCCGGTCATCGCGATTACGGCGTACAGTACGCAAATGATGTGCTTGCAGTGATAGCCCCTCAATGAGATAAACCGGCTCAAGGTTGGGCGTTCCCGGTACGTTTGCCGATTACTTTAGTGAATTTCCGTCCTCCGGCATGTCGATATCCGACGCCTCGATGCATTGGAATTGTCCAACGATTGATGTACTTAAGCTACTGTGGCTGTTAATCTGGCGGACTTCTGAGCCAGCACGCACTGCCTTGGATTCGCGCCTGGGCTGGTTTGGAAAACTGGTTGGCTTTCATAAAGCGCGTGATCTCACCCATTGCCACTTTCCATTGGCGATTGTTCAGGTGCCATAGCACTCCATTGGCCCGAAGCTCGCTCAGTACCTCCCATAAAGTGGCTTCACCCGCCCCGTTCAGTAGATTCAATCCCTGCTGCCATCCCCGCTTGGCTAGCGTGTCATTGATGAAATAGGTACTTCTAATGAACCCGACTGCTGCTTGCTTGCGCTGCGCCGTCGGCACGCGCGTCAAATAGCGTTCAAGCAACGCCAGCTCTTGCGCTTGTCGCTTAGGTGAAAAGCTACCCAGTCCTTCAGGCAAACGCTGCAGCGCGATCCCCCATTGGTCGTCAGGCAGCGACAGCGCCCAATCGCGCATTTGCGCATACCACGCGGATCGCTCCGCTTCCGGAAAGCGCCACACGTAACTTGCTAACGCGCCAACCGATGCGCCTTGATGAGAGGGGGGCAAGCGTAACGCGTAGTCATGTAAGAGCGTATAAAGCTCAATGACGCGCGGGTCTGCTTGGTTAAATTTATTTAGTAAACGGACCAGTGTGGGAATGATCTGCGCTTGCTCGGCTACGCTCAACGACGGCAGCCGTGCCAGAATCTTGTAATACCACTGAGCAAACTCAGGGGTCTCAGGTGTGTCGAGTGAAAAATTCGACAGTCCAAGCGCCAGTTCTGGCCACACATTGTCCTGTCCGGGCTCACGCTGTTCGGCCAGCGCGTAGGCAAAGTCAAACAGTTCCATCCATTCGCGCTCATAGGTGAAATCCCGGTGCATGAGCAACAGCGCTTTTTGTATCTGCACGCCGTCTTGCGGGATACGCTGCGCGGCTGCGAATAAACGCTTAAATACGCGGGTGCGCCCGGCCTCCAACGTTTTCAAACGTTGGCACAGCGCGTCCAGGGGGTCGGCGTACTGCGCTGGATCAGCGAACGTGCCGTCCATCTCATCGAGCAGGCGGTGGATCGACTGAAAGGTCACCGCTTGTTTTGCTCGTTGCCAATAGCTATGAACAAGGCGTCGAGTCTGCATCGCATGATACGTGCGCCGGTCAACGGTGGCAAATGGCATCACGTCTTGGACGGGCACGTAGTCACCAATGCGCGCGATGATTTCGGTCGGCAGGTCCTGGTAGGTGGTGGGCCGCTTGGCCGATGGGTTTGCCCACGCGGCGCTGGGTAGCTGCGGTGGCGGTGGTGCCGACGCGGCGGGTGTCGGGCGAGCCTCTAACGCGCAGATATAGGCCTGATAGTCGTTTAAAGCGGCATTCAGATCGAAGTCCATCGACAAGCTCAGCAAGAAGTAAAGAAGACACCACGCGTAGCAAGGTTGCGCATCAGGTTAGCGAAAAGTAGGCACAGGCGCGCAACGATACTTCACAAGCGCGAGATTTCTGGCGGACAACATAAGCCGGCGGATAAGTCGCGACAGGCGGGCGATGCAAGCGGGCAACGACAGGGGGCATCGGCCGGGCAATAACTCAATGTGCGTGGCATGTAAGGTCGTTTTCTCCAAGCGGATCAGTCGCTGCGCCCCATCCCGCACCACCCCACGCTTGATTCCTTGACACGGCGCCAGCCCTCACTCCTTGCGCCGTGGGACGATAAACTCAATAACTGTCTTGATGGCCATGTATTTTTAGCCCGCTGCATGAAGCGACGCATTCCACGGCTTGCCTGCCTTGACCATTGCATTGAGGATGGTCAGCACTTTGCGTACACAGGCGACCAACGTGACCTTCTTCGTTTTCCCTGCGCTCACGAGGCGGTCGTAAAACGTCTTGATGACCGGATTGAATTGAACGGCGACAAGCGCTGCCATGTACAGAAAGCGGCGTACCACAACGCGCCTGCCGAAGACCGTGCGTTGGCTACGCATGAGGCCGGAAATGCGATTGGTCTTTGTCAACTGCCCCATTGCGCGGGCGAAGTCACGCGCCTGTTGAGGATTAACGACTGCTACGGCATGCTCAGCTTCCTGTAACGCACAGGCGACTGACATTTTAAGGCCACCCGTAGTTTTAAGCACGACAAGTGCAACCTGACGCTCGGTCAGTTTTGCCAGCACAGCATCAAAACCCTTTTCATTATTAGGCAAACTCAGCGTAGGGGCCTTCAGGCCAATTGCTCCATCAGCGTGGCCCTCGCCACATCAATGCCAATTGTGGTTGGCATCGGGGGCCGAATCTGGCAGGCTCATCACTGCCCCTCCTTGTAAACGCGAATTGAGCTCAAACAATTGTTCTGGCTTTCGATGAGCGGCTTGGCTCGTGCGCCTTTACTGGGTTACGGGCTGTGTTAACCCTAGGGGATGTCAGACTGCACGAGCCTCGCCAAACCGACACCAACACCGACGGCAGATTGATGGACGATGCGCTTGCGGCACACTGCAGAGCTTACCGTGGCTAAGGCTGCGCGTTACCCGCCGTATATCCATTGCCCACAAGCTTCACCGCTTTTACTATCAAGAAAAGAAACACTCATTTCTAAGATACAAGGGCAGCGGAGACAGTTGCGAAACGCAGTCCGCCAAGCCGGCAAAACCTTTAACGCCGGGGCTCCAAATTTAAGGGTCCGTATTGATCATTGATCGGCGCCGTCGGTTCGTCGTCGATTGAAGCCGCAGCATTGGTATCAGCAGGTGGTCGCACGGGCGCCGGACGCGTAGCCGCGGTGGCCGGCCGGATCGGTTGCGGGGACGGTAGCGCGACGGCCCGGGCCGTCAATGCCGCGGTTGCTTCGGCGGCGGATGGCGGGGCATGCGGACCGGTTGCATCGGCTGCATACGGCACGTCGGCCGACGGGCGGGGCGCGGCCGCGGCGGTCGAAGGGGCCGTCTGTATGCCATAGACAACCGGCGGCTGCGTTGGATCGACGTGAGCGGCTTGCGGCGGCAGTGGCGTGATTGCCTCCTGTGTCAAAGCGTCGGTTGCCGCGCGTGCCTCGGCGCGGGACACACTCGGCGTGTCGGCGAGTGGCTGCATCGGCTTGGTCGACACAGCGGCGGCCACCGCATGTTGGGCGGGATGTGCCCCGACCGGTACAGTGTGCCCGTCGGTGTCTTGCGTCTCCGGGGCGATAGCTTTGCGCACCTTTGCATGGCGTGCTCGCGGTAGGCTGCGCTGCACAGCGCCCGAATCCGTGCTCGCGGGACTCGCGCTGCGTGCTGGCGGTATGCGCGCGAATGCCACAGTATCGGATGCCTGCATGCGCGCTTGCGGCGACGGCAAGGTGCTTGACGGTGTCGTGACGGCCTGCTGCGGTGCTTGTGCACCCAAGCGAGCGGTATGGCTTGCAAGCGTGGCAGCATCGAACAATGGGACGGTGCTGGCGCTCATATTGGATTGCGTCAGCGCCTCACGGCGCACGATATCGGCATACCGGTGCGGCTCCGACGACGTCTTGTCCTGGTAGAGCTGGCTGATTGTTACCCCCAAAGCGCCGGCGCCCAGCACCAGCAAGGCGGCGAGTGCGACTATGTGGCGTCGCGCGAGTGGAGCACGTTGCAGGCCGGTCCACGGCGGCGTAACGAACGATGGCGGCGTGGCATCGAACGAGCGTGCCGTGGCGTACGCCGGTTCAGTCCCTTGTTGTCGTCGCGCGTAGTAGGAACTCTCGTCGTTTGCCGTTGAGTCGGCGTGCGAGCGGGTAGCGGCGGCGCGGGTTCTTGCTGGTCCCAGCCGGGGCTCAATTCTGCGCGTGATGCGCACCTGTTTGCTGCTGCGCGCCGATCCCCGTCTATTGAAGCCCGGCGCCACGCCATGGGGCGTTTTTAATCTGGCGCTCATGGTCTTGGTGGTGACAGTCCGTGAATTAGCCGATCTTAGAGGGGCGATTCAGGGTTTTATGTGCGGGCGCGCACATTGCTGCGGCGCGCTGGCGCATCCACGCGCGCTCACGCGATGGACCATTTCGCAAGCTAGTCCACGCGCGCGAGTCTATGCGCGCTCGCCGCGGATGTAGAGCTCCAACTGTTGGATCGTAAACGCCTGGTCGGAGATGATGCTCTTAACCAAGTCGCCGATCGAAATCATGCCGACGAGCCGTCCTCCGTCGATAACAGGCAGATGCCGTAGACGTTGCTCGGTAACCAGGGCCATGCAGCTTTGCGCACTGTCCTCCGGGCGCACGTAACGGACTTCACGGGTCATAATGTCACGCACTGATGTGGCCTTCGAGGAGCGGTCCATCAACACGATCTTGCGGGCGTAGTCGCGCTCGGTGACGATGCCGACAATCTTGCCGTCCTCGGTCACGACCAGCGCGCCGATTTGCTTCTCAGCCATACGCTTCATTGCATCGTAGACCAGTGCTGACGCGCCGATCGTGTGCACGGTAGCGTCCGGCTTGCTCTTCAAGATCTGTGCAACGGTAGCCATCGGATGCTCTCCTTGCGCTGGCATGGGCACGCGGCAGGATCGAATGCGCCGTCCGCGCGGACAGTGGGGCGCCAACAAAGTGTATGTTACATACAAGTATAGGACACAGTATCGGCAGGCACGCGTGTGCGGCAGCGCGGGCGTTGCGCGGCGCCGGGGAAGGCTGTCGTCACTGGATGGCACCCGTCGGCGTCCTGGCAGCGGGCGAGCCCGATAGGGCTGGCGGCGGCGCAGCGGGCACGGGCGGAAGTGGCAACACCGGCGTGGCAGGGGCAGTGCGGATCGGCGCCGTCGCGCCGGCGCCAGGCGTGTCACTGTGCGTCGCGGGCTGCATCTGCATCGCGGGCTGCATCGCGCGTCAGTACCGTATGAACTGCTTGAAATTCACGCCAGCCTCCCACGGATTCGGCGGGCATCCAAGCATATTGTTGCACTGCGCGGAAAAACCGATGGTCGCCGAGCCGTCGTTGTTCGGCGTTTTCGTGATCACATAGGCGAGATCGCGACGCATTTGCTGCCCAACAAGCAGTCTCAGCTAAGAGCGTGCCAGGCCTCGTTGATAGATTGGCACAGTGGCGAACCGCAATGGCTTGCCTTCGGCTGTTTGTTGCAAGTTTTGGCTTTATCGATGTATTCGTTCAAGACTTGTCGTTTAAGCAGAAATAATGGACTTAAGTGCATTACGATGGGCGCCTTTCAACCAAGCGCTAAGCGACGCGATTCCCTGAATCTTTTATAACGGCTCCTGACAGTTGGGCACAGTGATTGCGGCATGTGAAGCAGTTAACGTCGAGCTGCTGGGTCAGGGAACGGGTGCGTTGCCATAGCCGTATGGCTAAATAAAAGTGATGTCTGGAGAAAAAAAGAAGGAGTACTCCAGTATTGAATCCAATGACGCCGCGCTTGTGCGATGCACTGGCTTGCCCTGTTCTTTTTAACTGTCTTGCTTGACCGACTGTAATGCCAATCCGCGCAGCCTCACGCGCGCTATGCCCAGTGTTTTCGCTAAAGCTGGCATCAATTGGCCGTGGCGTGATCACTGGTCGGCCAAGTGCCGCGAACGGCGCACTGACGCGTGCCGATGAGTGGCCTTGATCGCCGCAGTGCATGGCTAAGAATTGCACGCGACGTGTCATAAAAGCCGTAGTGGTTCCCGACGAGCAACGATAGGTTCTGATTGCGTCGTCGTATCATTTTGTACGCCTATTAAATATCAGGCTGCTCGGCCGCCTGAATCGGAGCTTTATTATGGATGCTAGCATCACGCCCGTTACCCAGCCGTTATCCAGTGCTCAAACGGAAATCTGGCTTGCGCAGCAGCTGCATCCAGACAGCCCTGTCTACAACATTGCGCAGTACACGGTGATCGAAGGCGAGATTGAGGCGGCCGTCTTTGAAGCGGCATTGCGACAGGTGATCGATGAGGCCGACACTTTGCGCTTGCAATTTGTCGACAGCGATCACGGGCTGCGGCAGAGGATTGGTGCACCCGTATGGTCAATGCCGGCGGTACTGGATCTCACGGCACAAGCCGATCCTGAAGCAGCGGCCCAGGCGTGGATGCAAGCCGATTATCAGCAACCGGTCAATCTGGTGCAGGGACCACTTTTTTGCTATGCGTTGCTGAAAGTGGCGCCCGCGCAATGGATTTGGTATCAGCGCTATCACCATATCATGATGGATGGATATGGTCGGTATCTGATCGCCCAGCGCGTTGCGCACGTATATAGCGCGCTATGCGCGGGAACGGCGCCGGCGGCATGTGATTTTGGTTCGAGCCGACAGCTATTAGAGAGCGATGCGCAATATCAGACCTCCGCCCAGAGGGAAAAGGACGAAGCGTATTGGCTCAAGCACTGCACCAATTGGCCTGAGCCGGCGACGCTGGCAAGCCGCAGTGCCCCTGCTTTACAGCAGCGTCTGCGTCAGACGACTTACCTGTCCACCCAGGCGCTGGGTGACGCCGCGTCGGATGCTCGGCGGCTAGCACAGTTTATGATGGCAGCGATGGCTGTGTATCTTTATCGGTTCACGGGTGAGCAAGACATCGTATTGGGCCTTCCCGTCAAGGCCCGCTTCGGTGCCGACCGGCATATTCCTGGCATGAAATCCAATACATTGCCACTGCAACTCACCATGCGACCAGGGATGGACTTGTCGTCGCTCATGCAGCAGGCCGCGCAGGAGATGCAAAGCGGGCTGCGGCACCAACGCTACCCGAGTGAAGCGCTGCGGCGTCAACTTGAGCTGCCGCCTGGGCAGCGGCTGTTTGGTACCACGGTCAACGTGATGCCGTTTGACCACGATCTGTCGTTTGGTGGGTATTCGTCGACAAACCATAATTTGCTCAATGGTCCGGCTGAGGACCTGATGCTGGGCGTCTATTGGACTCCGGGCAGCCATCAATTACGGATTGACTTTGACGTCAATCCTGCCTGCTATACTGCGCAGGCGCTCGGCGCACATCAGCGTCGGTTTATCCGGTTCATGCAAGTGCTCGCTGCCGATGCCACGCAACCGATTGACAGTATCGATTTGCTCGATGCTGACGAGCGGCATCGGCTACTGGTCGAGTGGAATGCGACGCAGCGGGACTATCCGTCGCACTTATGCACCCACCAGTTGTTTGAGGCGCAGGTCGAGCGCACGCCCGAGGCGCCAGCGCTGGTCTATGAAGATCAAACGTTCAGTTATGCTGAGTTGAACGCACAAGCCAATCGCTTGGCACACCAGTTGATTGAGCTGGGTGTCAAGCCCGATACTCGGGTGGCGATCTGCGTGCAGCGCAGTCCTGCACTGATCGTGGGGCTGCTGGCGATTTTAAAGGCCGGGGGGGCGTATGTGCCGCTCGACCCAGCGTATCCGAGTGAGCGCTTGGCGTATATTCTCGCTGATGCGGCACCGGCGATTGTGCTGGCGGATGCGGCCGGGCGCGCTGCGTTGGACGACGCGGCGTTGGCTGAGTGCACGATGCTCAATCCGGCCACCCTGCCGGCATTGCCGGACACGAATCCATCAGTAGCTGAGCTGACGGCCCGGCATCTGGCGTATGTAATCTATACGTCGGGCTCGACCGGCACCCCGAAGGGCGTGATGGTCGAGCATCGGGGCGTGGTGAACCTTGCTCTGGCGCAGATTGCTTGTTTTGGGGTGCAGCCAACCAGCCGCATTTTGCAGTTTGTCTCGTTCAGTTTCGATGTAAGCGCCTCCGACATTTTTACAGCTTTAGGTTGCGGGGCAAGCTTGTATCTGTCTCCTGAGAGGGCTCGGCATGATCGAAACGGATTATGGAACTATTTGATCAGACATCAGATCACGCATGCCGCCTTACCCCCTGCGCTGCTTCAACATGGCGAGGGACTGCCCAACCTGCATACACCTTTAACCCTGATTTTGGGAGGGGAAGCGCCCAGTGCAACGTTAGTTCGAGACTTGGCTGATCAAGGCACGGTCTTTAATGCCTACGGCCCCACGGAAACGACCGTTTGTGCCACAGCATGGCGTGGTGCACGTGACTTTAACGGTGAGGTCCCGATTGGCCGGCCGATTGCGAACACAAGGATTTATCTACTGGACGCGCACGGGCAACCGGTGCCACTGGGTGCGGTCGGTGAATTGTATATTGGTGGTGCCGGGGTGGCACGTGGCTACCTGAACCGCCCGGCGCTAACCGCTGAGCGCTTTGTGCCCGATCCGTTCTCGGCCGAGCCGGATGCCCGGCTGTACAAGACCGGGGATTTAGCGCGTTATCGACCGGACGGCAATCTGGAGTTTGTGGGGCGTAACGATGAGCAAGTCAAGATCCGCGGTTTCCGCATTGAGCCGGGTGAGATTGCAGCGTGCTTAACGGCGCACCCGCAGGTGCGTGATGCGGTGGTGCTGGCAACCGGTGAGGGCTCGGCTAAGCGGCTCGTGGCGTATGTGCAGGCCGAAGCGGACGAGCCACTGGCGAGCACCTTGCGCGCACAGGTGGCGGCGAGTCTGCCCGAGTATATGGTGCCCAGTGCGTTTGTGCGGCTTGATGCGTGGCCCTTGACGCCCAACGGTAAGCTGGATCGGCGTGCGCTGCCCGCACCGGATGACGCGGCGCTCGCGCATCAAGCATATGAAGCGCCGCAAGGCGAGCTGGAGGCGACACTCGCGGCGATCTGGGTCGAGCTATTGGGTGTCGAACATGTGGGTCGGCACGACAGCTTCTTTGCGCTCGGGGGCCACTCGCTGCTGGCGGTGCGGTTGATGAACCGGGTGAGAATGCTAGGTGCCGACGTGCCGCTGACGACCTTGTTTGCGGCGCCCACATTGGCCGCGTTTGCCGCGGCGCTCGACGCCCACTGGCAACACGGCACCGAGATGCTGCCTGAGATCACGCCGGTGTCGCGCGAAGGCAGTTTGCCGCTGTCGTTCGCGCAGCAGCGGCTGTGGTTCCTCGCACAGCTCGATGGGGAGAGCGACACGTATCATATTCCGCTGGCGCTGCATGTGCGCGGGCCGCTTGATCGAGCGGCCTGGCAACAGGCATTGGATGCGCTGTTGGCGCGCCATGAAGCGCTGCGCTCGACGTTTGTGAGTGTCGAGGGTCAGCCACAGGTGCAATTGTTGCCGGCAGACACGGGCGTGCCGCTGCGCTGGCATGATTTGCGTGGGGTGCCGGAGGCGCAGGCGCAACTGGCACGCTTAAGTCACGAAGCCGCGCGCGCGCCATTCGATCTGGCGCAGGGTCCGTTGATCCACGCGTGCGGCATTCAATTGGCCGATGACGAACATGTGGTGCTGCTCACCCAGCACCATATTGTGTCGGATGGCTGGTCAATCGGGGTGCTGGTGCGCGAGTTGAGCGCGCTGTACGCGGCGAGCGTCGGGGCGCAAGCCGATCCGTTGCCGCCGCTAGTAGTTCAATATCCGGATTATGCGGCGTGGCAGCGACGGTGGCTCACGGGTGAGCGGCTGCAGACGCAAAGCGACTATTGGCGCGCCACACTCACGGACGCACCGGTGCTGCTGGAACTACCGACGGACCGGCCGCGCCCGGCGCAACAGTCATTTGCCGGCGCGCAGGTGCCGGTGCAGATCGATGCATCCACCACGCAAGCGCTCAAGCGCTTAAGCGCGGAGCACGGTACGACGCTATTTATGACGGTGCTCGCCGCGTGGAGTGCGGTACTCGCGCGCCTGTCGGACCAACACGACGTGGTTATCGGCACGCCCAGCGCTAATCGTAACCACCGCCAGATCGAGCCATTGATTGGCTTTTTTGTCAATACGCTGGCGTTGCGCGTGGATTTGTCGGGCGAGCCCGATACGAGCGAATTGCTTGCGCGCGTGCGTCGCACGACGTTGGACGCCCAAGCACATCAGGATCTGCCGTTCGAGCAGGTCGTCGAGATCGTGCAGCCGCCGCGTCGACTCAATCACACGCCGCTGTTCCAGGTGATGTTGGCGTGGCAGAGCAATGAGCCAGGCGAGTGGCGTCTACCTGGGCTCACGGTCACGCCGGCTGAGCTCGATTATGATGTGGCAAAGTTCGATCTCGAGCTGAACGTGTCTGAGGCAGGTGACGAGGTCATCGGCAGCTTAGGGTATGCGACGACGCTATTCGAGCGATCCACGATCGAGCGGCACGTTGGATATCTACAGACGATGTTACGCGCCATGGTGGCTCGCCCACAGCAGCCGGTCGCAACGCTTCAGATACTGGGGCCGGACGAGCGTCAGTTGCTACTGCAGACATGGAATGCGACGCAGCAGGCGTATCCATCGCACTGGTGCGTGCACCAGTTATTTGAGGCGCAGGTCGAGCGCACGCCCGAGGCGACGGCGCTGGTGTTTGAGGACCAAACGTTCAGTTATGCGCAGCTGAACGCACAGGCCAATCGCCTCGCGCACCAGTTGATCGAGTTAGGCGTTAAGCCTGATACCCGGGTGGCAATCTGTGTGCAGCGTAGTGCCGCGCTGCTCGTCGGGGCGCTGGCGATTTTAAAAGCGGGTGGCGCGTATGTACCGCTCGATCCCAGCTATCCAGGCGAGCGCTTGGCGCACATCCTCGCCGATGCGGCACCGGCGATTGTGCTCGCCGATGCGGCCGGGCGCGCTGTGTTGGGCGAGGCGGCGCTCGCGTCCTGCACGGTGCTCGATCCAGCCATCCTGTCGGCGTTGCCGGACACGAATCCGTCGGTAGCCGAGCTGAAGGCTCGGCATCTGGCGTATGTGATCTATACGTCGGGCTCGACCGGTATGCCCAAAGGGGTGATGGTCGAGCATCGGGGCGTGGTGAACCTTGCTCTGGCGCAGATCGCCTGTTTTGGAGTGCAGCCAACCAGCCACATTGTGCAGTTTGCGTCGTTCAGCTTTGATGCAAGTGCATCCGAAATCTTGATGGCCCTTGGCAGCGGTGCAGCGTTGTATCTGCCCCCCGAGGCGGCCCGGCAGGATCGGCAGGCTCTGTGGGACTATTTGGCAAGCCATGCGATTACGCACGCAACTTTACCGCCTGCCCTGCTTCAACATGGCGTAGATTCGGCCAGCCTTGGTCCGTCCTTGACACTGATTTTGGCAGGTGAAGCACCCAGTGCAACGTTGGTTCGAGACTTGGCCGAGCAGGGCACGGTCTTGAATGCCTACGGCCCCACGGAGACGACCGTTTGTGCCACAGCATGGCGTGGTGCACGTGACTTTAATGGTGAGGTCCCGATTGGCCGGCCGATTGCGAATACAAGGATTTATCTACTGGACGCGCACGGCCAGCCAGTGCCACTGGGTGCGGTCGGCGAGTTGTATATTGGTGGCGCCGGGGTCGCACGGGGCTATCTGAACCGCCCGGAGTTGACCGCTGAGCGCTTTGTGCCGGATCCGTTCTCCGATGACGCGGGTGCACGGCTGTATAAGACCGGGGATGTGGCGCGTTATTTACCCGACGGCAATCTAGAATTTTTGGGGCGCAACGATGAGCAAGTGAAGATCCGCGGCTTTCGGATTGAACCGGGTGAGATCGAAGCATGCTTAACGGCGCACCCACAGGTGCGTGATGCGGTGGTGCTGGCAACCGGTGAAGGCCAGAATAAACGTCTGGTCGCGTATGTGGTGGCCGATCCCGATGATGCACTGGCGAGCACGCTGCGCGCGCAGGTGGCGGCGAGGCTGCCTGAGTATATGGTGCCCAGTGCGTTTGTGCGGCTCGATGCGTTTCCGCTGACACCGAACGGCAAGCTCGATCGGCGTGCACTGCCTGAGCCGGACGCTGACGCGCTCGCGCATCAAGCGTATGAAGCGCCGCAAGGCGAATTGGAGACGACGCTCGCGGCGATCTGGGCCAAGCTATTGGGTGTCGAACGTGTGGGTCGGCACGACAGCTTCTTTGCGCTCGGGGGCCACTCGCTGCTCGCGGTGCAGCTCATTGAGCGCTTGCGGCGTCGGGGCTTGAGTGTGTCGGTGCGGCTGCTGTTTGAGGCACCGACGCTCAGTGCATTGGCGCAGACGTTGGGCCAGCACCGTGACGAGGCGGTGCCGCCCAACGCGATCACGCCTGACACGAGTGCGATTACACCATCGATGCTGCCGCTCATTGAGCTGACACAAGCGGACATTGACCAGATTGTCGAGCAGATGCCCGGTGGCGTAGCCAATATCCAGGACATTTATGCGCTGTCGCCACTGCAAGACGGGCTGCTGTTTCACCATCTACTCGCGCGCGACGGCGATCCGTATCTGCTGATCGTGCAGTTGGCTTTCGACAGTCGTGAGCGACTTGACCAGTATCTGCACGCGCTGCAGCAGGTGATCGATCGGCACGATATTTTGCGCACCGCGTTCGTGTGGGAAGGCGTGTCCATGCCCGCGCAAGTGGTATGGCGCCACGCACGGCTGCCGGTCACCGAGCTGACGTTGGACGCCGCTGACGGGCCGATCGCCGAGCAATTGGCGCGGCGCTTTGATCCGCGTCACACGCGGCTGGATCTGACGCAAGCGCCGCTGCTGCACTGTGCGATTGCACAGGACAATAGGGGTCGCTGGCTGCTCACGCAGCGGCTGCACCATTTGATTGGTGATCATTCGACGCTGGAAGTGATGCACGCGGAGGTGCGGGCGTTTATCGACGGACGAGGCGACATGCTGCCGCCGGCGCAGCCGTTTCGCCATCTGGTCGCGCAAGCCAGGCTAGGCGTGAGTCAAGCTGAGCACGAGCGTTTCTTCACTGAGCAGCTTGCGGACATTGAGGAGCCGACCTTGCCGTTTGGGCTCGCGCAGGTACAGCATGATGGCCGTGACGTGAGCGAGTCCCACCGGATGTTGCCGCCGGCGTTGAACGATCGGCTGCGTGCGCAGGCGCGGCGCTGGGGCGTGAGTTTAGCGAGCCTATGCCATCTGGCATGGGCGCAGGTGCTCGCCCGCGCGAGCGGCCAACAACGTGTGGTGTTTGGCACCGTGCTGTTTGGGCGAATGCAAGCGGGTGAAGGTGCCGACAGTGCGATGGGGCTCTTTATCAATACGCTGCCGCTGCGCGTGGACCTGGACGGCAGTGTGCGGACGTGTATGCGGAGCACGCACGCGCGGCTGGCAGCGTTGCTCGAGCATGAGCATGCGTCGCTGGCGCTCGCACAGCGCTGCAGCGGCGTGCTGGCGGACACACCGCTCTTTAGTGCGCTGCTCAATTATCGGCACAATGCAATAGGTTCGAACGAGCGCAGCGGGCTACCGGGTGTGGAACTGTTGAGCGCGCAGGAGCGCACCAATTACCCACTGACACTATCGGTGGAGGACTTTGGGCAGGCGCTGGGGCTGACTGCCCAAAGCGTGCCGTCGCTGGAGTCTGAGCGAGTATGCGCGTATATGCAGCAGGCGCTGCACAGCTTGGCCGACGCGCTCGAGGCGACGCCCGACACCGCAGTGCAGCAGTTGCAGGTGCTGCCCGAGGCCGAGCGCCAGTTGTTGCTGAACACGTGGAATGTGACGCAGCGGGACTATCCGTCGCATTTATGCATCCACCAGCTATTCGAAGCGCAGGTTGAGCGCACGCCTGAGGCGACGGCGCTGGTGTTTGAGGACCAAACGTTCAGCTATGCGCAGCTGAATGCACAAGCCAATCGCTTGGCACACCAGTTGATTGAGCTGGGTGTCAAGCCCGACACCCGGGTGGCGATTTGTGTCGAGCGCTCGCCGGCACTGGTCGCGGGGCTGTTGGCGATTTTAAAGGCCGGCGGCGCCTATGTGCCGCTCGATCCGAGCTATCCGAGTGAGCGCTTGGTGCATATCCTCGCTGATGCGGCACCGAAGATTGTACTCGCGGATGCCGCTGGGCGTGCTGCATTGGGCGAGGCGGTGCTCGCCGAATGCACGGTGCTCGATCCGGCCACCCTGCCAGCGTTGCCGGACACGAATCCGTCGGTAGCCGCGCTGACGGCCCGGCATCTGGCGTATGTGATCTATACGTCGGGCTCGACCGGCACGCCCAAGGGCGTGATGGTCGAACATGCGCAAGTGGTGCGGCTGTTCGAGGCGACGCAACCATGGTATGACTTTAACGAACATGATACTTGGTGCCTGTTTCACTCGTTTGCGTTCGATTTCTCTGTCTGGGAGCTGTGGGGTGCACTGCGTTATGGCGGCAAACTGGTCATCGTGCCTCATTCCATTGCTCGCTCTGCCGACGCTTTTTACCAGTTGATCTGTGAGCAGGGTGTCACCGTCTTAAATCAGACCCCCAGTGCGTTTAAGGCGTTGATGGCCAGCCTCGCACACCGCGCCTTGTCAGATCAATTGCGCTATGTGATCTTGGGCGGGGAGGCGCTGGAGCCGACGCTCTTACAGGCGTGGTATGCGACGCACGACGAGCGTCATCCGCAATTAGTGAACATGTATGGGATTACCGAAGCGACCGTGCATGTGACGTATCGGCCGCTTCGGCAGCAAGATAGCGAGCAAGCGGGCAGTCCGGTGGGCATACGGATTCCGGATCTGACGATTTATCTGCTCGATGCGCACGGCCAGCCAGTGCCACTGGGTGCGGTCGGTGAACTGTACATCGGTGGCGCAGGCGTCGCACGCGGCTATCTGAACCGCCCGGCGTTGACCGCCGAGCGCTTTGTGCCCCATCCATTCTCAGATGAAGCGGATGTGCGGCTGTATAAGAGCGGGGATGTGGCGCGTTATTTACCGGACGGCAATCTGGAGTATTTGGGTCGCAACGATGAGCAAGTGAAGATCCGCGGCTTTCGCATTGAGCCGGGTGAGATTGCAGCGTGCTTAACGGCGCACCCGCAGGTGCGTGATGCGGTGGTGCTGGCAACCGGTGAGGGCACGGCTAAGCGGCTGGTTGCGTATGTGCAAGCCGAAGCGGACGAGCAACTGGCGAGCACCTTGCGCGCACAGGTGGCGGCGAGCCTGCCTGAGTATATGGTACCCAGCGCGTTTGTGCGGCTCGATGCGTTTCCGCTGACACCGAACGGCAAGCTTGATCGGCGTGCACTGCCGGCACCGGATGACGCGGCGCTGGCGCATCAAGCGTATGAAGCGCCGCAAGGCGAATTGGAGACGACGCTCGCGGCGATCTGGGCCGAGCTATTAGGTATCGAACGTGTGGGCCGGCACGACAGCTTCTTTGCGCTCGGGGGCCACTCGCTGCTGGCAGTACGGTTGATGAACCGGGTCAGAGGGCTGGGTGCTGACGTGCCGCTGGCGACCTTGTTCGCGGCGCCCACATTGGCCGCGTTTGCCGCGGCGCTCGACGCCCACTGGCAACACGGCACCGAGATGCTGCCCGAGATCACGCCGGTGTCGCGCGAAGGCAGTTTGCCGCTGTCGTTTGCGCAGCAGCGGCTGTGGTTCCTCGCACAGCTTGATGGGGAGAGCGACACGTATCATATTCCGCTGGCGCTGCATGTGCGCGGGCCGCTTGATCGAGCGGCCTGGCAACAGACATTGGATGCGCTGTTGGCGCGCCATGAAGCGCTGCGCTCGACGTTTGTCAGTGTCGAGGGTCAGCCACAGGTGCAATTGCTGCCGGCAGACACGGGCGTGCCGCTGCGTTGGCATGATTTGCGTGGGGTACCGCACGCGGATGCGGAACTGGCACGCTTGCGTCACGAAGCCGCGCGCGCACCGTTCGATCTGGCGCAGGGCCCATTGATCCACGCATGCGGCATTCAAGTGGCCGATGACGAGTACGTGATGTTACTCGTGCAGCACCATATTGTGTCGGACGGCTGGTCGATCGGAGTGCTCGCGCGCGAGTTAAGTGCACTGTACGCGGCGAGCGTCGGGGCGCAAGCCGATCCGTTGCCGCCGCTAGTAGTTCAATATCCGGACTATGCGGCGTGGCAACGGCAGTGGCTCACGGGTGAGCGGCTGCAGACGCAAAGCGACTATTGGCGCGCCACACTCACGGACGCACCGGTGCTGCTGGAACTACCGACGGACCGGCCGCGCCCGACGCAACAGTCATTTGCCGGCGCGCAGGTGCCGGTGCAGATCGATGCATCCACCACGCAAGCACTCAAGCGCTTAAGCGCGGAGCACGGTACGACGCTATTTATGACGGTGCTCGCCGCATGGAGTGCGGTACTCGCTCGCCTGTCGGGTCAATGTGATGTGGTCATTGGCACGCCCAGCGCTAATCGTCACCACCCGCAGATCGAGCCGTTGATTGGTTTTTTTGTCAATACGCTGGCGTTGCGCGTGGATCTGTCGGGCGAACCTGATATCGCCCAGCTGCTCGCGCGCGTGCGTCGCACGACGCTGGACGCGCAAGCACACCAGGATCTGCCGTTCGAGCAGGTCGTCGAGATCGTGCAGCCGCCGCGCCGATTGGATCATACGCCGCTGTTTCAGGTGATGTTCGCATGGCAGAACAATGAGCCAGGCGAGTGGCGCCTACCCGGGCTCACGGTCACGCCAGCTGAGCTGGAGTATGACGCAGTGAAGTTCGATCTTGAGCTGAACTTGTCTGAGGCAGGTGAGGAGATCATCGGCAGCTTAGGATATGCGACGGCGCTGTTCGAGCGATCCACGATCGAGCGGCACGTCGGGTATCTGCAGACGATGTTGCAAACGATGGTGGCTCGCCCACAGCAGCCGGTCGCAACGCTTCAGATACTGGGGCCGGACGAGCGTCAGTTGCTACTGCAGACATGGAATGCGACGCAGCAGACGTATCCGGTACATCGGTGCGTGCACCAGCTATTCGAAGCGCAGGTTGAGCGCACGCCTGAGGCGACGGCGCTGGTGTTTGAGGATCAAACGTTCAGTTATGCGCAGCTGAACGCACAGGCCAATCGCTTGGCACACCAGCTGATTGAGTGGGGTGTCAGGCCAGACACCCGGGTGGCGATTTGTGTCGAGCGCTCGCCGGCACTGGTCGCGGGGCTGTTGGCGATTTTAAAGGCCGGCGGCGCCTATGTGCCGCTCGATCCGAGCTATCCGAGTGAGCGCTTGGTGCATATCCTCGCTGATGCGGCACCGAAGATTGTACTCGCGGATGCCGCTGGGCGTGCTGCATTGGGCGAGGCGGTGCTCGCCGAATGCACGGTGCTCGATCCGGCCACCCTGCCAGCGTTGCCGGACACGAATCCGTCGATCGCCGCGCTGACGGTCCGGCATCTGGCGTATGTGATTTATACGTCGGGCTCGACCGGCACGCCCAAGGGCGTGATGGTCGAACATGCGCAAGTGGTGCGGCTGTTCGAGGCGACGCAACCGTGGTATGGCTTTAACGAGCATGATACTTGGTGCCTGTTTCACTCGTTTGCGTTCGATTTCTCGGTCTGGGAGCTGTGGGGCGCACTGCGTTATGGTGGCAAGCTTGTCATCGTGCCCCATTCGATTGCTCGCTCTGCCGACGCTTTTTACCAGTTGATCTGTGAGCAGGGTGTCACCGTCTTAAATCAGACCCCCAGTGCATTTAAGGCATTGATGGCTAGCCAAGCACATAGCGCTTTATCGGATCAATTGCGCTATGTGATCTTAGGCGGGGAGGCGCTGGAGCCGACGCTCTTACAGGCGTGGTATGCGACGCACGACGAGCATCATCCGCAATTGGTCAACATGTATGGGATTACCGAAGCGACCGTGCATGTGACGTATCGGCCGCTTCGGCAGCAAGATAGCGAGCAAGTGGGCAGTCCGGTGGGCACACGGATCCCAGACCTGAAGATTTATCTGCTCGACGCGCACGGCCAGCCAGTGCCACTGGGTGCGGTCGGTGAACTGTACATCGGTGGCGCAGGCGTCGCACGCGGCTATCTGAACCGCCCGGCGTTGACCGCTGAGCGCTTTGTGCCAAATCCATTCTCAGATGAAGCGGATGTGCGGCTGTATAAGAGCGGGGATGTGGCGCGTTATCGACCGGACGGCAATCTGGAGTTCTTGGGCCGTAACGATGAGCAAGTGAAGATCCGCGGCTTTCGGATTGAACCGGGTGAGATCGAAGCGTGCTTAACGGCGCACCCGCAGGTGCGTGATGCGGTGGTGCTGGCGATAGGCGAGGGCTCGGCTAAGCGGCTGGTGGCGTATGTGCAGGCCGAAGCGGACGAGCCACTGGCGAGCACACTGCGCGCACAGGTGGCGGCGAGGCTGCCCGAGTATATGGTGCCCAGTGCATTTGTACGGCTGGACGCATTTCCGCTGACACCCAACGGCAAGCTGGATCGGCGCGCATTACCTGAGCCGGACGTTGACGCGCTGGCGCATCAAGCATATGAAGCGCCGCAAGGCGAACTGGAGACGATGCTGGCGTCGATCTGGGCTGAGCTATTGGGTGTTGAACGTGTGGGGCGGCACGATAGCTTCTTTGCGCTCGGGGGCCACTCGCTGCTGGCGGTGCAGCTCATTGAGCGTCTACGGCGTCAGGGCTTGAGTGTGTCGGTGCGGGCGCTATTTGAGGCACCGACACTCAGTGCGTTGGCGCAGACGTTGGGTCAGTGCCGTGACGTGGTGGTGCCGCCCAACGCGATCACACCTGACACGACTGCGATTACGCCGTCGATGCTGCCGCTCATTGAGCTGACGCAAGCGGACATTGACAAGATCGTCAAGCAAGTACCGCAGGGCGTGGCCAATATCCAGGACATTTATGTGCTGTCGCCGCTGCAAGATGGGCTGTTGTTTCACCATCTACTCGCGCGCGACGGCGATCCGTATCTGCTGGGGCTGCAGCTGGCCTTTGAGACGCGAGCACGGCTTGACCAATATCTGCACGCGCTGCAGCAGGTGATCGATCGCCACGATATTTTGCGTACCGCGTTCGTGTGGGAAGGTGTGTCCATGCCCGCGCAAGTGGTATGGCGCCACGCGCGGTTGCCGGTCACCGAGCTGACGTTGGACGCCGCTGATGGGCCGATCGCCGAGCAATTGGCACGGCGCTTTGATCCGCGTCACACGCGCCTGGATCTGACGCAAGCGCCGCTGCTGCACTGTGCAATCGCACAAGACAATGAGGGTCGCTGGCTACTCATGCAGCGGCTGCACCATTTGATTGGCGATCATTCGACGCTGGAAGTGATGCACGCGGAGGTGCGGGCGTTCATCGACGGACGAGGCGACATGCTGCCGCCGGCGCAGCCGTTTCGCCATCTGGTCGCGCAAGCCAGGCTAGGCGTGAGTCAAGCTGAGCACGAGCGTTTCTTCACTGAGCAGCTTGCGGACATTGAGGAGCCGACCTTGCCGTTTGGGCTCGCGCAGGTACAGCATGACGGTCGTGATGTGAGCGAGGCACACCGGATGTTGCCGCCGGCGTTGAACGATCGGCTGCGTGCGCAGGCGCGGCGCTGGGGCGTGAGCTTAGCGAGCCTATGCCATCTGGCATGGGCGCAGGTGCTTGCCCGCGCGAGCGGCCAACCGCGTGTGGTGTTTGGCACCGTGCTGTTCGGGCGGATGCAAGCCGGTAGCGGGGCCGATCGTGCGATGGGGCTTTTTATTAATACGCTGCCGCTGCGTGTGGACCTGGACGGCAGTGTTCAGGCCACCGTGCATGCGACGCACGCGCGGCTGGCGGCGTTGCTCGAGCATGAGCACGCGTCGCTGGCGCTCGCGCAGCGCTGCAGCGGCGTGCCGGCTGGCACGCCGCTCTTTAGTGCGCTGCTCAATTATCGGCACAATGCGATAGATTCAAGCGAGTGCAGCGAGCTACCGGGTGTGGAACTGTTGAGTGCGCAGGAGCGCACCAATTACCCAGTCGGGCTGTCGGTGGACGATGATGGGCAATCGCTGGGGCTAACGGCCCAGAGCGTGCCGTCGCTGGAGCCCGAGCGAGTGTGCGCGTATATGCAGCAGGCGCTGCACAGTTTGGCCGACGCGCTCGAGGCGGCACCCGACACTCCAGTGCAGCAGCTGCAGATGCTGCCCGAGGCCGAGCGCCAGTTATTGCTTAACACGTGGAATGCGACGCAGCGGGACTATCCGTCGCATTTATGCATCCACCAGCTATTCGAAGCGCAGGTGAAGCGCACGCCCGAGGCGCCAGCGCTGGTCTATGAAGATCAAACGTTCAGTTATGTTGAATTGAACGCACAGTCCAATCGCCTCGCGCACCAGTTGATCGAGTTAGGCGTCAAGCCCGATGCGTGCGTGGCAATCTGCGTGCAGCGCAGTCCCGCGCTGCTCGTCGGGGCGCTGGCGATTTTGAAAGCGGGTGGCGTGTATGTGCCGTTGGATCCCCGCTATCCGAGTGAGCGCTTGATGCATATCCTCGCCGATGCGGCACCCAGCATTGTGCTCGCGGATGCCGCTGGGCGCGCTGCGTTGGGCGAGGCGGTGCTGGCCGAGTGCACGGTACTCGATCCGGCCACCCTGCCGGCATTGCCGGACACGAATCCGTCGGTAGCCGCGCTGACGGCCCGGCATCTAGCGTATGTGATCTATACGTCGGGCTCGACCGGTACTCCGAAGGGCGTGATGGTCGAGCATCGGGGCGTGGTAAACCTTGCTCTGGCGCAGATCGCCTGTTTTGGGGTGCAGCCAACCAGCCGCATTGCGCAGTTTGCGTCGTTCAACTTTGATGCGAGTGCATCCGAAATCTTTATGGCCTTTGGCAGTGGTGCAGCGTTGTATCTGCCCCCCGAGGCGGCTCGGCAGGATCGGCAGGCTCTGTGGGATTATTTGGCAAGCCATGCGATTACGCACGCGACTTTACCGCCTGCCCTGCTTCAACATGGCGCAGATTTGTCTAGCTTTAGTGCGTCTTTGACGCTGATTCTGGCAGGTGAAGCGCCCAGTGCAATGTTGGTTCGAGACTTGGCCGAGCAGGGCACGGTCTTGAATGCCTACGGCCCCACGGAGACAACCGTTTGTGCCACAGCATGGCGTGGTGCACGTGACTTTAACGGTGAGGTCCCGATTGGCCGGCCGATTGCGAACACAAGGATTTATCTGCTGGACGCGCATGGCCAGCCGGTGCCACTGGGTGCGGTCGGCGAGCTGTACATTGGTGGCGCGGGGGTGGCACGCGGCTATCTGAACCGCCCGGCGCTGACCGCCGAGCGCTTTGTGCCCGATCCGTTCTCCGATGACGCGGGTGCACGGCTGTATAAGACCGGGGATGTGGCGCGGTATTTACCGGACGGCAATCTGCAGTTTTTGGGTCGCAACGATGACCAAGTGAAGATCCGCGGCTTTCGGATTGAACCGGGGGAGATCGAAGCGTGTTTAACGGCGCACCCGCAGGTGCGCGACGCGGTGGTGCTGGCAACCGGTGAGGGCACGGCTAAGCGGCTGGTGGCGTATGTGCAGGCCGAAGCGGACGAGCACCTGGCGAGCACCTTGCGCGCACAGGTGGCGGCGAGCCTGCCTGAGTATATGGTACCCAGCGCGTTTGTGCGGCTCGATGCGTGGCCCTTGACGCCCAACGGTAAGCTGGATCGGCGTGAGCTGCCCGCACCGGATGACGCGGCGCTCGCGCATCAAGCATATGAAGCGCCGCAAGGCGAGCTTGAGGCGACGCTCGCGGCGATTTGGTCGGAGCTATTGGGTGTCGAACGTGTGGGCCGGCACGACAGCTTCTTTGCGCTCGGGGGCCACTCGCTGCTCGCGGTGCGGTTGATGAACCGGGTGAGAATGCTAGGTGCCGACGTGCCGTTGGCGACCTTGTTCGCGACGCCCACGTTGGCCGCGTTTGCCGCGGCGCTCGACGCCCACTGGCAACACGGCACCGAGATGCTGCCCGAGATCACGCCGGTGTCGCGCGAAGGCAGTTTGCCGCTGTCGTTTGCGCAGCAGCGGCTGTGGTTCCTCGCACAGCTTGATGGGGAGAGCGACACGTATCATATTCCGCTGGCGCTGCATGTGCGCGGGCCGCTTGATCGAGCGGCCTGGCAACAGGCATTGGATGCGCTGTTGGCGCGCCATGAAGCGCTGCGCTCGACGTTTGTCAGTGTCGAGGGTCAGCCACAGGTGCAATTGCTGCCGGCAGACACGGGCGTGCCGCTGCGTTGGCATGATTTGCGTGGGGTACCGCACGCGGATGCGGAACTGGCACGCTTGCGTCACGAAGCCGCGCGCGCACCGTTCGATCTGGCGCAGGGCCCATTGATCCACGCATGCGGCATTCAAGTGGCCGACGACGAGTACGTGATGTTACTCGTGCAGCACCATATTGTGTCGGACGGCTGGTCAATCGGGGTGCTCGCGCGCGAGTTAAGTGCACTGTACGCGGCGAGCGTCGGGGCGCAAGCCGATCCGCTGCCGCCGCTAGTAGTTCAATATCCGGACTATGCGGCGTGGCAACGGCAGTGGCTCACGGGCGAGCGGCTGCAGGCGCAAAGCGACTACTGGCGCGCGACGCTGGCCGACGCACCTGTGCTGCTGGAATTGCCGACCGACCGGCCGCGCCCGACGCAACAGTCATTTGCCGGCGCGCAAGTGCCGGTGCAGATCGATGCATCCACCACGCAAGCGCTCAAGCGCTTAAGCCGGGAGCACGGCACGACGCTGTTCATGACAGTGCTCGCCGCGTGGAGCGCGGTACTCGCGCGCCTGTCAGGCCAGTGTGATGTGGTCATCGGCACGCCGAGCGCTCATCGTCACCACCGCCAGATCGAGCCGTTGATTGGTTTTTTTGTCAATACGTTGGCGTTGCGCGTGGATTTGTCGGGCGAACCTGATACCGCCCAGCTGCTCGCGCGCGTGCGGCGCACGACGCTGGATGCGCAAGCACACCAGGATTTGCCGTTTGAGCAAGTAGTCGAGATCGTGCAGCCGCCGCGTCGGCTCGATCACACGCCGCTGTTTCAGGTGATGCTGGCGTGGCAGAGCAATGAGCCAGGCGAGTGGCGTCTACCTGGGCTCACGGCCATGCCGGCTGAGCTGGAGTATGACATAGCCAAGTTCGATCTCGAACTGGACTTGTCTGAGGCAGGTGACGAGATTATCGGCAGCTTAGGGTATGCGACGGCGCTGTTTGATCGATCCACGATCGAGCGGCACGTCGGGTATCTGCAGACGATGTTGCAAACGATGGTGGCTCGCCCACAGCAGCCGGTCGCAACGCTTCAGATACTGGGGCCGGACGAGCGTCAGTTGCTACTGCAGACATGGAATGCGACGCAGCAGGCGTATCCGGCACATCGGTGCGTGCACCAGCTATTCGAAGCGCAGGTTGAGCGCACGCCTGAGGCGACGGCGCTGGTGTTTGAGGATCAAACGTTCAGTTATGCGCAGCTGAATGCACAGGCCAATCGCTTGGCACACCAGCTGATTGAGTGGGGTGTCAGGCCAGACACCCGGGTGGCAATTTGTGTCGAGCGCTCGCCGGCGCTGGTCGTGGGGCTGCTGGCGATTTTAAAAGCGGGTGGCGCGTATGTGCCGCTCGATCCCAGCTATCCAGGCGAGCGCTTGGCGCACATCCTCGCCGATGCGGCACCGAAGATTGTGCTCGCCGATGCGTCCGGGCGCGCTGCGTTGGGCGACGCGGCGCTGGCCGAATGTACGGTGCTCGATCCGGCCACCGTGCCGGCGTTGCCGGACACGAATCCGTCGGTGGTGGGCCTAACGGCCCGGCATCTGGCATATGTGATTTATACGTCGGGCTCCACCGGTACCCCGAAGGGCGTGATGGTCGAGCATCGGGGCGTGGTGAACCTTGCTCTGGCACAGATCGCCTGTTTTGGGGTGCAGCCAACCAGCCGCATTGTGCAGTTTGCATCGTTCAGCTTTGATGCGAGTGCATCTGAAATCTTGATGGCCTTCGGCAGCGGTGCAGCGTTGTATCTGCCCCCCGAGATGGCCCGGCAGGATCGGCAGGCTCTGTGGGACTATTTGGCAAGCCATGCGATTACGCACGCGACTTTACCGCCTGCCCTGCTTCAACATGGCGCAGATTTGTCTAGCTTTAGTGCGTCTTTGACGCTGATTCTGGCAGGTGAAGCGCCCAGTGCAACGTTGGTTCGAGACTTGGCCGGCCAGGGCACGGTCTTGAATGCCTACGGCCCCACGGAGACAACCGTTTGTGCCACAGCATGGCGTGGTACACGTGACTTCAGCGGTGAAGTACCGATTGGCCGGCCGATTGCGAACACAAGGATTTATCTACTGGACGCGCACGGCCAGCCAGTGCCACTGGGTGCGGTCGGTGAGTTGTATATTGGTGGTGCCGGGGTGGCGCGTGGCTATCTGAACCGCCCAGAGTTGACCGCCGAGCGCTTTGTGCCCGATCCGTTCTCCGATGACGAGAGTGCACGACTGTATAAGACTGGTGACTTGGCGCGTTATTTACCGGACGGCAATCTGGAGTATTTGGGTCGCAACGATGAGCAAGTGAAGATTCGCGGCTTTCGGATTGAACCGGGTGAGATCGAAGCGCGCTTAACGGCGCACCCACAGGTGCGTGATGCGGTGGTGCTGGCAACCGGTGAAGGCCAGAATAAACGTCTGGTCGCGTATGTGGTGGCCGATCCCGATGATGCGCTGACGAGCACGCTGCGCGCGCAGGTGGCGGCGAGCCTGCCTGAGTATATGGTACCCAGCGCGTTTGTGCGGCTCGATGCGTTTCCGCTGACACCCAACGGCAAGCTGGATCGGCGTGCACTGCCCGCACCGGATGACGCGGCGCTGGCGCATCAAGCATATGAAGCGCCGCAAGGCGAGCTCGAGGCGACACTCGCGACGATCTGGGTCGAGCTATTGGGTGTCGAACGTGTGGGCCGGCACGACAGCTTCTTTGCACTCGGAGGCCACTCGCTGCTGGCCATGCGCCTGATCAGTCGTGTACGTACAGCGTTAGGGATTGACCTTGCTATTCGCACGCTGTTTGAGGCACCCACTCTCGCAGGCTTAGCACGCCATTTAGTTAAGCATGACAAGATGCAAGGAGACTCGTTTTCCGTTCTGCTTTCTCTTAAGCCCACAGGTAGCCGTCCTGCTCTTTTCTGCATTCATCCCGGATTTGGTTTGAGCTGGAGCTATATGGGACTGTCCAATTACCTTCCCCCGGATCAGCCCCTTTATGGCTTGCAGGCTCGCGGGTTCGATGGAACAAGCCCGCTTGCGTCTACTGTTGACGAGATGGTGTCAGACTATCTTGAACAAGTGCGCCATGTTCAATCCAAAGGGCCTTACTGCTTATTAGGATGGAGTTTTGGTGGCATAGTGGCGCATAGCATGGCTGTTCGACTCGAACAACAAGGCGAAAAAGTGGCGTTGCTAGCGTTACTGGATAGTACTCCTCTTGTGGGCAGTAACATCCTTGCAGAGAAAGAAAATCAACTTGACCAGGCGATGGTTAAAAATGTGTTTGCCTACCATTATGGCAATGAATTAGTCTCGGCGATGGATGAGCATTTATTGGAAAACACTGAGGAAATTGCAAGAAATAATGAGCGTATTGTAAGAGATTATTCTCCATCGCAGTATGGCGGTGATGCGCTATTGTTTCGAGCCACGGTAGCAGAGGCGGGATGTGAACCGCTAGTCACGCCTGATGCGTGGAACCCTTATGTGCGGGGGAATATCGAAATTTTCAATATTAACTGCAGTCATAGCACAATGCTCAAGCCGGAATCGAAGGCCCTCATCGGTCCTGTTCTAGCCCGCAAGCTAAATGAATTGGAGCATCAACAAGCTTAAGGACAGACAAATGCGGTACGATAAACTTTACAGTGCAGAAACGTTCAATAACCTTAAGCGCGAATTTGATCGCGTTAACCGATAATGGTCATGGTTAGCTTGCCCGATAATGACAGTGCAGCACACGAGCTGAACGATGTGTTGCAATGGTTCGACGCGGACCGCGGCGAATTCGTGTGGCTTGAGCAGCTGATTGCGCAGCACCAGCCGCGTTTTTTGCAAGCAACCGGTTCAAACCGGGTGGTGCGCATGCCGATGCCGAAACGACGTTCTCGATGGTCGATCTTCCTGAGACAACGGCGTTGCCTGACGAACACGCCGTACACTTGCTTGCCGACGTGTTCAGTCGCGTCATGCCGGTCGCATCGCCGACCTTCGTCGGACACATGACCTCATCGCTACCGTCGTTTTTACCGTCGCTCGCGAAGGTGCTGACCGCGCTAAACCAAAATGTCGTGAAGCTAGAAACCTCTGCTGCGATGACGGCGCTTGAGCGCCAGGTCATCGGGATGCTGCACAAGCTGGTTTTTGGTCAGGACGATGCATTTTATCGAAGATGGCTGCATAGCGGCGATCATGCGCTCGGTGGATTCTGCTCGGGCGGCACGGTGGCCAATCTCACCGCGCTATGGGCGAGCCGCAATAATCTACTGCGTCCCCGAGCTGGCTTTGCCGGGGTCAACCGTGTCGGGCTCATGCAGGCGCTTCGCCATTACGGCTACGACGGGCTCGCTATTCTTGTATCGGAGCGCGGGCACTATTCGTTGCGCAAGGCCGCGGATGTGCTTGAGATCGGTTGCGATTACCTGATCCGAATTCCTGTGGATGCAGCGGACCGAATCCGCATTGACGCATTGCGCGCGGTCGTGTGTGACCTGCAGCGCCGCAAAATTAACACTATGAACTCGTCGTTCGCTACTGTGTCCCGAAGATCCCGCCTGGGTGACACAGTATCAGAAACACCGCACGTCCTATGGGCAAGTTAACTGAAAAGACATTGCCAAATATATCAGCAAGCATTATTTGAACTATTTTTGTTTGATCTAGTAAAGATCATTTTAATAGCCGGGCAGTTATATGTGCCGAAATGAGATTAGGCAGCCGCTCTGCCGTGCGTAACGGTGTGCCTTGCAGCCCAATTTTAGGACCGGGTGGAACGCTTCAGTTTTTTCATCGTAAGGCATACCCGTCGAGTCTTTCGACAGCCTGCTTGCGAGACGTGACAGGCAAATGGGTGGCTGGCTTCAGTTTAATGCGCTTACTGTGGGTGCTGCTCGTTCAAGGGCGTGAATCTCTGTCAACGCCAGGGCGGGATACCGACGATGCTTGTCCATTGGCGGTAGTACGGTCATGCGCGGCGATATCGAAGTTTCAATGGTATCCGCTTAGCCTTACCCTTCTGGTCATGAACGGTGACCTAGACACGCCATTAAACCATACTTCATCCATCTCGTATGGCGATCATGTGGTCTTTGGTTGCAAATTTTAATGTATTGTTTCATTCGTTCAAGATCTGTCGTTTTAAGTAAAGGTAAGATGCTTGCTTACACTATGTGACGGGCCCCTATAGTTTTTTAGATAGCTGTTAGACGGGGTAATTGGCTGAATTTTTATCGCGGCTCTTGGTAGCTGGGCACAGTGCTTGCGATATGCGAAGCAGTGAGCGTCGAGCTGATGGGTCAGGGAACAGGTGCGTTGCCGTAGCCGTATGGCTTAATAAAAGTGATGTCTGGAGGGAACGGTGAAGAAGTATCCCAGCTCTGAGCCCAATGACGCCGCGCCTGTGCGACGCACTGGCTTGCTCTGTTCTTTTTAACTGTCTTGCTTGGCCCACTGTAGTGTCAATTCTCGCGCAGCTTCACGCGCGTTATGCCTGGTGTTTCCACTAAAGCTTGACATAAACTGACCGTGGCGCGGTCACTGGTCAGCCAAGTGATACGAACGGCGCACTGACGCGTGCCGATAAATGACCCTGATCGCCGCAGTAAATGGTTAAGGATTACACGCGACGTGTCATAAAAGCCGGAGTGGTTCCTGAAGAACAACGAGAGATTCTGAGTGCGGCATTGATATTAATTAGTAAATCTATTAATTAACAGGCTGCTTGGTCGCCTGAGTTGGAGCTTTGTTATGGATGCTAGCGTCACGCCCGTTACCCAGCCGTTATCCAGTGCGCAAACCGAAATCTGGCTCGCGCAGCAGCTGCACCCAGATAGCCCCGTCTATAACATTGCGCAGTACACGGTGATCGAAGGCGCGATAGAGCCGGTCATTTTTGAAGCGGCATTGCGTCAGGTGATCGATGAGGCCGACAGTTTGCGCTTGCAATTTGTCGATAGCGATGACGGGTTGCGGCAGAGGATCGGTGTACCTGCATGGTCAGTGCCGGTTCTGGATCTTACGGCACAAGCCGATCCTCAGGCAGCGGCCCAGGCGTGGATGCGCACCGATTATGAACAGACGGTGGATCTAGTGCAGGGATCGCTTTTCCAGTATGCATTGTTGAAAGTCGCGCCCGAGCAGTGGTTTTGGTATCAGCGCTATCACCATATCATGATGGATGGCTATGGCCAGTACCTGATCGCGCAACGCGTTGCATACGTGTATAGCGCGCTGTGTGCTGGGAATGAGCCCGCGTCCTATACGTTGGGCTCGGTGCTGACGTTGTTAGAAAGCGATGCACAGTATCAGACCTCCGCGCAGCGGGAGAAGGACGAAGCGTATTGGCTCAAGCACTGCGCCAATTGGTCTGAGCCTGCGACACTGGCCAACCGTGCCGCTCCGGCTTTACAGCAGCGGTTGCGTCAGACGACTTACCTGGCCACCCAGGCGCTGGGTGACACTGCGTCGGACGCTTCTCGGCTAACGCAGTTTATGACGGCGGCGATGGCCGCGTATCTTTATCGATTCACGGGTGAGCAAGACGTCGTATTGGGTCTTCCGGTCAAGGCCCGCTTCGGTGCAGACCGGCATATTCCTAGTATGAAGTCCAATACATTGCCACTGCGGCTCACAATACAACCAGGGATGAACCTGTCGTCATTCATGCAGCAGGCCGCGCAGGCGATGCAAAGCGGGCTGCGGCACCAACGCTACCCGAGCGAAGCACTGCGGCGTCTACTTGGTCTGCCGCCCGGGCAGTTACTATTCGGCATCAAGATCAACGTGATGCCGTTTGACTACGCGCTGTCGTTTGGCGGGCATTCATCGACGAACCATAATCTGCTCGCGGGTCCGGTTGAGGATCTGATGCTCAATGTCTATTGGACATCCAATAGCCGTCAATTACGGATCGACTTTGATGCCAATCCTGCTTGCTACACTGCGGAGATGCTCGACGCGCATCAGCGCCGGTTTATCCGGTTCATGCAGGTGCTCGCTGCCGATGCTACGCAACCGATTGACAGCATCGATCTGCTCGACGCTGACGAGCGGCATCGGCTGCTAGTCGAATGGAATGCGCCGCAGCAGGCGTATCCATCGCACGTGTGCATGCACCAGCTATTCGAAGCACAGGTTGAGCGCACGCCCGAAGCGCCGGCGCTGGTCTATGAAGACCAAACGTTGAGCTATGCGCAGCTGAACGCACAAGCCAATCGCTTGGCACACCAGCTGATTGGCCTGGGTGTCAAGCCAGACACCCGGGTGGCGATCTGCGTGCAGCGTAGTGCCGCGCTGGTCGTGGGGTTGTTGGCGATTTTAAAAGCGGGTGGCGCTTATGTGCCGCTGGATCCGAGCTATCCGAGTGAGCGCTTGGCGCATATCCTCGCTGATGCGGCACTGAACATGGTGCTCGCGGATGCGACTGGGCGCGCTGCATTGGGCGACGCGGCGCTGGCTGAGTGCACGGTGCTCAATCCGGCTACCCTGCCGGCATTACCGGACACCAATCCATCAGTGGCGGGCCTAACGGCCCGGCATCTGGCGTATGTGATCTATACGTCGGGCTCGACCGGGACGCCCAAGGGCGTGATGGTCGAACATGCGCAAGTGGTGCGGCTGTTCGAGGCGACGCAACCGTGGTATGGCTTTAACGAGCATGATACTTGGTGCCTGTTTCACTCGTTTGCGTTCGATTTCTCGGTCTGGGAGCTGTGGGGTGCACTGCGTTATGGCGGCAAGCTTGTCATCGTGCCCCATTCGATTGCTCGCTCTGCCGACGCTTTTTACCAGTTGCTCTGTGAGCAGGGTGTCACCGTCTTAAATCAGACCCCCAGTGCGTTTAAGGCGTTGATGGCTAGCCAAGCACATAGCGCTTTATCGGATCAATTACGCTATGTGATCTTGGGCGGGGAGGCGCTAGAGCCGACGCTCTTACAGGCGTGGTATGCGACGCACGACGAGCATCATCCGCAATTGGTCAACATGTATGGGCTTACCGAAGCGACCGTGCATGTGACGTATCGGCCACTTCGACAACAGGACAGTAAGCAAGCGGGTAATCCGATTGGCGTACGGATCCCAGACCTGAAGATTTATCTGCTCGATGCGTACGGGCGGCCGGTGCCGCTCGGTGCGGTCGGTGAACTGTACATCGGTGGCGTAGGCGTCGCGCGTGGCTACCTGAACCGCCCGGAGTTAACCGCTGAGCGCTTTGTGCCGGATCCGTTCTCCGATGAAGCGGATGCGCGGCTGTATAAGACCGGGGATGTGGCGCGTTATCGACCGGACGGCAATCTGGAGTATTTGGGTCGCAACGATGAGCAAGTGAAGATCCGCGGCTTTCGGATTGAACCGGGTGAGATCGAAGCGTGCTTAACGGCGCACCCGCAAGTGCGTGATGCGGTGGTGCTGGCGTTGGGCGAAGGTCAGGATAAACGGCTGGTCGCGTATGTGGTGGCCGATCCCTATGACGCGTTAGCGAGCACGCTGCGCGCGCAGGTGGCGGCGAGGCTGCCTGAGTATATGGTGCCCAGCGCGTTTGTGCGACTCGATGCGTGGCCCTTGACGTCCAACGGCAAGCTTGATCGGCGTGTGCTGCCCGCACCGGATGACGACTCGCTGGCGCATCAAGCGTATGAAGCGCCGCAAGGCGAGCTCGAGACGACGCTGGCGTCGATCTGGGCCGAGCTATTGGGTGTCGAATGTGTGGGCCGGCACGACAGCTTCTTTGCGCTCGGGGGCCACTCGCTGCTGGCGGTGCGGTTGATGAATCGGGTCAGTGCGCTGGGTGCCGATGTGCCACTGGCCGCCTTGTTCGCGACGCCCACGTTGGCGGCGTTTGCCGCGGCGCTCGAAGTCCATTTGCAACAAGGCACCGATGCGTTGCCCGAGATCACGCCGGTGCCGCGGGAGGGCAATTTGCCGCTGTCGTTCGCCCAGCAGCGGCTGTGGTTCCTCGCACAGCTCGATGGGGGGAGCGACACGTATCATATTCCGCTGGCGCTGCATGTGCGCGGGCCGCTTGATCGAGCGGCCTGGCAACAGGCATTGGATGCGCTGTTCGCGCGTCATGAAGCGCTGCGCTCGACGTTTGTGAGCGTCGAGGGTCAGCCGCAGGTGCAATTGCTGCCGGCGGATAGGGGCGTGCCGCTGCGCTGGCATGATCTGCGCGGGGTGCCGTACGCGCAGGCGCAACTGGCACGCTTGAGTCATGAAGCTGCGCACGCGCCGTTCGATCTGGCACACGGGCCGCTGCTGCGTGCGTGTGGCATTCGGTTGGCCGACGACGAGTACGTGCTAGTACTGACGCAACACCATATCGTATCGGACGGCTGGTCGATCGGGGTGCTGGTGCGGGAATTGAATGCGCTATACATGGCCGCCTGTAGAAGCCAACCGGATCCGTTGCCGCCATTGGCAGTTCAGTATCCGGATTATGCAGCGTGGCAGCGACAGTGGCTCTCGGGCGAGCGGCTGCAGGCGCAAAGCGACTATTGGCGCGCGACGCTGGCTGACGCGCCGGTGCTGCTGGCACTGCCGACCGACCGGCCGCGCCCGGCACAACAGTCGTTTGCCGGCGCACACGTGCCGGTGCAGATCGATGTGCAAACCACGCGTGCACTGAAGCGCTTGAGCGGTGAGCATGGCACGACGCTATTTATGACGGTGCTTGCCGCATGGAGCGCGGTACTCGCGCGCCTGTCGGGCCAGCACGACGTGGTCATCGGCACGCCCAGCGCTAATCGTCACCATCGCCAGATCGAGCCGTTAATTGGTTTTTTTGTTAATACGCTGGCGTTGCGCGTGGATTTGTCGGGCGAACCTGATATCGCAGAGCTGCTCGCGCGCGTGCGGCGCACGACGTTGGACGCGCAAGCGCATCAAGATCTGCCGTTCGAGCAAGTGGTCGAAGTTGTGCAGCCGCCGCGTCAATTGAATCATACGCCGTTGTTTCAAGTGATGTTGGCGTGGCAGAACAATGAACCAGGCGAGTGGCGTCTACCCGGGCTCACGGCCACGCCAGCTGAGCTGGAGTATGACATAGCCAAGTTCGATCTTGAGCTGAACTTATCTGAGGCAGGTGACGAAATCATCGGCCGCTTAGGGTATGCGACGGCGCTGTTCGAGCGATCCACGATTGAGCGGCACGTTGGATATCTGCAGACGATGTTACGCGCCATGGTGGCTTGCCCCCAGCAGCTGGTCGCAACGCTTGAATTGTTGTCCCCGGCCGAGCGCCAGTTGCTGCTTAACACGTGGAACGCGACGCAGCAGGCGTATCCGGCACATCGGTGTGTGCACCAGCTATTCGAAGCGCAGGTCGAGCGCACGCCCGAGGCGCCGGCGCTGGTGTTTGAAGCGCAGACACTGAGCTATGCACAGCTAAACGCACAAGCCAATCGTTTGGCACACCAGCTGATTGAGTGGGGTGTCAGGCCAGAGACCCGGGTAGCGATCTGCGTGCAGCGCAGTGCCGCGCTGGTCGTGGGGCTGCTGGCGATTTTGAAAGCGGGTGGCGCGTATGTGCCGCTCGATCCGAGTTACCCAGGCGAGCGCTTGGCGCACATTCTTGCCGACGCGGCACCGAGCATTGTGCTGGCGGATGCGGCCGGGCGCGCTGCGTTGGGCGAGGCGGCGCTGGCCGAGTGCACAGTGCTCGATCCGACTACGCTGCCGGCGTTGCCGGACACGAATCCGTCGGTGGCGGGTCTGACGGCCCGGCATCTGGCGTATGTGATCTACACGTCGGGCTCGACCGGCACCCCAAAGGGCGTGATGGTCGAACATGCCCAAACCGTCAATTTCTTGTGCTGGGCAGTGCAAACCTTTACGCCCTTGGAGACGCAGCATACGCTATTTGCTACCTCAATCAGTTTTGATTTGTCCGTCTATGAGTGCTTTGTGCCGCTCGCGCAAGGCTCGACCGTTCACTTGGTCAAGGACGCATTGGCGCTAATGCATCAGACGCAGCCTGTGTCACTGATTAATACGGTGCCTTCTGCGTTGCAGTCCCTGCTGGCGCATCGGGCTAACTTATCTTCGGCCACCACGATGAACCTAGCAGGTGAGCCGCTGACAGCGCGCTTCATTGAGCAAATCTTCGAGCAAACGCCCATCCAGCGTCTCTGTAACCTTTATGGACCTTCGGAGAGCACTACCTATTCGACGTGGCGGCCGATGCAGCGTGGTGAGACATGGATTGAGAGCATCGGCCGGCCGATAGCGAACACGCGCGTTTATCTGCTTGACGCGCATGGCCAGCCAGTGCCACTGGGTGCGGTCGGTGAGTTGTATATTGGTGGCGCGGGGGTGGCCCGTGGCTATCTAAACCGCCCGGCGCTGACCGCTGAGCGCTTTGTGCCGGATCCGTTCTCAGATGAAGCGGGTGCGCGGCTGTATAAGACCGGAGATGTGGCGCGGTATTTACCGGACGGCAATCTGGCGTTTTTGGGACGCAACGATAAGCAAGTGAAGATCCGCGGCTTTCGGATTGAACCGGGAGAGATCGAAGCGTGCTTAACGGCGCACCCGCGGGTGCGCGATGCGGTGGTGTTGGCAACAGGCGAAGGTCAGGATAAACGTCTGGTCGCATATGTGGTGGCCCAACCCGATGAAGCCTTAGTCAGTACCTTGCGGGCACACGTCTTGGCTCGCCTGCCTGAGTATATGATTCCCAGTGCGTTCGTGCGGCTCGACGCGTGGCCGCTGACGCCCAATGGCAAGCTTGATCGGCGTGCACTGCCCGCACCGGATGACGACTCGCTGGCGCATCAAGCGTATGAAGCGCCGCAAGGCGAGCTCGAGACAACGCTCGCGACGATCTGGGCGGAGCTATTGGGTGTCGAACGTGTGGGCCGGCACGACAGCTTCTTTGCGCTCGGGGGCCACTCGCTGCTCGCGGTGCAGCTCATTGAGCGCCTGCGGTGTCGGGGAGTCGGGTTATCCGTGCGGGCGCTGTTCGACACGCCGGTGCTCAGCGCGCTGGCCCAGTTGTTGGGCCAGCATTGCGAAGTGGTGGTGGTGCCCAACGTGATCACACCCGACACCACTGCGATTACGCCGTCGATGTTGCCGCTCATTGAGCTGACGCAAGCGGACATTGATCGGATCGCCAAGCAGGTGCCCGGTGGCGTAGCCAATATCCAAGACATTTATGCACTGTCGCCGCTGCAAGACGGCCTGCTGTTTCACCATCTACTCGCGCGCGACGGCGATCCATATCTGCTGATGGTGCAGCTGGCTTTCGACAGTCGTGAGCGGCTTGACCAGTATCTGCACGCGCTGCAGCAGGTGATCGATCGCCACGATATTTTGCGTACCGCGTTCGTGTGGGAAGGCGTGTCGATGCCCGCGCAAGTGGTGTGGCGCCACGCTCGGCTGCCGGTCACCGAGTTGACGTTGGACGCTGCGGACGGGCCAATCGCGGAGCAATTAGCGTGGCGCTTTGATCCGCGTCACACGCGCTTGGATCTGACGCAAGCGCCGCTGCTGCACTGTGCGATCGCCCAGGATCGCAAGGGTCGCTGGCTGCTCACGCAGCGGCTGCACCATTTGATTGGCGATCACTCAACGCTGGAGGTGATGCACGCGGAGGTGCGCGCATTCATCGAGGGGCGAGGCGACACCTTGCCGCCGGCGCAGCCGTTCCGCCATCTGGTCGCGCAAGCCAGGCTAGGCGTGAGTGAAGCCGAGCATACGCGCTTTTTCACTGAGCTGCTCGCGGACGTGGAGCCGACCTTGCCGTTTGGGCTCGCGCAGGTACAGCACGACGGCAGTGACGTGAGCGAGTCACACCGGATGCTGCCTCAAGCGTTGAACGATCGGCTGCGTGCGCACGCGCGGCGCCTAGGCGTGAGTTTGGCGAGCCTATGCCATCTGGCGTGGGCACAGGTGCTCGCCCGCGCGAGTGGGCAACAACGCGTGGTGTTGGGCACCGTGCTGTTTGGACGCATGCAGGCGGGTGAGGGTGCTGATCGTGCGATGGGGCTCTTTATTAATACGCTGCCGCTGCGTGTAGACCTAGACGGCAGTGTGCGGACGTGTGTGCGGAGCACGCACGCGCGCTTGGCCGCGCTGTTGGAACATGAGCATGCATCGCTGGCGCTCGCGCAGCGCTGCAGTGGCGTGCCGGCGGACACGCCGCTTTTTAGTGCGCTGCTCAATTACCGGCACAATGCGATGGACTCGGATGAGCGCAGGGGGCTACCGGGTGTGGAACTGTTGAGCGCGCAGGAGCGCACCCATTACCCGCTGACACTGTCGGTGGACGACGATGGGCAGTCGTTGGGGCTAACGGCCCAAAGCGTGCCGTCGCTGGAGCCTGAGCGAGTGTGCGCGTATATGCAGCAGGCGCTGCACAGCTTGGCCGACGCGCTCGAGACGACGCCCGACACCGCAGTGCAGCAGTTGCAGGTGCTGCCCGAGGCGGAGCGCGAGTTGCTGCTTAACACGTGGAACGCGACGCAGCAGGCGTATCCGTCGAACTGGTGCGTGCATCAGCTATTCGAGGCGCAGGTTGAGCGCACGCCTGAGGCGACGGCGCTGGTGTTTGAGGGCCAAACGTTCAGTTATGCGCAGCTGAACGCACAGGCCAACCGCCTTGCGCACCAGTTGATCGGGTTAGGCGTCAAGCCCGATGCGCGCGTGGCAATCTGCGTCGAGCGCTCGCCAGCGCTGGTCATGGGGCTGCTGGCGATCTTAAAGGCTGGCGGCGTTTATGTGCCGCTGGATCCGAGTTACCCAGGCGAGCGCTTGACGCACATTCTGGCGGATGCGGCACCGAACATGGTGCTGGCGGATGCGGCTGGGCGTGCTGCGTTGGGTGAGGCGGCGCTGGCCGAGTGCACGGTGCTCGATCCGGCCACCGTGCCGGCGTTGCCAGACACGAATCCGTCGGTGGCCGCGCTGACGGCCCGGCATCTGGCGTATGTGATTTATACGTCGGGCTCGACCGGCACGCCCAAGGGCGTGATGGTCGAACATGCGCAAGTGGTGCGGCTGTTCGAGGCGACGCAACCATGGTATGACTTTAACGAACATGATACTTGGTGCCTGTTTCACTCGTTTGCGTTCGATTTCTCGGTCTGGGAGCTGTGGGGTGCACTGCGTTATGGCGGCAAACTGGTCATCGTGCCTCATTCCATTGCTCGCTCTGCCGACGCTTTTTACCAGTTGATCTGTGAGCAGGGTGTCACCGTCTTAAATCAGACCCCCAGTGCGTTTAAGGCGTTGATGGCCAGCCTCGCACACCGCGCCTTGTCAGATCAATTGCGCTATGTGATCTTGGGCGGGGAGGCGCTGGAGCCGACGCTCTTACAGGCGTGGTATGCGGCGCACGACGAGCGTCATCCGCAATTGGTCAACATGTATGGGATTACCGAAGCGACCGTGCATGTGACGTATCGGCCGCTTCGGCAGCAAGACAGCGAACAAGCGGGCAGTCCGGTGGGCATACGGATTCCGGACCTGACGATCTATCTGCTGGACGCGCATGGGCAGCCGGTGCCGCTGGGTGCGGTCGGCGAGCTGTATATTGGTGGCGCAGGCGTCGCACGGGGCTATCTAAACCGTCCGGAGCTGACCGCTGAGCGCTTTGTACCGGATCCGTTCTCAGAGGACGCGGGTGCACGGCTATATAAGACCGGGGATGTGGCGCGTTATCGACCGGACGGCAATCTGGAGTTCTTGGGCCGTAACGATGAGCAAGTGAAGATCCGCGGCTTTCGGATTGAACCGGGTGAGATTGAAGCGTGCTTAACGGCGCACCCGCAAGTGCGTGATGCGGTGGTGCTGGCGTTGGGCGAAGGTCAGGATAAACGGCTGGTCGCGTATGTGGTGGCCGATCCCTATGACGCGTTAGCGAGCACGCTGCGCGCGCAGGTGGCGGCGAGGCTGCCTGAGTATATGGTGCCCAGCGCGTTTGTGCGACTCGATGCGTGGCCCTTGACGTCCAACGGCAAGCTTGATCGGCGTGTGCTGCCCGCACCGGATGACGACTCGCTGGCGCATCAAGCGTATGAAGCGCCGCAAGGCGAGCTCGAGACGACGCTGGCGTCGATCTGGGCCGAGCTATTGGGTGTCGAATGTGTGGGCCGGCACGACAGCTTCTTTGCGCTCGGGGGCCACTCGCTGCTGGCGGTGCGGTTGATCGAGCGTCTGCGGCGTCGGGGAGTCGGGTTATCCGTGCGCGCGCTATTCGACACGCCGGTGCTTAGCGCGCTGGCCCAGTCGTTGGGTCAGCATTGTGACGTGGTGGTGCCGCCCAACGTGATCACGCCCGACACGACTGAAATTACGCCATCGATGCTGTCGCTCATTGAGCTGACGCAAGCGGACATTGACAAGATTGTCAAGCAGGTGCCCGGTGGCGTAGCCAATATCCAGGACATCTATGCCCTGTCGCCGCTGCAAGATGGCCTGCTGTTTCACCATCTACTCGCGCGCGACGGCGATCCGTATCTGCTGATGGCGCAGCTGGCTTTCGACAGTCGTGAGCGGCTTGACCAGTATCTGCACGCGCTGCAGCAGGTGATCGATCGCCACGATATTTTGCGCACCGCGTTCGTGTGGGAAGGCGTGTCCATGCCCGCGCAAGTGGTGTGGCGCCACGCACGGTTGCCGGTCACCGAGCTGACGTTGGACGCTGCGGACGGGCCGGTTGCCGAGCAATTGGCGCGGCGCTTTGATCCGCGCCACACGCGGCTGGATCTGACGCAAGCGCCGCTGCTGCACTGTGCGATCGCACAAGACAATGAGGGCCGCTGGCTGCTCATGCAGCGGCTGCACCATCTGATTATCGATCACTCAACGCTGGAGGTGATGCACGCGCAGGTGCGCGCATTCATCGACGGACGAGGCGACATGCTGCCGCCGGCGCAGCCGTTTCGCCATCTGGTCGCGCAAGCCAGGCTAGGCGTGAGTCAAGCTGAGCACGAGCGCTTCTTCACTGGGCAGCTTGCGGACATTGAGGAGCCGACCTTGCCGTTTGGGCTCGCGCAGGTACAGCATGACGGTCGTGACGTGAGCGAGGCACACCGGATGTTGCCGTCGGCGTTGAACGATCGGCTGCGTGTACAGGCAAAGCGGCTAGGCGTGAGCTTAGCGAGCCTATGCCATCTGGCATGGGCGCAGGTGCTTGCCCGCGCGAGTGGCCAACAACGTGTAGTGTTTGGCACCGTGCTGTTCGGGCGGATGCAGGCGGGTGAGGGTGCCGATTGCGCGATGGGGCTCTTTATTAATACGCTGCCGCTGCGTGTAGACCTAGACGGCAGTGTGCAGGCGTGTGTGCGGAGCACGCACGCGCGCTTGGCCGCACTGTTGGAACATGAGCATGCGTCGCTGGCGCTCGCGCAGCGCTGCAGCGGCGTGCCGGCCGGTACACCGCTTTTTAGTGCGCTGCTTAATTACCGGCACAATGCAATGGGCTCGGATGAGTGCAGCAGGCTACCGGGTGTGGAACTGTTGAGCGCGCAGGAGCGCACTAATTACCCCATCGGGCTGTTAGTGGACGATGATGGGCAGTCGTTGGGGCTAACGGCCCAGAGTGTGCCGTCGCTGGAGCCGGAGCGAGTATGCGTGTATATGCAGCAGGCGCTGCACAGCTTGGCCGACGCGCTCGAAGCGGCACCCGACACCGCAGTGCAGCAGCTGCAGGTGCTGCCCGAGGCGGAGCGCGAGTTGCTGCTTAACACGTGGAACGCGACGCAGCAGGCGTATCCGTCGAACTGGTGCGTGCACCAGCTATTCGAGGCGCAGGTCGAGCGCACGCCTGAGGCGACGGCGCTGGTGTTTGAGAACCAAACGTTCAGTTATGCGCAGCTCAATTCACAAGCTAATCGCCTCGCGCACCAGTTGATCGAGTTGGGCGTCAAGCCCGATGCACGGGTGGCAATCTGCGTCGAGCTCTCGCCGGCGCTGGTTGTGGGCATGCTGGCGATCTTAAAGGCTGGCGGTGCGTATGTGCCGCTGGATCCGGCGTATCCGAGTGAGCGCTTGGCGCACATCCTCGCCGATGCGGTACCGAGCATTGTGCTCGCCGATGCGACCGGGCGCGCTGCGTTGGGCGAGGCGGCACTCGCGTCCTGCACGGTGCTTGATCCGGCCACCCTGCCGGCATTACCGGACACCAATCCATCGGTGGTGGGACTGACGGCCCGGCATTTGGCGTATGTGATTTATACGTCGGGCTCAACCGGCACCCCGAAGGGCGTGATGGTGCCACATCATGCGATTGCGCGGCTGGTCATTAATAGTGACTTTGTTGACATTCGCACCGATGATCGTGTGGCATTCGCAGCGAACCCGGCGTTCGACGCGAGCACGTTTGAAGTGTGGGCACCGCTGTTAAATGGCGCCACCGTTGTGGTGATCGATCATGACACGGTGCTGATGCCCGCTGCGTTTGCGCACACTTTGCGCGAACAGCGCATTAGCATCTTGTGGTTCACCGTTGGCTTGTTCAACCAGATGGCCGCACAGGTAGGCACGGCCTTCTCTCAACTGAAGGCATTAATTGTCGGAGGAGACGTGTTGGATGCGAGGTGGGTTGCGCAAGTGATGCGCGGGTCACCTCCTGAGCAGCTGATCAACGGTTATGGTCCGACCGAAAGCACTACGTTTGCGACGACTTACAAGATCACATCCGTTCCGGAAACAAACGCCAGCATCCCGATTGGCCGGCCGATTGCGAACACACGCGTTTATTTACTTGACGCGCACGGCCAGCCGGTGCCACTGGGTGCGGTCGGCGAATTGTATATTGGTGGCGCAGGCGTCGCTCGGGGCTATCTGAACCGCCCGGAGTTGACCGCTGAGCGCTTTGTGCCCGATCCGTTCTCCGATGAAGCGGGTGCACGGCTGTATAAGACCGGAGATTTGGCACGTTACCGACCGGACGGCAATCTGGAGTTTGTGGGTCGCAACGATGACCAAGTGAAGGTCCGCGGCTTTCGGATTGAACCGGGCGAGATCGCAACGTGCTTAACGGCGCACCCGCAGGTGCGTGATGCGGTGGTGGTAGCAACCGGTGAGGGCACGGATAAGCGGCTGGTGGCGTATGTGCAGGCCGAAGCGGACGAGCAACTCGCGAGCACACTGCGCGCGCAGGTGGCGGCGGGCCTGCCTGAGTATATGGTGCCCAGTGCGTTCGTGCGGCTCGATGCGTTTCCGCTGACACCGAACGGCAAGCTCGATCGCCGAGCGTTGCCCGCACCGGATGATGCGGCGCTCGCGCATCAAGCGTATGAAGCGCCCCAAGGTGAGCTCGAGACGACACTCGCGGCGATCTGGGCCGAGCTATTGGGTGTGAAGCAGGTCGGTCGGCACGACAGCTTCTTTGCGCTCGGGGGCCACTCGCTGCTCGCGGTGCGGTTGATGAACCGGGTGAGAATGCTCGGTGCCGACGTGCCGCTGGCGACCTTGTTCGCGACGCCAACGTTGGCGGCGTTTGCCGCGGCGCTCGACGCCCACTTGCAGCAAGGCACCGATGCACTGCCCGATATCACGCCGGTGTCGCGCGAAGGCGGTTTGCCGCTGTCGTTCGCGCAGCAGCGGCTGTGGTTCCTCGCGCAGCTCGATGGGGTTAGTGACACGTATCATATTCCGCTGGCGCTGCATGTGCGCGGGTCGCTTGATCGAGCGGCCTGGCAACAGGCATTGGATGCGCTGTTCGCGCGTCATGAAGCGCTGCGCTCGACGTTTGTGAGCGTTGACGGTCAGCCGCAGGTGCAATTGCTGCCGGCAGACACGGGCGTGCCGCTGCGCTGGCATGATCTGCGCGGCGTACCAAACGCGCCGGCGAAACTGGCCCGCTTGCGTCACGAAGTCGCGCACGCGCCGTTCGATCTGGCGCGCGGCCCGTTGATCCACGCGTGCGGCATTCAAGTGGCCGATGACGAGTACGTGATGCTGCTCACACAGCACCATATTGTGTCGGATGGCTGGTCAATCGGGGTGTTCGCGCGCGAGTTGAGTGCACTGTACGCGGCGAGCGTCGGGGCGCAAGCCGATCCGTTGCCGCCGCTGGCGGTTCAGTATCCGGACTATGCAGCGTGGCAACGGCAGTGGCTCACGGGCGAGCGGCTGCAGGCGCAAAGCGACTATTGGCGCGCGACGCTGGCCGACGCACCTGTGCTGCTGGCACTGCCGACCGACCGGCCGCGCCCGGCACAACAGTCGTTTGCCGGCGCGCAGGTGCCAGTGCACATTGATGCGGCCACGACGCGCGCGCTCAAGCGCTTAAGCGCGGAGTATGGCACGACGCTATTTATGACGGTGCTTGCCGCATGGAGTGCGGTACTCGCGCGCCTGTCAGGCCAGCACGACGTGGTCATCGGCACACCGAGTGCTAATCGTAACCATCGCCAGATCGAGCCGTTGATTGGTTTTTTTGTTAATACGCTGGCGTTGCGCGTGGATTTGTCGGGCGAACCTGATATCGCAGAGCTGCTCGCGCGCGTGCGGCGCACGACGTTGGACGCGCAAGCGCATCAAGATCTGCCGTTCGAGCAAGTGGTCGAAGTTGTGCAGCCGCCGCGTCGATTGAATCATACGCCGTTGTTTCAAGTGATGTTCGCGTGGCAGAACAATGAACCAGGCGAGTGGCGTCTACCCGGGCTCACGGCCACGCCAGCTGAGCTGGAGTATGACATAGCCAAGTTCGATCTTGAGCTGAACTTATCTGAGGTAGGTGACGAGATCATCGGCAGCTTAGGATATGCGACGGCGCTGTTCGAGCGATCCACAATTGAGTGGCACGTCGGGTATTTACAGACGATGTTGCGTGCCATGGTGGCTTGTCCGCAGCAGCCGGTGGCCACGCTTGAGTTGCTGTCACCGGACGAGCGTCAGTTGCTGCTTGACACGTGGAATGCAACGCAGCAGGCATATCCGTCGCACTGGTGTGTGCACCAGCTATTTGAAGCGCAGGTCGAGCGCACGCCCGAGGCGCCGGCGCTGGTGTTTGAAGCGCAGACACTGAGCTATGCACAGCTAAACGCACAAGCCAATCGTTTGGCACACCAGCTGATTGAGTGGGGTGTCAGGCCAGAGACCCGGGTAGCGATCTGCGTGCAGCGCAGTGCCGCGCTGGTCGTGGGGCTGCTGGCGATTTTAAAGGCCGGGGGTGCGTATGTGCCGCTGGACCCGAGCTACCCAGGCGAGCGCTTGGCGCACATTCTTGCCGATGCGGCACCCAGCATTGTGCTGGCGGATGCAGCCGGGCGCGCTGCGTTGGGCGAGGCGGCGCTGGCCGAGTGTACGGTGCTCGATCCAGCGACCCTGCCGGCGTTACCGGACACGAATCCGTCGGTGGCGGGACTGACGGCTCGGCATCTGGCGTATGTGATCTATACGTCGGGCTCGACCGGCACGCCCAAGGGCGTGATGGTGCCGCATCATGCGATTGCGCGACTGGTCATCAACAATGGCTATGTTGACATTAGCGCTGGTGATCGTGTGGCGTTCGCAGCGAACCCGGCTTTCGATGCGAGCACGTTTGAAGTATGGGCACCGCTGTTAAATGGCGCCACCGTTGTGGTGATCGATCATGACACGGTGCTGATGCCCGCTGCGTTTGCGCACACTTTGCGCGAACAGCGCATCAGCATCTTGTGGCTCACCGTTGGCTTGTTCAATCAGATGGTCACACAAGTGGACACGGCCTTCTCTCAACTGAAGGCATTGATTGTTGGAGGAGACGTGTTGGATGCGAGGTGGGTTGCGCAAGTGATGCGCGAGTCACCTCCTGAGCAGCTGATCAACGGTTATGGTCCGACCGAGAGCACCACGTTTGCGACGACTTACAAGATCACGTCCGTGCCGGAAACAAACGCCAGCATCCCGATTGGCCGGCCGATTGCGAACACACGCGTTTATTTACTTGACGCGCACGGCCAGCCGGTGCCACTGGGTGCGGTCGGCGAATTGTATATTGGTGGCGCGGGGGTAGCACGGGGCTACCTGAACCGCCCGGAGTTGACTGCTGAGCGCTTTGTGCCCGATCCGTTCTCCGATGAAGCGGGTGCACGGCTGTATAAGACCGGAGATTTGGCACGTTACCGACCGGACGGCAATCTGGAGTTTGTGGGTCGCAACGATGAGCAAGTGAAGATCCGCGGCTTTCGGATTGAACCGGGCGAGATCGCAGCGTGCTTAACGGCGCACCCGCAGGTGCGTGATACGGTGGTGGTGACAACAGGCGGAGGACAAGACAAACGGTTGGTGGCGTATGTAGTGGCCGAGCCCAACGAAGCTTTAGTGGGCACCTTGCGTGCGCATGTGAGTGCGGCGTTGCCGGAGTACATGGTGCCCAGTGCGTTTGTGCGGCTCGACGCATGGCCGCTGACGCCCAACGGCAAGCTTGATCGGCGTGCGCTGCCTGCACCGGATGACGAGGCGCTGGCGTATCAAGCGTATGAAGCACCACAAGGCGAGCTTGAGGCGACGCTCGCGGCGATCTGGGCCGAGCTATTGAGTGTCGAACGTGTGGGTCGGCACGACAGCTTCTTTGCACTCGGGGGCCACTCGCTGCTGGCCATGCGCCTGATCAGTCGTGTACGCACAGCGTTAGGGGTTGACCTTGCTATTCGTACGCTGTTTGAGGCACCCACCCTCGCAGGCTTAGCACGTCATTTAGTTCAGCATGACGGGATGCAAGGAGACTCGTTTTCCGTTCTACTTCCTCTTAAGCCCACAGGCAGCCGTCCTGCTCTTTTCTGCATTCATCCCGGATTGGGTCTGAGCTGGAGCTATATGGGTCTGTCCAGTTACCTTCCCCCGGATCAGCCTCTTTATGGCTTGCAGGCTCGCGGGTTCGATGGAACAAGCCCGATTGCGTCTACTCTTGACGAGATGGTGTCAGACTATCTTGAGCAAATGCGCCGTGTTCAGCCCAAAGGGCCTTACTGCTTATTAGGATGGAGCCTCGGCGGCAATGTGGCGCATAGCATGGCTGTTCGACTCGAACACCAAGGCGGAAAAGTGGCGTTGCTGGCGTTACTAGATAGCTCCCCTTTTGCGGGCAAAGCTTTCGAAGAGCAAGGAAATCAATTTGACCAGGCGATGGTGAGAGAGGTGCTCGCCGCCCACTATGGCAACGAATTAGTTTCGGCGATGGATGAGCGTTTATTGGAAAACACTGAGGAAATCGCAAAGAATAATGTGCGTATCGTAAGAGATTATTCTCCATCACAGTATGGCGGGGATGCGCTATTGTTCCGAGCCACGGTAGCAGAGGCTGGATATGAACCGCTCGTCACGCTTGACGAGTGGAAACCGTATGTGCTAGGGAAGATAGAGGTTCATGACGTTCACTGTAGTCATGGAGAAATGCTTAAGCCAGAGCCCACGGCCGCGATTGCTTCCATCCTAGCTTGTAAGCTAGACAAATGGGAGAGCCAGCAAGCCCAAGGAGTGAATAAAGAAGATAAAGCGGTTTAGCAACGCACTTAAAGCCGAGGCGGTGAAATTGGTCAAGGTGCGTGTCGTGTCGCTCACACAGAGGAGCGACCGCGACTTTGCCGTGCATACGTGCATCCGACACAAATGGTCCCAGGCGTAGCGAAACTGCGAATGGCGGTACACTTGAACGTCGGGCAGGTTGTAAGGCGGTGCTGTCCCCCGGCGCGTTTTTGCAAGCAACCGGTTTCAACCAGGGTAAGTCAAAATGACTTTGCGTGAGAATGACTTTGCGTGAGACAAGGGCAGGCCAGCGTTTGGAGCAGCGAGATCGATTTTGCGTTTCTCCGCTTGCCGGAGCGTGTGGCGAGAATAGCCTCGCTCGTTCGGCTCAAGGGGGCCCGCTGCGAGGTGTGGCAGTCAGTGAACCCGTGCAGCAGCGCGTAGTGGCTCGTGCCGGTGCATGGGGGCCGGACACGACCCCGTACGTCTACGACGCGCCGCTGTGAACCTGCTTCGGTGCGTTGTGTCGCTACACTGGCGGGCGCGATGCGGTAAGGTATTGGTTCGAGTAAACTGCACACCTTTATGGACGCGTGGCATGCGCACTACTTCACTGATCGGAATCATGCGCTTACTCGGCTATCGCATCATATTCGCCGGCATGGCCTTCGCCGCGTTGTGTGGACAGGCTTGCGCGGACGCGGCCGATGGCACGCGCATGGCCAGCCGCTCGCTCGATGATGCGCTAGCGTGCCAGTTGCGTGCCCATGATTTCATTGCGCCGTTGGTGGACGAGGGCTTGATCGGCCCAAAGGCATCACGCGTCGAAGACAACTCGGTCAATGCGTTTTTTCCGGTACGCGGCGCGGACTTGCGCGCTTTCGGGTTTTCGGTGATCGCAGTCGTCGGCTACCAGAAGGACGATCCCTTGTTCCGGCAAGGCCGGAGCAAACCCATTGGCGACTCAGCCTATGGCGTCGTGGTAATGGGGGCCACCCAGCGGGTCAAGACCCGTGTCGAACACGCTGGCAGTCCGGCGATCGTCCACCATGTCGGTCCATTCGTGACGGCGATCTTCTGCGACGCGCAACGTTGACGTATCCCGAGCCGCCGGCAGGTTGACATCCGGGCTGGCATTCAGCGCGCGCCGGCGCGGCGTGATACCGCCGCTGCCAGCGATCACCGCTGCCAGCGCGAGCGGCATGGCCAGTGTCGTTAACCCAATTATTCGAGCGCGGCTTGCCTACGGGTGCCGCGTCGGCCTTCGTCGAGCGCCGCAGAGCGATCAGGAGCCCGTGCCGCCTGGCAGCCCACCGGCGCATGATCCGGACAGGCCTGCGCCGCACTAGCGCAGCAGCAGCGTATCGGCCGGTACGCGCACCGAGCCTTCCATGAGCACGCGTGCGCTGCGGCTCATCAACGCCTTAGTTACGACCCATTCGCCGTTGACGCAGCTCGCTTCGGCGCCAACGCGCAGCGTGCCGGACGGATGCCCGAAGCGCACCGCGTGGCGCTCGCCGCCGCCTGCCGCGCGGTTGACCAGCGTGCCGGGCACGGCTGCCGCCGCGCCGATCGCGACGGCAGCAGTGCCCATCATCGCGTGATGCAGCTTGCCCATCGACATCGCGCGCACCAGCAGGTCGATGTCAGACGCCGCGACCGGCTTGCCATTGGACGCGACGTAGTCGGCTGGTCGAGCCACGAACGCCAGCTTCGGCGTGTGCTGTTGCGTCGCGATCTCGTCAATAGACGAGATGAGCCCCATGTGCAGTGCGCCATGGGCGCGGACGGTCTCGAGCCTGGTCAACGCGTCTGCGTCGTCGTTGATCACGTCTTGCAACTCCGTGCCGTGGTAGCCGAGCGCCTCGGCCTCGACAAAGATCGTCGGGATGCCGGCATTGATCATCGTTGCTTGCAGTATGCCGATACCCGGAATGTCCAGTTTGTCCACGAGGTTGCCGGTTGGAAACATCGAGCCGCCGTCTTCGTCGCCGGCGGATGGGTCCATGAACTCGAGCGGCACTTCCGCGGCCGGGAAGGTTACGCCATCCAGTTCGAAGTCACCGGTCTCCTGCACCGCGCCGTTTACGATTGGCACATGCGCGATGATGGTCTTGCCAATATTTGCCTGCCAAATCCGTACGGTGGCGATACCGTCGCGCGGGATGCGCAACGCGTCGACCAGGCCGTTGCTGATTGCAAACGGTCCGACGGCTGCCGACAGGTTGCCGCAGTTGCCGCTCCAGTCGACGAACGGGCGGTCGATTGCTACTTGTCCGAACAAATAGTCCACGTCATGGTCGGGGCGCTCACTGCGGGACAGAATCACGGTCTTGCTGGTGCTCGACGTGGCCCCGCCCATGCCGTCGATCTGCTTGCCGTACGGGTCGGGACTGCCGATCACGCGCAGCAGCAACGCGTCACGCACCGCACCGGGCTGCTGCGCGGCGCCGGGCAGGTCCTGTAGCCGGAAGAATATGCCCTTGCTGGTCCCGCCGCGCATGTAGGTGGCGGGGATCTTGATTTGGGATGAGTGAACCATCAGCGTATCGCTCCGTCACGCGGCCGGTTTCGCCGATTCGAGGAAGTCCTGCGCAAAACGCTGCAGCACGCCACCTGCTTCGTAGATCGAGACCTCCTCGGCCGTATCGAGCCGGCAGGTAACCGGGACGTCAGTACGCCCGCCGTCACGGCGATGGATCACCAGCGTGAGAGCGGCGCTCGGCTTGCGCTCGCCGATCACATCGAAGGTCTCGGTACCGTCGATACCCAGCGTGATGCGGTTGACATCGGACTTGAACTCTAGCGGCAGCACGCCCATACCGACCAGGTTGGTGCGGTGGATGCGCTCGAAGCCTTCCGCGACAATGGCCTCGACGCCGGCCAGCCGCACGCCCTTGGCGGCCCAATCGCGCGACGAGCCTTGCCCGTAGTCCGCGCCGGCAATGACGATCAACGGTTGCTTGCACGCCATGTAGGTTTCGATGGCCTCCCACATGCGCATGACCTTGCCCTCCGGCTCGACGCGAGCAAGCGAACCCGTCTTAACCGCGCCGTTTTCCAAGACCATCTCGTTTTTCAGCGTCGGGTTCGCGAACGTTGCGCGCTGGGCGGTCAGGTGGTCGCCGCGGTGGGTCGCGTACGAGTTGAAGTCGTCTTCCGGTACGCCCATCCTGGCGAGATACTCGCCGGCGGCGCTGTCAGCCAGAATCGCGTTGGAGGGCGACAGGTGATCGGTGGTGATGTTGTCGCCGAGCACTGCGAGCGGACGCATGCCGCGCAACGTACGCTCCCCGGCGAGTGCACCCTCCCAGTACGGCGGACGGCGAATGTAGGTGCTGCGCTCGCGCCAGTTGTACAGCGGGTTGGTCTGCTGGCCTGCGTCAACGCTGAGCGCGAACATTGGTTCGTATACCTGGCGAAAGAGCTCCGGCTTGACGCTGGCCGCAACCAGCGCGTCGATCTCATCGTCGCCGGGCCAGATGTCGTGCAGCGTGACGGGGTGACCATCGCGGTCGAGGCCGAGTACGTCGCGCTCGATATCAAAACGGATTGTACCGGCGATCGCATACGCTACTACCAGCGGCGGTGAGGCGAGAAACGCCTGCTTTGCATACGGGTGGATCCGCCCGTCGAAGTTCCGGTTGCCGGACAATACTGCGGTCGCATACAAGTTGCGCTCGACGATCTCTTGTTGGATGGCCGGGTCCAGCGCGCCGGACATGCCGTTGCACGATGTGCATGCGTACGCGACGACACCAAAGCCCAATTGCTCCAGTTCCGGCAGCAGTTGCGCGTCCTGCAGGTACAGTGTGACGGCCTTCGAGCCGGGAGCCAGCGAGCTTTTCACCCACGGCTGACGGGTCAGCCCTCGCCGGTTCGCGTTGCGTGCCAGCAAACCCGCGGTAATCATGTTGCGCGGGTTGTTGGTGTTGGTGCAACTGGTGATGGCCGCGATGATTACCGCGCCGTCAGGCATGCAGCCGGGCATGCGCTCGACCTTGCCGCTGATGCCACGCGCGGCCAACTCCGAGGTGGGCACGCGCTTGTGCGGATTGGACGGACCGGCGATGTTGCGTACCACGGTCGATAGGTCGAACTCGAGCACACGTTCGTATTGCACGTGTGTCAACGTGTCAGCCCAGAGGCCAGCGCGCTTCGCATATTGCTCGACCAGTGCGACTAGCTCGTCGCTGCGCCCGGTCAGCCGCAGATACTTGATCGTCTGCTCGTCAATGTAGAACATGGCCGCGGTGGCGCCGAACTCGGGCGCCATGTTCGAGATCGTTGCGCGGTCACCGAGTGTCAAGCTGGCCGCGCCATGGCCATAGAACTCGAGGTAGGCCGACACGACCTTTTCCTGACGCAGGAACTCGGTGAGGGCCAGCACAATATCAGTAGCGGTGATGCCGGCTCGGGGCTTGCCGCTCAGCTTCACGCCGACGATATCCGGCAAACGCATCCACGATGCGCGCCCTAGCATCACGCTTTCCGCCTCCAGCCCGCCCACCCCAACGGCGATCACGCCCAGCGCATCGACCATCGGCGTGTGCGAATCGGTGCCCACGAGCGTGTCGGGGAAGGCGACGCCATTGTTGACCTGCACAACCGGGCTCATGCGCTCCAGGTTGATCTGGTGCAGGATCCCGTTGCCGGGCGGGATCACGTCGACGTTGCGAAACGCCTTCTTGGTCCAATTGATGAAGTCGAAGCGGTCTTCGTTGCGGCGATCCTCGATCGCACGGTTCTTCTCGAACGCGTCCTTGTCATTGCCGCCGTATTCGACCGCCAGGGAATGATCGACCACCAGCTGGGTCGGCACGACCGGATTGACCCATGACGGATCACCGCCACGCGCCGCGATCGCGTCGCGCAACCCGGCGAGATCGACGAACGCGGTTAGGCCCAGGATGTCATGGCAGACGACGCGTGCCGGGTACCAGGGGAAATCTAGTTCGCGCTTGCGCTCGATGAGTTGCAATAGAAACGCGTCAAGCATGGCCGGATCGCACTGGCGCACCAGGTTTTCGGCCAACACCCGCGACGTATACGGCAGTTCGTCGTAGGCGCCCGGTGCCAGCGCATCGACGGCGGCGCGCGCGTCGAAAAAGTCCAGGTCGGTGCCTGGCAGCGGTTTTCTGTAAGCGGTATTCATCGACATCAGCCCCGCTTCTCGAGCGGCACAAACGGCAAGTTTTCCGGGCCGGTATAGTTGGCGCTCGGGCGGATAATCTTATTGTCCACGCGTTGCTCAATGATGTGTGCCGCCCAGCCGGACGTGCGCGCGATCACGAACAGCGGCGTGAACATCGCGGTGGGCACGCCCATCATGTGATACGACACCGCGCTGAACCAGTCCAAGTTTGGAAACATTTTCTTGATGTCCCACATCACGCTCTCCAAGCGCTCGGCAATGTCGAACAGCTTGGTGTTGGACGCTTCCTTTGATAGTTTCCTGGCGACTTCCTTGATCACTTTGTTGCGCGGATCGGAGATCGTGTAGACGGGGTGGCCAAAGCCGATCACCACTTCCTTGTTCTCGACGCGGCGGCGGATGTCCGCTTCGGCTTCGTCGGGGGTGGAATAGCGCGATTGGATCTCGAACGCGACTTCGTTTGCGCCGCCGTGTTTCGGGCCACGCAGCGCACCGATTGCCCCGGTGATCGCCGAGTAGATGTCTGAGCCCGTGCCGGTAATCACACGGCTGGCAAACGTCGATGCGTTGAACTCATGCTCGGCGTACAGGTTCAGCGACACGTGCATCGCGTCAACCCATGAGCGCGTCGGCGCCTTGCCGTGCAACAGGCGCAGGAAATGACCGCCGATCGAGTCGTCATCCGTTTCGACGTCGATGCGCTTGCCGTTGTGCGAATAGTGGTACCAGTACAGCAGAATCGAGCCAAGCGAGGCCATCAGCCGGTCCGCGATGTCTCGCGCGCCGGGCAGATTGTGATCGTCCTTTTCGGGCAACATGGTACCGAGCACGGAGACACCCGAGCGCATCACGTCCATTGGATGAGCCGACGCCGGGATGGATTCGAGCACTGCCTTGACGTTCGCCGGCAGCCCGCGCAGTGCCTTGAGTTTGACCTTGTAGGCGGCCAACTCGGCCACGGTCGGTAGCTTGCCGTGCACCAGTAGGTAGGCGACTTCCTCGAACTCGCATGCGCCGGCCAACTCCAAGATATCGTAGCCCCGATAGTGCAAGTCATTGCCGGTACGCCCGACCGTGCACAGCGCGGTATTGCCGGCGGCTACGCCGGACAGCGCGACCGATTTCTTTGGCTTGAAGGCACGCGTTGCCGGCGCGTTGTTATCTGCTTCGCTCATGGTTTCGTCTCCGGACGCAAGCGTTATTTGTTGGCGGCGAACAGCGCGTCGAGCTTCTGCTCGTATGCGTGATAGCCCAGGTAGTGATACAGATCGACGCGCGTCTGCATGGTTGGGACGGCGGCCTTCTGGGTGCCGTCGCGCAGCACGGTTTGATAGAAGTGCAACGCCGCTGCGTTCATCGCGCGATAGGCGCCGCAGCAGTACAGCGCGATGTCCACGTCGGCGTCGCGCAGGTCGTTGACAGTGAACAGCGGGGTCGAGCCGAACTCAGTCAGATTTGCCAGGATCGGCACCTTGACGGCGGCCTTGAAGCGGCGGTAGTCATCCAACGTGCGCATTGCTTCGGGAAAGATCATATCGGCCCCGGCTTCGACATAGGCGAGTGCTCGCTCGATAGCGGCGTCCAGGCCCTCGGCAGCGGCGGCATCGGTGCGCGCTATGATCACGAACTGCTCGTCGCTACGCGCGTCAACTGCCGCCTTCACGCGGTCGACCATTTCGTTGGTCGGCACACATTCCTTGCCTGGCCGGTGACCGCAGCGTTTCTGACCGACCTGATCCTCGATGTGCACGGCCGCCACCCCCGCCTTGATGAACGAGCGGATGGTGCGCGCAATGTTGAACGCGCCGCCCCAGCCGGTATCGATGTCAACCAGCAGCGGTAGCGAGGTTGCATCGGTGATGCGGCGGGCATCGATTAGCACGTCTTCCATTGTGCTGATGCCCAGGTCTGGTAAGCCGAGTGAATTCGCCGCGACGCCGCCGCCGGACAGGTAGACGGCCTTAAAGCCAACGGCTTCGGCCATCTTCGCCGCGTAGGCAGTGATCGCGCCGACCACTTGCAGCGGCTGGGCTTGGGCAACGGCAGCGCGAAACTTGGCACCCGCGTTGGCGGGCTGAGAGGGGGGTGGATTCATTGTCGCTCCAGGAAAACCGCGACGTTTAAGCAAGTTCCGAGCCATGGTCGATAAAAGCGCCAACGACTTGATTTTTCGGGCGATGCCGGCTCGGCGATCGCAGCTTTCGTTTCATTATTGAAATCCATCATTTCATTTCTGAAATGTGGCGCATAATGCGGTATCAATAACGGAGTAATGGGCTTTGAGCATCGTACAACCTGACGCGGCCGCCCGCCCGCGGATGTGGGCCATGGGAATAAGCCGATTGCGAGACTTGTTCCTGGACATCACCCGCGAGTATGACGGGCGTGCGCAACTGCGCGTGGTCTCGCGCGGTTTTGAAGATGCGGTGCATGAAATCAATGTGTCCGGCGCGATGCGTCCAGACGTGGTGGTGGCCGGCGGATCAAACGGCGCGTATCTGAAAGGGCGTGTGAACGTGCCGGTCGTACTGATCCATCCCACCGGTTTCGATGTGATGCATGCGCTGGCACAAGCACGGCGCAACGCGGCATGGGTCGCGCTGGTCACGCACGGCGATATTCCTGAGGAGGTCCGGCAGTTCACGCACGCCTACGGCGTCGATGTGGTCCTCGGCTCGTATCGGTCGGTGCAGGATGCGCAGACCTGCGTGCAAGGCTTGCGTGAGCGTGGCGTCGGCGCGGTGGTCGGGCCCGGCCTGGTCGCGGATCTTGCCACCCGCGCCGGCATGCAGGCGGTATTTCTGTACTCTCGCGCCTGCGTGCGTGCCGCTTTTGATACCGCGCTGGAAGTTGCGCAGGCCACGCGTGCCGAGGCACTGCGCCGCGCCCGGTTGGACAACCTGCTGCAGCACCTGCGCGACGGGGTGGTGGCGCTCGATGCCGAAGGGCGCGTCGAGGCGATGAACCAACGGCTGTCCGATGCCCTCGGTATCGGCGCCACGCACACAGCGGGGCGCCCGCTGCTGGATCTGGCGCCGTACCTGGCCGACTCGCTGCCCGACGCCGAGGGCGATACGCTCAGCGTGATCCGCGGCGTGAGCTACGTCGTGCATCGCGGCCCGCTCGACGGCCCCGGCGGCGAGCAGGGCGGCACCGTGCTGACGTTCCAAGAGTCGCGCGCGGTCGAGCGGCTGGATCGCACGTTGCGGTCACGGCCGCGTGCGCAGCAATTTACCGCCCGTTATCATCTGGACGACCTGATCGGCGAATGCGCGCCGATCGAGAGCGTGCGCGCGCTGGTGCGTCGTTATGCACGCTCGGACGCGACCGTGCTCGTGCTCGGTGAAAGCGGCACCGGCAAGGAAATGGTTGCCCAGAGCATCCACCGCCTGAGTGCGCGGCGCGATTTCGCGTTCGTGGCTATCAACTGCGGTGCCTTTCCGGAGGCACTACTCGAAAGCGAACTGTTCGGCTACGAAGAGGGCGCCTTCACCGGCGCGCGCAAGGGGGGCAAGGTGGGTCTGATCGAAGCCGCGCATCGTGGCACTTTATTCCTGGATGAGATTGGCGAGATGCCGCTGCCGTTGCAAAGCCGTTTGCTGCGGGTGCTCCAGGAACGCGAAGTGGTGCGTCTGGGCTCGACTGAGCCGGTGCGCGTCGATATCCGCGTGATCGCCGCCACGCACCGTGCATTGACCGACGGCATCGAGTCGGGCACATTCCGCGCTGATCTGTATTATCGACTGAATATCTTGAGCATTGCGCTGCCATCGTTGCGTGAGCGTCCTGATGATGTGATGCTGCTCGCGGCGGAATTGCTGCTGCAGGCGGCGCGACGCGAGTCCCGCCTGGCCGCGCGCGTGCCGGATACCAGCGTGGCAACCCGGATACTGGCGCCGGTGGCCGCGCCGCTGTGCGCGTACCGGTGGCCCGGCAACGTGCGTGAGTTGCAGAACGTCATCGAGCGGATTGCGGTCGAATTGGCCGATACCGAGGTTGATGACGACGTCGCGCTGACCGTAGCCGTGCTGCGCATGATCGCGCCTGAGTTATTCGACACGCCGGCTAACCCCGACATGCCCGTTTTGACACTGCGCGAACGTAGCCGCCACGTCGAGGCGGACGAGATCCGTGCCGCGTTGGAGGCTCATGATGGCGATCGCAATGCAGCATGCCAGGCGCTGGGCATTAGCAAGACGACACTGTGGCGTAAGCTCAATGCCGCGCGATAAGGTGCTGCCTGTGCGGGCGTGAGCCCGGCTCCGGATCGGCGTGCGCCGTTCGCGCGTTTGAACACGCTTGTTCGTCGATCGCCGGTTGTCGGTCATTGGTCTTCGGACTTCGGACTTCGGACTTCGGACTTCGGACTTCGGACTTCGGACTTCGGACTTCGGACTTCGGACTTCGGACTTCGGACTTCGGACTTCGGACTTCGGCCGCGGAGCGGTGGCGGACCGACACGCTTTATAGAATGCTGCTGTGGGAGTTTTTTAGGCGCTTGCCGATGATTCGTCTTGCTGTCCCAGCGGATTTTCCCATGCTGTTGTCGATAGAGTGCCGCGCCGGCGAGCGGCTGCGCGGGCATGTCGCGTTCCCAGTGTTTACCGCGCATGGATTGACTCAGGATGAGCTTGCCGACGGGGTGCGGCAACGCAAGCTATGGGTGGTGGAGCACGATGATCGGACCGTGATCGGATATTTGCTCGGCAGTGAACTCGACGGTGGGTTCCATATTCGGCAGATGGACGTCGAGCCTGCCTACGGCCGTCGGGGCCATGGCCGTGCATTGCTGCGGCATGCGTGCGCCGCTGGGCGTGCCGAGGGCTACCGGCAAGCGCTGCTGACGACGTTGCGGGACGTGCGCTGGAATGCACCGTTCTATTGCAGCGAGGGTTTCGCCGAATTGCCGAGCGCGCTGCAGGGCGAGCAGATGCGCGCGGTGCTCGCACATGAACAGGCGCTGGGGTTCCCGATGGATCTGCGCGTCGCGATGGCCAAGCCGCTGAGTGACTGACCGTTGCGTGGATCGATGTATCCGTGACCGTTACGCGCTTTTGTCGTCCCGCGGTGGCGCAGCATCGGGCGTCCCGGCCTGTCCCGGCGTTGCCACGCACGCGCCAAGGAGCCCGGATTCACGCGCCAAGCTGTGCCAGTGCAGCACGCACGTGCGTGACGAGGCCTCGGCGAGTTTTGAAGAGGGGCCTGTGCGCACGGGCCAGGTAAACTGGAATTCCTATCGAGCGGACGTGTGCAGGCATCGGATGGATGAGATGTCGCGAACGCGGCGAGAGGGCTGGCAGATTACGTGGGTTCGCGCAGGTTGACAGACGGCAGGGCGATAAGCACTGACAGCAGCGCCTGGTCGCATGGCAGCGTGACCTTCAGCGCGAGCAGCGGATCGGCACGCGTGCGCCCGAGGTTGATCGCGGCAATCGGCTTGCCGGCTCGCGCCGCTTGCACGCAGAAACGATAGCCAGAGTAAACTGCCAGCGACGAGCCGACGACGAGCAAGGCATCGGCGTGCGCGAGTGCGGCCTGTGCTGCCTCGACACGCTCGCGCGGCACGCCCTCGCCGAAGAACACCACGTCCGGTTTTAGCATGCCCTGACAATAGTCACACACCGGTACCCGGATCGTATCGAAGTCGATCGATTCGAGATCGGCGTCGCCATCGGGCGCTGCGTTGGCCGACAGCGTTTGCAGCACCGGATTGTCCGCTTCGAGCCGCTGCTGGATAGCCTCACGCGCATGCACGCGGCCGCAGCTCATGCAGACGGCACGGCTAATGTTGCCGTGAAGCTCGATCGTGCCGGTTTGCCCGGCGCGACGATGCAGGCCGTCGACATTCTGTGTGACGAGCCGCTCGACGCGACCCAACGCCTCAAGCCGCGCCAGCGCATGGTGCGCGGCGTTTGGCTCGGCCTGGGCCAGCACCTTCCAGCCGAGTGCGCTGCGAGCCCAGTAGCGGCGGCGTGCCGTCGGCGAGCGAAGAAACTCTTGCAGCAGAATGGGCGCACGGCCCTTGCGCTCGCCATTTATATCGCGATAGTCGGGAATGCCCGAGGCGGTACTGATGCCGGCGCCCGTCAGCACGAATAGGCGAGGATGCGCCAGCACGAAGTCGGCCAATGCGCGCAGGCTCGTCTGCACGTCACCCAGCTCGGTCGGCGTGTGCGGCGGCTCGGCCGTATCGGCACCGTTGCGGCGTTCGGCCGGAACTTCGGGTATGAACGTTTTCATCTCGCTGACAAAGCAGTGTGGTATAACGGCAACCGAGCACGGCATCGGCGACGGGCCGATACGCTCCCTCACCGATTCTACGAGGTTTGGGCACGGCTGTCGGCGTCGCGTGCGATGGGGCACGAAACCGTATTTCGTTCGCGATCAACCCCGACACAGCCAAGACCGAGCCGAAGACTTTCGCCGACTTGCTGGCGCTGTCCCACGCGGGCGAGGTGGCCTACTCGAACCCGACACGGCCGGCTGACGGGATGGCGGTGATCGTCCTTACGTCGGCCCTGATGGGCGAGGTTGCCGCGTTCGACACCTGAAAGCTCGAGCAGCACGTGAAGTTCCATACCAAGGGCATTGGCTACCTCGACGTGCTGCTGTCGCGTAACGAGATCGTGGTGGCCGACGGCGAGTTACACAAGGATTGGGAGCGCGGGCTTTGCACAACTGAACCCGTTCGCCGCCGATGCACTGCAATTGCGGCGCTGGGAAGACCGGGCCAAGGTAGTCTGCCTACATCTGATCTAACACTACCGGGCGATCATAGCGCGCTTATGCGCTGTAGTGCTACCGCGCGCACTCGCCGCACTGGAGCATCGGTCTTTTTAGATCGCTTATCCGACGCTATACGGTCTACTTCCCTCCGATTATGCCAGGCTCGCAGCCCGATGCAGAAGCTGCATTTTTTATGGCGAGGACACAATGACACGACAGACAAGTCGATTGCTTTCAAAGTTAGGCGCCGGCATGGTGTTGGCCGTAACCGCGGGGTGCGGCGACACGACGAGCAGCGACATGAGTGCGTCGGCCGAGCATCGTACAGGGGAGGCGCCATTTACCGCACCGCGCGTTGACGCTTCCCTGCGGTATGCGCGCGGAGAACACGACGGGATTGACGAGCGCGGCAGGCCAGATGGACCCGAGCTTGATGGTGGCGCCATGCCGGCTGCGCCTGGCGACGGCAAGCCGCGCAAGTTGTCGCACACGGACACCCCAACCTTGCAGGGGCGGGATGATACGGAGACATCGCATGGTTGGACAGACGCTGCTCATTCGAGAACATGTCCGTCCACACCGGTGAAGCGTCCATCCGATGAATACAAGCGCAGGTCGCTAAGCAGGGCGTCGTCGCTGTCTACCCTCCATGGGCCCCGCCCCGACAACACGAATGGGAATGCCCATCCCAACGGAGATATCATCCTTCGCGGTGTGCCGTCAATAGACATCCTGGGACACGCACCCCGCCGCTCCCGGACCAGTTTGACTATTAGCCCGACTATGCGATCGTCTAGCGAGCAAAGTGCCGACATATTCAGTGTTTTGCCTCATTTCTTTCACGACACGAATTTCAATCCGCTTGAGGCGTTCCACTCCACGCAGGGCGACACAATGGCCATTTTGGAGGAACGGCCGACGGCGCCGTTGAGTGCCCGGCTCAGGATGTGGATGCGGGAGGCCCATGCCGATCTTGCTGACTGTCGTACCCTGCCCTGTCCTCATCACGGATCGCCGCAGCCGTGGAAAACGCTGTTCGATGTCGACGCACGGATGAGACAGTACGAGAAGCAAAAATCTGTGCGCAAGGTGCTCGAACGTCGGATACTTGAACAGCAGGCGGTGCCTGTGCTGCCCGATGTGTTCGATCAGCTCGATCAACGCGATAAACTGTGGGTCGCGCTGCGCATCGCCGATGCCGAGGTCGCGGACAACAGTGATATTTTGGCGTGGTCCGGGGCGGCGGCCCTGTTTCCACCCGAAGTGCTGCACGAGCGCCAGCATCGCATGGTTGTGCCATGGATGCTCCGGATGTTCGATTTGCGCCTGGACCTGGTCGCTTTGGGCGAGCGCGGCGCCCGGCCGGGCGAGCTCGATGCATTTGTCCGGGCAGCGGCCCGTGACGTCGATCGGCAAGACCGCCTCGAGCAGCTGGAGCAGGCGTTGCACGCACTGGCCGTCTACGAAATTGTCCCGAGGATGCGTAGTATTCTGGAGCCCACGAGCGCGCAGTTGCATGAGGTGGCGAAGACCACCTTTCGCGTGGTCGAGGCACTCGAGCGACTGGCTGCCGAAGTGGTGCCTACGTCGGTACAGCAAGGTTCGGACGACACGGATTACGCGGATCGTTTCAATCAATTATTGTCCGGAACGATATAGATGTTCACCGTTCCACGGCTGAATAGCAGATCGGTCGGCTCCTACAATGTGGGCGCATGGCTGTCCATGTGTGCCGTCTCAGCGGCTCTCTGGTGATGGCCATAGCAAACACAACAACGGCGGGCAGATCGATGAGCAACCAGCAGGCTGTGCAACAATAGCGTCTTGCGTGGCGCACATAGAGCTGGCCCAACTGGATCGGTTCAAGCGATGCGCGCAGCAATGGATAGGCACTGACGGCGTTCATGGCCGGTCTGGCGAACTGTACGATGCACGGTCGCGGGCTGTGCCTGCGCTGGTACGCGTGCGGACGTTGCAGGCGCGGCATGCGCTGAGTTCGGCGCCCCATTGAGCATGCGGTCTGCGTTGGCAACCCGGTGCGATAGGAGTTTGGATAAACACGTTGGTGGACTTCGCAGCGCGTGAAGTGCGGCGCTTGCGGGTGTCAAACAAGGCGTTTGCCACGCAAAGCGCCGCTAAGGTTGTCGGCGAGGCCAGGTTGAAGGCGCTCGCACAGGGCCACTGAGCGCGCGAACGACGCATTGTCGGCGGCTGGACGACCGGCATTCCTTTCGAAATGCGCAGAGAAATGTCGAGTCGTATCGTAGAATGCGCGCGAAACATCCATGCCATTGAGCGGCTCCATCATGGTTTCACGCATCCTGCTGATCGAAGACGACAGTCGCCTGGCTGCGCTGGTGGCCAGCTACCTGCGCAAGCACGAGTATGACGTGCATATCGTACTCCACGGCAACGACGCATTGGACGCGATTCTCGCGCGTCGGCCCGACCTGGTAATCCTTGATGTGAACCTGCCCGGCAAGGACGGCTTCCAGATATGCCGCGAGGCGCGCAAACAGTTCGATGGTCTAATCATCATGGTGACAGCCCGGGATGAGGATCTTGACGAGGTACTGGGACTAGAGCTCGGTGCCGATGACTATGTGCACAAGCCGGTGGAGCCACGCGTGCTGCTTGCGCGGATCAAGGCGCTGCTGCGCCGCGGGCTGCAGCTCGGCGGCGAGACGAGTGTTGAGCCGGAGTGCCTCATCTTAGGCAAATTCGAGATTAACCGCGCCACGCGCAGCATTCGCCTGCCTGATGGCAGCGTGCCCGATCTTACCTCAGCCGAGTTCGACTTGCTATGGGCGCTGGTGCGCTGTGCCGGCGAGGTCGTGAGCCGCGACGACTTAATGCGTCAGCTGCGCGGCATCGGTTTTGACGGTGTGGATCGCACGGTGGACGGCTGTATTTCCAAGCTGCGGCGCAAGCTGCACGACGATGCGGCCAACCCGCAACGGATCAAGACCGTGCGTGGCAGAGGATATCAATTCAGCAAGGTGGCATGGGAGTAAGGCGACAAAATTCAACAATTCTGCACGCAGCGCAGAGTAAGACAGAGCAGGGCAACGCAAGGTACCCTAGCCGTATCGTCGTGGCGACCCCGCAGTCGCTCGGCGGCGCGAGCTTGAGCTCAGTTGGCCGGTGGTCTGAGCGCGTCGATGGCTGCGCAATCTGTGCCAGGTGTCAACTGCCAACTGTCGATAGCCAACTGCCACCGCCCGCGGCTCAATAGACGTGTCCGAACTGGAAATACACATTGCGACGTCCCTCTGGCGCGAGTGCGACACCGAAATAGACCGGCCCGAATGAGCTGGTCAGCCCAGTGAACAGCGACACGCTGCGCTTCATCGGCCCGCTGCCCAGCGCGTCGTTGAAGCCATTCCAGACGTTACCTATTTCCGTCGTGACGCCTGCGAACAAGCCGCGGAACGGACCAGCATTGAACGAAGTCAACTGGTTCATATACGTGAGATGGGCATAGGCCATCGACGTGCCGGCCAATTGATCGGCTGCATACGCGGACAAGTGTCGGAAACCGCCCAGCGTGAACCCGAGCGGGTTGATCGCGTTAGTGCCGCCGATGTCCTTGCCGCCCTCGATGCCGACGTTAATGCTGTGTCGTCCGAACGAGGCCGCGGCCATTGCCTTGCCGTACAGTTCGGTGACGCGGTCTTCGCTGCTGGCGAGCGAACGCTCGGCCTTGATCTCCGTAAAGTAACCGCTGCGGGGGAATTGCGAGTCGTCGAGTTGGTCGATAACCAACCGTGCGCGCATGCTCAACTGTCGGCCATAGGCGTCCGGGAACGCCAACTGTGTGCCACTTTCACCCAGCGGCAGGTTGTATAGCGGCGATGCGAAGCCGTGTGCATACGCGAGCCCGATGCGCAAGTCACCGAGCCGCGCGAGCGGCAGCCCGAAATCGATGCCGGCGCGTTTGGTTTGCAGATGAAAGCGGGTAATGCGGACGTTATCACTATAGAGGTTCGCGTAGCGGCCCACGTACTCGACATAGGGCGCCACGTAATAGCCGAATGCACTGGACAGCGGCTGGCGCAGTTCGCCATGCACACTGATCAGGTCGCTGCCGAGCGTGGTGTCCACGCGTCCTTCGAGTCCCGACGGGCTCAGCCACGGTCGGCGATAGCCCAGATGCAGCCGAAATCCGCCTTCATCGGTCGAACTGCTTGACAGGCCCAGGCCAAACAGCAGAAAGTTTGGCCCCCATGACTTCTGCCGCGCCGTGATCACGAGCCGGTGTTCGTCGCCGTGTTCGACTAGCTTCTGCGTGACGTCCTCGAAGTCACCGGAGTTTGATAAGGTCAACAGGTCCTTGTTCAGCTGGTGTGGATCGTAAAGGTCGCCCGGGCGCACATGCAGATAGTTGCGGATCCGCGCGGCTGGTACTGTGCCGACCGACTCGATATCAATCTGCGTCAGGCGTATCGGGCGCGGTGGTGGAGCGGCGTGTGTGCGGCGGTAAACGGCGTAGTCGGCGGGCGCCAGCGCCAGATGCCGCAGTTGCGGCAGAGCCGCGCGGGCCGCCGCCTCGCCGGCCTCAATCGCCTGTGCCGCGTTCGCGAAATCGGTGAAGGTTAGGGAACCGAGATCGGGTTGGATTAACACGTCGCCGGCGACCAGCCGCGAGCGTTGTTGCGCGACGTTTTGCCGGATCAGGATGCCGATCATCTGCTGCATCACGTCTGCGGGCGTCGCGAGTGCATCGAGCGAGCGCAGCGGCGAGCCGACGTCTACGGCGATCACGACGTCCGCGCCCATAGCCCGTACGGTGTCCACCGGCAGGTTGCTGACCAAGCCCCCGTCCACCAGTGTACGCTCGTCGACGTCGGTCGGCGCGAACAGCCCGGGCATCGCCATGCTGGCGCGGATCGCCTGCGGCAGCGAGCCATGATCCAGCACAATCATCTGGCCACTGCGCAACTCGGTCGCGATCGCTCGATACGGGATCGGCAGCTTATCGAACGACAGGTCACCAGGCACCGTCGAGGTCCAGTCCGACAACAGCGCTTGCAGCCGGTTGCCCTGAACTAGGCCACGAGGCAACTTCAGTCCGTCGCTGCTGACGCCCAGTGTCAGGTTGCTGGCATACGATTGTTCGTCTTCGCGTTGCGACTGCGGCAGCTCGGCGCGTTGGTGCACGTCGAATGCGATGTCCGTCAGGTTCACGCCCGCCAGCCGGCTCTGCATGTCTGTTGCACTCATGCCGCTCGCGTACAAGCCGCCCACCACGGCGCCCATGCTGGTGCCGGCGATGCAATCCACAGGGATGCGGTTTTCCTCCAACACCTTGAGCACGCCCAGGTGTGCATAGCCACGCGCGCCACCGCCAGAGAGCACCAGACCGACCGCCGCGCGGCCGTGCGCACGGTCGTGCGCCGCGCACGCGAGTGTCCCTGCGCATGAAGCCGACGCGAGCAACGCCAGCGCTGCCGCGAGCGCCACGGCGAGTGCTTGGCGGCCAGGGCGGCCACGCCGTGACATGTCCTTCTGCCCGATCATGACGCGCATGACCAATGCGCGGAGGCGGGCCCGCAGTGATAGGGTCATCCTGTTGTTTGCGTTCTTAAAAACTAGCTATTATCGCTGCACGGGTGTCGCGCGTGCAGGACAAGGCGCGATTTCGCCCGCCCGCACAGACATGCACAGGACTTTGCGTGTTGACGCCGCGCGGGTCGTCGGCACTGTTGGCAAGCTGGTCACGATACCTGGTGATGCTGCATCGGCTTGAGCGCCGATATTCGATTGGCGTGCGACGGGCCCAGCGATGATCGAGATCCTGACTCAGTATCCGCCCGCCTACCTGCATAGCGACGGGCATCAGTTGTTCGGCCGCGCGGTGATCGCGTGGTTGCTCGCTGCGTCGCAGGATTTGCTGGTTAGATCACAAAGCGAAAGGCTGCGACAATTTCTATCCGGCAGCCTGAAGTAACCCTGGGGCTCATGCCTGTCAACACGCCCCGCACGATGCATGTGGCGATGTTGATTTTGACGCCCTGTTTATTGACGGACATCAAGCCGATGTTGGACTGCTTGCAGCGGCTGGCGAGGCAAAGGTCTCGTTGCAGCGCACCAGCAAATCAGTCCGGCAGATCAGCACTGGCGTACGGATTCTCTTCGGCTGCTCATTTTGCCAACGCGTATCGCAAAAAGTTTGGCGTGACGCTGCGTGAGCAGTGGCGTGCATTCGTTAATGTAACGGCCCGGGTATCGACTGAAAACGGCGTGACAGAGCGGGCGGACCCTATGCCGTCATTTTGGACCCTTCTCGCTGGCCTGCCAGAAAGGATTGTCTTGGATGTCGAAACTGAAGCGTGGCTCGCCTGGCGTCCGCGTACCGTTGACAGGCACGCGCGGTGCTGTCGCCCGGGGCGCGGTGCGGTCGCGGTTGGTTGCCTCGGGGCGGCGGGCTGCATCGGATCGGTAGGCAGGCTTCGCGCCTAGCCCGGACAATCGGCCATTGCTGGGTGCACGCTTAGCAGTGTCAGTCGCCTTGCGTTGATCCGTTCGCGGTTTCGCGTCGGCGGAGTCGGCCACGATTGGTGGCTTTGCTCCGCAATGGCGGACTGAAAAACTGTCAGACATTCCCGATCCTCGCTGGTGTGCAATGTCGATATCCGTGATTCTGACGCCGACGCCACGGGCGCGACGCGCTAACCACGAATCCGGCGGGCTGCCGGCGAAGTGGCGCGCCGGACCGTCTACGGGAACTGATAAAACGGCTCGCGTAGGCGAAAGGTGTTGTATTAGCTACCATCCAAGATGTTTTTATTCGACTGCAATCGAGGAGTCGCCATGACCAGCATCCAAGTGACCCGCGATACCGTCGATCAAGCGAGGGTCCCCATTTTCGCGCTAGCGCCTTACCTGCTCGTGTTGACCGTGCGAGAGATCGATGAAGTGAAGCCATCGCTGTGGAGGAACGACAAGTTGTCTGCGCAACTGAACGCGGAGTCGAGAGGCACTATCGCGATCGTCTGAACGCTGACGATCTCGGCGATCCGCAACTGCTGGCGCAATGCTGCACCGTGCTCAATGAACTTACGCAGTGACTCAGTCTCGGGTCCGTCCATGACTTCCAGCGCTGAGCCGGCGTGGCTGTCCGATCCGCTTGCGCTGACGCTGCAGGGAGAAGTGCCCGTTGAGCGCGAAGAAAGACTGGCCATTCATATTTGCTGATACTGGATCGATCATGGAGTGCTGACGATGGCGTCCGCTGCGGGCGGTTCCCCCAGCGACGGAGTGGTTCCCGCCGTGTTGGTGTTGTACGGCATCCATAGCGACGAGACTGCACCGATCGAGCTAGTGTAGCAACGGGTCGCTGACGTATGTGCGCGGCGCGTGGCGCCGCTCAAACGTGCAGCAAGCGTTTTTGCCGAGGCTCATACCGGTGTCCGCTGGCATTTCGATCTGCATACAACGAGCGGGGTGTCTGTCTATGAAAAATTCGCGTTGCGGCTCAGCGCCAATCGCGCTGCTTGGTCATGGTTGCTCACTGCGCTGCGCGCTCGTGCATGCTTGAGTTGGCAGGGTCAGACCGTTGGGAGCTAGAACGACTTGTCGTGCTTTACACAGCCGATGCATGTGCTGTGGTAGGTATTGGACGGCCAGGCCGCCTGTGTGGGCGCGCCGCCGCCGGTGTTCCATGGGATGCTACACAGTGCCACAATCGGTGGAGCGAATCGTTTTCCCGAATTTTGTTGTGGAAACTGGGATGCGCGCCGTACTGATGGTCGTATAGGTCAATAACACCAAGCTGGATTTGTTCTTGTTCGGTCTTTAGGTAAGCGTCGGCATACGGGCCGCATGACGACAGATCTTTTGTCGCCATGCTATTTAGCGGTCAGTCGAGTATCTGGCGTCCCGGTACCACAAGCATCAATCTTGCTTTTAGGACGGCGGGGGAGGGCATTTCTGAAGGCGCACGGTTTGCAGGACACTGCCGTCGCAGTAGGTTACCGATAGATCGGTCAAAAGGGGGACAATCGCTTTTAGGGTGAACGCTAGAGGCCTCGATTATCGCTTTTCGCAAGATGGCCGTGAGGTTGGAACACCGAAATTAACCCTTTACAGTGCGTTAAACCACTGATAGATTAAGATGTTAGCGGCAAATAGCTATCCCGATAGAGAGGGTGGAGTTGGAACCTGAGAGACGCGGGCTACGGAGCGCGCCAGACGATTCCGGGCCGCGAATGGACGCACGGCTGCGAGCCGTGCGTTTTTTTGCGGTGCGCCCGGCAGGGCGCACTCACTAGAAAGCGAAAGTCCTCTACACGCCCGGCAAGGGGAAGTGTTAGCCAGAGGCAAGGGTGTCGCGGGCGACTGCGAATCTAGAGGAAGCCCGAGACAAAGCGCTGGCTTGACGAACAGGAAGCGGGTATGAGGCATGGCGACTGGGTAAGATATCCATAATCACTGAAGCCCGAAACTTGCACCGACGTCGTTACGTATATCCGACAGGCATGAGCGTGAAGGTGGGGGTGTCATACTCGGGGAGAGCCGCTCGCGTGCTGGCGAAGGTGCCAGCTACTGACATCAAGAGGCGGCAGGATGGCGAGCAGAGGGCGTAGTAGGTCGAGGCGAAAGCGGCGGGCCGAAGATCACCGCGAACGAAGGCTCGAACAGGTATACCGAGAGTAGGATGGATGATCTGGACACACGCTGGTGATGCAGAAGTGCTGGAGATTGCTACTAACTTGTGACGTGAAACTTCACACAAAGTGGGGAAGAGCCACTTCTAAGTTGCTGCTGACAATGGCAACGGCACGGGGTGGCGACACATTTAGTGGTCAAGTATGTGCAAACTTAGCAGGGGCCAACTCCTCTCACATCCACAGCACCCCCCGTGCAGCGGATAGGGCAAGCGCTTTAGTCCCTTGGCAATGCCAGCGGCAGGTTTGTTTTTGGTTTCGGCATAGTTGTCGCTGTTTAAGGCTTGCCCGATCGCCAACTTCGCTCTCAATAACGAGATAGGAGGGGATATCGGATATTGCACGGCCAAGCTTTGTCAATGGCGTGACACTTGGGATGTTAAAATTCAATGTCAATCGCTCGATGACCGATGGCAGGCCGTTTCCTGTATCAAGGCAGTAGCTTACTCAACGCTTGCTTCAACTCGTCGCTTCCTTGGGCCTTGGGGATCTCCCGTTTTACGCAGATTTTATAAACAAGTTTTATATATTTATCATTGTCGAATGCTTTCAATAACCTGTCAGAGTGAGTTTGATAGGCCGGATTTGCAATAAGTTGTGCCAAGCCCACCGGCTGCAGCTGCTCTCTTTCCCAAATGGCAAACTGCTTAAATGCCGTAATAGTCCGAAAATTAGATTGATGTTGTTTAATAATGTTGATTGCCAGCTTATCGTCCGTATGCAATTGCGCATCCAGGTTTCTGTTGAATACAATTTTTTCTCCTGAAATAAGGCGTTTTATTGATGCATTGATTTGGTTTTTGTAATATTTGCTGGTGCTTGACTTGTAATGCTCAATGATTAAATCTAACATGTCCGGCTTTGCATTTTTGGCAATGCAATCCAGTTTGTTCGTTTGATCGTATGTTTTGGAAAGCCACCGTGCCAATGATCTTAAGACGACTTTATTGTTTGGCGACAAATGCGAAGCCTGTTGAAGCACTTTTTCATCGGTTTGCGTCGAAGATTGCGTCGCCAACCAGTACGCAATCAGTTCCTGTTTGACCTGAGTATCTATCTCTGCGGGCACAGGGTGTTTAGCAACTCCCGGCAAATCGATGCTGTCCAACGCCTGCTCGCACTCCCATGCCCGCAACTTTCGTAGCCACCGGACTGAGGCGCCGATGGAGCGGGCGTCAAATGGGGCGCGGTGCCCACCTACCGGGTTGGCCTGATACCGAGTGAATAATTGCTTTTGGCCGAGATCTGACAGATGACCGGCTTCAAGCCGTGTCAGCACATTGGTTAGGCTTTGCTCAGGCTGTTCCATCAGCCATTCCGATAGCCCTGGTAGGTTATGCACGTGCTGCTCTATACTACTCTTTTTCAATGATTTATCCGCATCCCGCGAGTCGCAATAGGCAAAATAGGCAGCCAGGCGCGCGGACAGATCTTGAAGAAGCGCAGCGTCCTGGGGATTGGGACGAAACGTGTAACTTCTGGCACGGGTGGCGTTGCCCAGGCCGGCCGGCGCGGTTCGGGTCGCCACGCTTGGCGGCGAGGCGTCGGATGGCAATTCGGCTCGCTGCGACGGCGTTGACGCCATAGGTGATGTGGGGCGGTGGGCCGATTCCACCTGGACCGTCTGGTGCCATGTCATGCCATACGCGTGGCGGCTCTCCGGCAGCGTATGCGGTCCACGCCGATCGCTGGAGGACCAACTCAGCATCGGTAGTGCATGCCCGCTCATCGAGCGCGGAGCTGGTCGCTGAACGGGTTGCGGTGTCGGCGCTTCGGCCCTATTGTCCATCTCGGTTCGAAGCGAGGTCGGATCCGACGTGTGGGAAGCAAACAAATAACGAGTATCCATTATGGGCTTGTCAGCCGCGCGGCGGCTGCCTGTGATGGCAAGAAAGGTGAGGCTATTGTTGCGGCACGCACCGCACGGCGCTGAGAAGTAACCGAAGCCAGGGCATGCCATGCGAGCCATTCTGGCGGCAAACGATAAGGTGAGGCATGCTCTCACGTGGTCAACCCGCGCTTTCCTCCTACCGGTCCCATTCCGGTTCTGCTCTGCCTTCCCTCATGGTCTTCCACGGTCAGCACCGATTCAACGTCAGCGCGCGGAAATAAGCGTCTAGCACTGACCGATCTGAGCGTGGCGGCTACGTCCACTAAATTTGAATCGAACCCAAGAAATTGGACAGTGAGCGACTATGCCTTCGTAAATAAATCGATGGATAAATCGGCAAACGGTGCTCGAATCAACGAACTATTCTTGTTGTTGACTTTCAAGGTTCGGCCTATAGGTCTCAAGTTCTCGCACCGCTTTCCCCCTGCTAAAGCGCTTAAATGCCTTGCGCGCAAGACACAGGCATTTTTAGCGCAGCCGCGACGACGGGCGGCCGCGTCGGTCACATCCAGTGCTGTAGGCCGAAATCAAACAACAGGACGACGGCAGAGCAAAACACGCCACACAGCAAATTGGCGATGCGATGCCCGAAGTCGTGATGGCGGCTGAGCGCCGCACCGATCAGAAACACGATCTCAATTGTCACCTGTAGTCCGAACCAGGCGAGCATCACAGTGTATTCGTACCCCATTGAACTGAAGTTGGCAAAGTTCATGCCGTGCCCGGATACCCATGAGCCGACCCGCCATATTTCATAGAGCAACAGCACCGCGGGGAATAGGTAGCTTACGATATAGGTGGGCATCGTTGCATGTCGCAACTCGAAGTGGTTCTCGTGTCGTAAGAGGTGAGTCGTGAGCCGCATGATCTGCTCCTCTAAGTATCCAACTTGTCACGTTATGGGTGGCACACGGCATGTGTGCGCCTGAATTGACTTTAGGCGGCTTGTGGCAAGGTTTCAATGATGCAATGCAGCATTATACTGCGTGGCACGGCAGCGGATGTACCCATGCAGCGTTGAGCAAGACGATGGCGCGGCGCATGGTGCGCCTTGCGTTAAGGTGCGCCAGGACGTGGGATTGGTGTTGCATTGCAGCAGTTGCCATGCAAGCGGCGATCGCAAAAATGCAAGCGGCGGCCAGTATGTGCAACCGTTGAACAGGCTGTGAAACGGGTCGTCCTACCCGATAGGGAATGCGCCGCCGTCCGCTGCGACCACGCTGCCCGCGTGCGTGACTTCCGGTTGTTCATTGCTTCGCTCCAGGCGCAGCACGGTGGCGAGTCGCTGCGCGTACCGCTGCGGATGATATTCACCGACGTCATAGCGGCGATTCGGCTGGCCGAGATGCCGTATCAGCGCGTCAAGCGCCGTGCGGTAGCTCGCCGTATCGCAGCGATACTTGAACTTATTGCCGATTTCGTCGCCGAACGTCGACAGGCTGCCGATGTCGTGCACGAGCGCCGGCAATCCGAGCATGGCCGCCTCGACGATCGACAGCGGCGCATTTTCTGCGCAGATCGACGGCAACACCACGGCATGCGCGGTCTCGCGCAATTCGGCTAGGAGTACGCGATGGGGACGCCTGCCGCGAAATTCGAGCTGCCCAGCACAAATCAAATCGGCGTTGCGGTGCTCGAGCGCGGCCCGTTCCGGCCCGTCGCCGAAAATCGTCAGCTTATTAAAATAGGCGAATTGCATGGCGCGTGCCAGCGCGATGAACTCGTTTAGCCCTTTTTCCGCCGCGATGCGGCCGGCGAATGCGAGGTTGATGCGGCGCGCTTGGATCGGTTTGGGCGCGCATATGGGCATGTCCGCGTCAATTGGGTTGGGCAGCAGCGACGTGTTCATGATGCCGGCGCGGTGCAGTGCTTGCTCCATGTACCGGCTCGGGCACAACAGCAGATCGAACACTCGGGCGGGATGACACAGCAGCCTGGTCGAATGCCAGTAAAGCTTTTTCAATGCATCATGCACCGCGCCTTTCGGACTTGTGCAGGTGATCAGCTTTCACGCCCGGCATGGCGCGCAACAGCTGTGCAGACGTCCGGTACACTTCCTCGGCGCCACCTTTAGAGGCGAAATCATTAATGATCAGCACATTGCAGCGTTTGTCCATGTCATTCTCTTCCAAACCCCGCGGCTTGCGATCTAACACGTGCGTTGCGGATCTGCGACATCGTGCCGTTGGATGCGTTAAGTCAGCTGGGCCGCGGCTGACCGCGCGCGGTCATTACGTTGGATGATGGGCATGCTGGTAACGCCGCTCTGCTGCCCGTGTTCGACAAGTATCGGGCGCGTCCGACCATTTTTTTGTGTAGCGGCGTCATCAAGCATCGCGCTGCACATTGGTGGATGCATTCGGCTGCCGCTGGTACAGATATCGAAAGATTAAAGCGGCTGCCAAACTGTGAACGCCTCGCGCAATTGCGCGAGCGCGGCTACCAAGGTGCGGAGCTGGGGCAAATCTTGCCCGTGCTGGCGGGCGACGGGCAGCCGGAGGAGCCGACGATCGGAGACGAGGGTCGCGATGGCCCGCGCCGACCGGGCTTAGCGTGTGGCAGGTCAAGCAAATGCGCGCGCGGGTCGACTTTCAGTCCCATACGCGTTTTCATCCGATCCTGACTTGCTGCGCGACGCCGAATGCGAGCAGGAGATCACCGGCTCCCGGCGGGACATCGAACGGTTGACCGGCCGGTCCTGTGAGCATTTTGCATATCCGAACGGCAACTATGGGGAAAGGGAGATCCGGCTGTTGCGCGCGGCCGGCTACCGCACCGCCAGAACGTGCGACGTCGGCTGGAACGATGACGCGACCGATCCGTTCAGGTTGCGTGCCATCGATATCCACGATGACTCATCGCTGGCATGGTTTATCGCGCAACTGACGGGGATTCCATTGTTCCTGCGCCATGCGCGGCACGGCGGCGGCTGGCGTGGCCGCAAGCCGCAATTCTGACCCGTGCAGCCGGCGCCAGCCGGCGGTCTGATCGGGATTTCGCAAAGAGCGTTAAAATAGCGGGGTAAACGCCTCCTCTGTGCCGCCGGCGAGCTCTCGCTGGTTCGCCGTGCAGCTTGCGCGACACAATGACTTCCCCCTATGGACGAACAGAAGAGACAGCGAATCATTGCGTATATTCACCACCGGATGGACGAATACGGTATTTCCATTGAGCGCTTGGCCGAAGCACTCGCTGAAGAGGAAAAGAAAATAAAGCCGATATTGTTTCGTGATGCGTATGGCAACGTATGGGATGGTGAGGGAGACATGCCCGATTGGCTCAAGCGAGCGGTGCATGCCGGACAATCGACCGAGCACTTCATGGTCGAGCCGAAGCAATGACCGGCGCCTTCCCGATGCCGCGCGCGACGCCGACGCGCGCGATGCTGCACGCTCAGTCCATGACACTGGCTGACGGCGCAAGTGTTGCTTTCGCGCAGGCGGGCAGTGGCGAGCCGATCGTGCTGGTTCACGGTTCGCTGTGCGACTACCGGTATTGGGAGCCGCAGTTCGTGCCGCTGGCGTCGACGCATCGCGTGCTGTCGCTCAGCCTCGGGCACTACTTTCCGACGCGCGAGCTCAATTGTGCGCTGCCGTTCAGCTGGAACGCACATGTACAGCAGATCGCCGTGTTCATCGACGAGGTGGTGCGCGAGCCGGCGCACGTAGTCGCGCATTCCCGTGGCGCCTACCTTGCGTTTCATCTTGCCCGCCGCTTTCCCGACCGGTTGCGCAGCGTGACGCTGGCCGACCCGGGCGGCGCCATTCAAGGCAGCGATGCGCCAAACGCGCCGGCGGCCGCGGGTCAGGTCAACACGCTGCGTACCCGTGCCGTAACGCTGATCGAGCAAGGCGAGGTGGACGCTGGTCTGGCTTTGTTTGTCGACTCGGTCAGCCGTCCAGGGTCATGGGCGCAAAGCCCGGACGGGTTCAAGGCAATGGCGCGCGACAACGCCCATACGCTGCGGCCGCAAATTGCGGAGCGGATGCCGGCCTTTGCCGAGCACGAGGCCGGCGCAATCACGGTGCCGGTTCTGCTGGTCGGCGGGGAGAAAAGCCCTTCAATGTTTCATCGGAACATCGGATGGCTGCACCAGCGCATCGACGGTGCCTGCCAAGTGATGATTACCGGCGCCTCGCACGGGATGAACCTGGCGCACCCGCGCGCATTCAATCGAGCGGTACTAGACTTTATTAATGCGCATGGCCGGGCGCGGTTGTCCGGAAATGGGGTGTCATCACGACGGACGTGGTGACCTGCCGGCGCGGCGCGCCAAAGATGAGCGCATTGGCGATCCTGTAGCGGTTGGCTTTGCGACATCCTCTGGGAGATTGCGCCGGGCTACTGCGGTTGCCATGACGATAATGGCAGGTTTGAGGGCCGGCCGCTACCTGTACCCGCTGCACGAAAACGGATGGACGGCTGCGCGCAGCGATTCGTTCGCGTTGACGCAGCAGTCCGCTGCGTGACGTGCTGTGGGCACCGGTCGTGCTACTGTTGGGAGGAGCGAGCCCAACCGGGAGATGGGATGACCAAGCTTTTTGTTTCGATGTTTTTTGCGCTCGCTTTGAGCGGCTGTATGCTGATGCAGCATAACCCCGACGCCGGCGAACCCGAGAAGGTTGCCTCGACTGGGCGCAGTACGGAGGACGTGATCGCGTGCATGACCGAGGCAGCGAGTCGGCATCATGCGTCATTTCGCGCGTCGCCGATTCCCCAGGGCCAAATGTTGGATTTCGGCGACTCCAACATCGTGAAGATCCGTACCGACGACGATGGCAGCACGAGCTTCCGGTTCTACCCAGGCAAGCGCCATCCTGGCAACCTGTGGATCGAGGGCGCAGCGCGTCAGTGCGCGGGTACGCCATGATGATCCGTTGCAACGCGGCGCCGGGGAGCGGTTGGCATTGCCGTGCGAGGGCAGGTTCGCGCGCGCGTCGCGCGACGGCGCACTGCGATGGCTGAACGCGTCGACCTTGCCGCCTATTTCGAGCGTATCGGCTATGCCGGGGCGGCGCAGCCGACGCTCCAGGTGCTGAGTGTGCTGCATGCGCTGCATCCGCGCGCGATTCCATTCGAGAATCTCGATCCTTTACGCGGCGAGCGCGTACTGTTGGACCTGGACCGGATCCAGCAAAAACTCGTGACCGGCGGCCGAGGCGGTTATTGCTTCGAGCACAACACACTGTTTGCCGCAGTGCTCATCGAGCTAGGCTTCGATGTGACGCCGATGCTTGCGCGCGTCTTATGGACGCGCGACGGTACCGACGTGACGGCCAAGTCCCACATGTTGTTGCATATCGCGCTACCCGAAGGGCCGTTCGTTGCCGATGTTGGCTTTGGTGCCATCACACTGACGGCGCCATTGCGGCTGGACGCGGGCGCCGTTCAGCCGACGCCGTTTGAGCCGGCTCGGCTCATCGGGCAGCCTGCGTTGCAACAGGGCTACGATCTCGAAGTAGCGCTGGGTTCGCGCTGGCAGAAGGTCTATCGGTTCGAGCTACGGCCCACGTATCGAATCGATCATGAGATGGCCAATTGGTACACTTGCGCCCATCCCGATTCGCATTTTATTCGCGAGCTGATCGTGTGCCGCGTCGTCGGCGACGCGCGTGCTGCGCTGCGCAACGATCGGCTCACGTTGCACCTGCGCGACGGCAGCGATCAACGGCGGCGACTGGTCAGCGCCGCCGAGTTGGCGGAGTGCCTGGTCGGTACGTTCGGTATCAATGTTGACGGCATGGATATCGACGCGTTGTTCGAAAAAATACGTGAGCCGTGATCGGCGCGGTCACGATGCTGGTTACGCGCTCGCCATCGCCGTGCGACCGCTACTTCAAACGCGTGCCGCTACAATCGAGCGCTGCCGTACATGCACTATGCGTGCGCGTTGTTCATTTCGTTTATGAAGTGAGTCCCTCGCTACTTGATAGGCAAGCGGAGTGCATGATTTATAAACTATATCAATGAAGAAGAGACGGCACTATGGATAATATTTATATATCTTCCGCTCTTTGGGGCGGTATAGGACAAATCGGTACTACTTCGACGCAACCAGGACAGGAGCCAACACCGGCGTCTATCGACGCCAGGCAGGCTCCTGTGCAAGGCCAGCTGTCGGTCTTGCGGGAGCATTCCCGTGCGCTTAAGGCAGCGCGGTTTGCACGAACATCGAGTGGCGTCATCGCGAACCAACCAGACAGCGCAGTCCACGTCGCGAAGCGCAACGCCCAGGCGTATGGCAGTATGCCTCCCTCCCCGAAGCGCCTGTTGCTGACCGCTCCTTTCACCCCCAGCGAGAGCGTGTTGGAGAGCGTTCCCAGTAGCACAGAGCGTCCGCAGCTGTCGAAAACAGACGCGCAAGGGCTACATAAGGGGCAACCTGCATTAATCGCGAACCACCCAAACAGTGCAGTCCACGTCGCGAAGCGCAAAGCCCAGGCGTATGGCAGTACGCCTCCCGCCCCGAAGCGCCTGTTGCTGACCGCTCCTTTCTCTCCCTGCCAGAGCGTGCTGGAGAGTGTGTCCAATAGCACAGAGTGTCTGCAGCTGTCGAAAACAGACGCGCAAGGGCCGCATAATGGGCAACCTGCATTAACCTTGGAGCAACTCAATTCGTTGCTCGCATCGTCACCTCTGCCGAGTGTCGAGGCTTGGCATGGTGGGTATGAAGAGCAACCTGCATTGACCCTGGAGCAGTTCAACCCACTGTTCGCTTCGTCACCTTTATGGAGCGGCAAGCCTTTGCCATAATCTGTCCAAGTTCAGGGCTACCGTGAGAATGGCGTTGCCCCGTCATGGGCTGAATCCACGCCCATGGCGTTCGACCATCAAGATGCAAGGAGCCCGGTACCCCGTTGAGCTTCACTCTGGCTAAACATGGCAAGACCGCGCGAGCTGTTGGCGGAAGACTCACACTGGCACGATACATTAACCGGCCTTTGTAAACTGGGCAAAGCCGACATTGTCATGCGGTGTCCACTACCTTAATCCATTTCGCGCTGATCGTCGAAGGTCCTCGTAGTGTGAACACGCCTTAGTGCGTATGCGCGCCCTACGGCATCGCGTGCGCCGCGATGAACCGCTTGACTACGTTATAGCGATGCTTGCGGGTGACACCATCGTCAGCTAGCAAACCGTAGTTTCCATCGCCACCGTACGCCTCGTCGTCGAACAATTCATACAGTGTAACGTTTTGAATATTGTACTTTTTGGCATTCTCCACTAGGCCGCCGAGCGCGTTCGGCCCCACCAGGTAGGCTGCCGATGCTTGTTCGCTCGCGCCCGGTCGGACGCCCAGTTCGGTGATCCAGATCGGCTTGCGGTACGTCTCATGCAAGTGCCTGAGCACGTTGACGCCTCGCGTGGCGGTGATGTCCCCCATGTCTGAATACCAATGCCATGCGGTGATGTCCCATTGCGGGATCCGGTGCCCTCGGGAGCCGTCGGGTTGTGTGCCGGTGTACAACATGTCCAGAAAACCAAAGTGCAGCCATCCTGGCGGGCACATCACGATCGTGGCGGAGGGGTTTGCAGCCTTTATCCCATCAATCATCCCGAGAATCGAACCACGAGCCTTCTGAAAAGAGGCGTTGTCATAGTCATCCGGATGACTGCCATGCCCGCGGCGAATGCTGACATTCTCGTACTCGTTCCCCACCTGGTAATATTGGACGACGCCCTTGAGCGTCATGGCGACCATCGTCCCCAGTTTTAACCCGTCGCGATAGGCTGCATCCTCGTTGGCATAGGCGCTTAGGTCGGCCGTTAGTGTTGCGAACACGCCGATGCATTGTTTTTTTGCCAGTTTAGCAATCCGAAGGACTTTTTGCGTACTGGCATAATTAAAAACATCATGTCCGTACATCGTCATACCGAGTTCCTTGACATGATCAAGTTGCGCTTCATAGCTGATCTTGTCATACACGCCTCCTTGCCCGACGTGGCCGCCAATGCCGTAGAACACCCCTTTAATGCTATTGCCGCACGGAATCGTTGGCGGCGCAGCCGGGGCCGGCGTGTTCGCCGGTCCGCTGGATTTCGCGGCGGCACCGGCCAGGTTCGGCAGGATGGCCGCTACTTTTGTGGCGCCCACATTCGAGACAGTCAAGTGCGATGCGACGTTCCCGCCGGTCTGATCGCTGCCAAAGGCCGTTTGCAGTGCCGCGCCGGCCAACGTTGCAATCGCGATCTTTACAAACCAGTAAAAATAACGTCTCATTCGATGCCCTTTGTATGGTACGCGCATCGTACATGCTACTGTACGCCGACAACGGTCCGATGTACGCGAAACCACAAATTACCAATAGTGGGCCGTTGACGCAGCAACGGACAAGCGGGTCGGCACATTTTGCGTGGTTAGCAGTCAGCGGAAAAGGCGAAGGCGGAACTCTGCGGTGTGGTACAGGGTAACTGCAAGAGGCCGTGTTCGGCGACGTAGGCTGGTTTGCCGCGCTCGCCAATGAGGTGACGGTGTTTTTGCGTTGTGAAAAGCTTGATCCAGTCGGATGCGATCGGTCGTCCAAGAATTGGATCGGTCACATCCGAGGTAATGTCAGATGATTACATCGGATGTGAGGCAACGAGCGGTTAGAACGCAGCTTAGCAACGTGCCAATGCAATCTTGTTAATCTATGTCAAACGTGGCGGTGCCTACGTGCAGGCGTTGTTGGATGATCGACAAGTGCCTTAACCGCATCGCCGTTACCCAACCTAGTCGCTGCGTCAGACATTTGCTCGACAATAAAATATTTAGAAATGGCTGCTGTCGACACCCGATGCCGATGCACGGCCGGTGCCGTGCGCGCAAGCTGCCGCAGTGGACGTCACGCAAGCCGATTCGGTCAACACCGTATTCGCAGCAGTCAATGCTGCGTTCGGTCCAGTGGACATCCTCGTGGACAACGCCGGGCACGCGCAAGCCGCGCCATTCAGCCGGACCGATTCGGCGTTGTGGCAACGCATGCTCGACGTAAACTTGGGCGGCGTGTACTGGTGCACACGCGCTGGCGCTCGAATATGCGACCCGCGGCGTCACGGTAAATGCGCTCTGCCCTGGTTACACGGACACGCCACTGCTGCGCGAGTCGATTGCGCAGATTGTGTCGAAGACTGGTCGTGACGAGGCGGATGCGCGACGCGAACTGATGTGCGCTAATCCGCAACGTCGTTTAATCGAGCCCGAAGAAGTGGCGGACACTGTGCTGTGGCTGTGCCCACCAGGGGCGCGCTCGATCAATGGTCATGCTATCTGTCAGCGGCGGGGAGGTGATGTGAACCTGAGCAGGCTGGACAATGTCGTCGACCTGGAACTGAGCGGTGGCGCCAGCAGCCATATGGGCCTGCGTCTGTGGCTACGGTGGTTGACCACGACCAACCTAGTGTAGACGGCGCTGCGCAAGCGGCTGCGCGCCGAGTTCGATATGACGCTGCCGCGTTTTGACCTGATGGCGCAGCTCGAGCGCCATCCGGACGGACTGAAGATGAGCGAGTTGTCGCGCCGGCTAATGGTGACCGGCGGTAACGTCACGGGCATCACGGACCAGCTCGAAAAAGAAGGGCTGGTCACGCGTGCGGAGGATCCGAGTGATCGCCGCGCGTATACAGTCCGGCTGACGCCGGCAGGGCGCGCGCTGTTCGACCGGATGGCGGCTGTGCACGAGCAATGGATCGCCGAACTGTTCGGCGGACTGGAACTAGACGAAAAGGCGAGATTGCACCAGAAGCTGGGCAAGCTCAAAAGCCACCTGTTGGACACACTGAAACGAGATGCATGATGACAAAACCGCTGACGCATCGCTCGTCTCCGGCAACCGGACGACGCTCGCGGACTACCGTGCGCAGCATTTCCTGTGGCAGGTCGAGGGCAAGGTCGCGACGATCGTGCTGAACCGGCCCGAGCGCAAGAACCCGTTGACCTTCGCATCCTATGCTGAACTGCGTGATCTATTTCGTGCGCTAACGTATGCGACGGACGTCAAGGCGGTCGATGGCGTATGCGCGGGCGCCGGCGCGGTCGTCGCAATGGCATCGGACCTGCGGCTAGGCACTCAGCGCACATGATTTTGCCGGGCAGGCGCGACAGGCGCTGGCCAACCTGATGGCCGTGCTCGAACAGGCCGGCGGTCGCGGCGAGCACTTGGTGCGCATGACCTGGTACGTAACCGACAAGCGCGAGTATTTAGCGGCCGCCAAGGAAGTGGGGGCGGCGTTCCGCGAAATTGTCGGCCACTACGACATCGCGATGAGCGCGATCCAGGTGGTGGCATTGATCGAGGACGACGCAAAGGTTGAGATCGAGGTGACCGCGGTTATCCCCGAGGGCGAAGCCGCGTGCCGCTAGCGGGGGAACTGTCGGCGCCGACTCGTGGGAGGCGTGTGCAAGTCAGCGCGGTCGGTTGGAACCATCGGCTTGCGTCTTATGTCAATGTTGCGCCGGGCAGTCGTGCTGCCTGAATTTTAGGAAACCGTATTGATGGAACAATCTGCTCATCTCGATACCTTCGCCCGCGACCACTTGCCGCCGCCGGAGCAATGGCCCGAATTGCTGCTCGACAATCCCGATGTTGCCTATCCGGCGCGTTTTAATTGCGCGGTCGAATTGGTCGATCGCGCAGTCGAGGCGGGCCATGGCGAACGCTGCGCGATCTGGTCGGATCGCGCGGGCGAGCGGCACGCGACGAGCTATCGCGAATTGCAGGCGCTGGTGAGCCGTACCGCTAGAGTATTGGTCCAGGACATGGGGTTGGTGCCCGGTAATCGGGTGCTGCTGCGCGGCCCGAACACGCTGAACATGGCGGTGATGTGGCTCGCCGCAGTGAAGGCGGGCCTCGTGACGGTGCCAACGATGCCGCTGCTGCGCGCGAAAGAACTCAAGCAGATCATCGACAAGGCGCAGATCGCCGCCGCGTTGTGTGACGTGCGACTGGCTGAGGAAATCGAGTATTGCCGCACACCCGGACATGAGCACTTCTGCACGACGCTGAAGGATGTGCGCTTTTTCAATCATGAAGCACCGGATTCGATTGACGTGCTGGCGCGCTGCAAGGCTCCCGAGTTCGACGCGTGCGATACCGCGAGCGACGACGTTTGCCTGATTATCTTCACCAGCGGCACGACCGGGGCGCCAAAAGGATGCATGCATTTTCACCGCGACGTGCTCGCGATGTGCGATCTATTCTCCCGTCATGTGCTCAAGCCGCGAGCCGACGACATATTCTGCGGCACGCCGCCGCTGGCCTTTACGTATGGCCTGGGCGGACTGCTGTGCTTTCCGCTGCGCGTTGGCGCATCGACTGTGCTGATCGAGAAGCTGACGCCGGACGGGTTGCTGGCCACGATCGAGCGCTTCCGCGCGACGATGGTCTTTACCGCGCCGACCTTCTATCGGCAGATGACAGCGCTGACTGCTCGGTACGATATCGGATCGCTGCGTAGCAGCGTGTCGGCCGGCGAAGCGCTGCCGGATGCGACGCGCCAGGCGTGGAAACAGGCGAGCGGGCTGGAGATGATCGACGGTATCGGCAGCACCGAAATGATCCATATCTTCATTGGCAGCGCCGGCGCGCAAGTGCGGCGCAACGCCATCGGCAAGGCGGTACCCGGCTACGTGGTGCAAGCGTTGGACGGCGAGATGCGGCCGGTGCCTCCAGGTACGCCGGGCAAGCTCGCCGTGAAGGGCCCCACCGGCTGTAAGTACCTCGCCGACGAACGGCAGGCGAAAGCCGTGCGCAACGGCTGGAACCTATCGGGTGATACCGTGGTGATCGATGAGGATGGCTACGTGTTCTATCTGGGAAGGGCCGACGACATGATCATCTCGGCCGGTTACAACATCGCGGGGCCGGAAGTCGAGGGGGCACTGATGAAGCATCCGGCCGTGGCCGAGTGCGCGGTGATCGGCGTGCCCGACGGGGAGCGGGGGCAGATTGTTAAGGCGTTTGTCATTCTGGCAGCGGGGTACGAGCCCAGCGACGCGTTGGTTTCGCAATTGCAGGAACATGTAAAACAGACGATCGCGCCATACAAATATCCGCGCAGCATCGTGTTTACCGATGACTTGCCGCGTACCGAGAGCGGCAAGCTGATGCGGGTTGCGTTACGCCAGGCAGGATGACGGCGCAGTGGCCGGCCCGTATAGGGCGGGATGTAGTTGTAAATTCGTTTGAACGGTTGCTGATACCAACGATACATTCAGGATAGTAGCCGGGTTCTGATAGAGCTATGCTTTTTGAGTATGGCGACTGCTTTTTTATCAAAGGTAGTAAAAACCTCTGCGCCGAGGGCCAAGCCTTCATAGGCTATGACACCATCGGCAAAATCACCCCCCGCCCGTAACATCGCCAGACCAGCATCGACTCCGCCACGGTCAACTTCGACGTTGTCGGCTTCTACGAGAACGGCTATAGCGTTGGCTATATCCTCTGCCGCCAATTTATAGCCTCGCGATAGATTCCATGCAACCTCGCATAACACCGGCAAGGCAATAGCGACCAGTGTTGCTTCCCGCATCACTTGGTGAGCTATTGTTGCCTGTTCAATATCATCAGCCAATAAGTAGCGCAGTACAACATTGGTATCAACAGCCAATTTCATTCTTCACCCGCCCAACCTTTGCGGGAAATTTCGTTCATCTCTTCGATGGATAAAACGAAATTGTCTTTATTTTTTGCCTTGAGAATGCCAAACGCATCATCAATGCTCCGTCCTTCCCGCACTGCCTGGATGACAGCCCGGCCATCCGGGAGCGTATCGACGTTAAGCTTTTGACCTGGACGAAGTCCCAGATGGCGCAAAAGTTCTTGTTTGAATGTCACCTGCCCTTTTGCGGTGACGGTGAGAGTAATCATGGCCTCTACCTTGTTCACGGTTACAATTACATTGTAAGGCAAAAATGCCTTACAGGCAAGGCGAGCGATGCACTTTGCCAAAAATTAAACGAAACATCAATGACAACTTTCGGGGCAGCTCACTCGTAACCCTGAATCAATTCTCCACGTGGAGCCCAGTGCAGTTTGCTAACCGAATCGCTCGATCCACGATTATGGTAACCAGGGGCGATGCGTGCACACCGCTAGCATAATGAATCGATTCAGCTATCGATATGCGTTTCTCATCAGGCGGGAAACACGGGCTCTCCGAGAGTGAGCATGAGGCGATTAACCCATGCGAAGATGGCGATCGCGTGGCTTAGATCAAGTATCTCGGCTTTTGTTAGGCCCACCTCGTGAAGCGCGTCGATCAGCTTGTTGAGCAGCGCGGCGGTTTCGGCGCCGCTGGAACTGAGCGCGGCGAGGCGCCCGCGACAGGCGCGTGCCGCCGCGTTATTCGCGACGCGTATTTTGGCGGTCCGCTCGCTGCGCAAACTGCATCGTGAGCGGGCTGTCTTGATCCGGATATTGGGGCAACGGGTGCGTGGAGTGGCCCTTGTACCATGTGGCTCCCTACCTCGACACATCTTCGCAAGACGTGCGTGAGGCGATAGCTGCTCTTGACCTCGGCGAGTAGAGCTTAAGCTGAACGAGAAGAAAACCGATAACGCTCAAGGGTAGGGCTTCGATTTCATGTTCACATTAGCTAGCTTAAACTAAGTCCATGCCGATAGGGGTACTATGCAGACCTGCGACTCAAAAGCTTGTAGCGTGTCGGCTATTATCTGGAAGCGGCATCACGGTGCTATGGGCAAATTTGGATGCCGGCGAATCGCAATTGGGCGGTAGACTGCTTACTAGCATAAAACCGGCCCGACTGAGCGGTCAAGCCGCCCATGCTCGTGTAAGCAACACCCATGTCGCTCACACGGTCGGCCGGTGCCCTTGGGGTTATGCTTGCTGTGTGTCGGGGTGAGCCGAGTGGTAGGCGTCGATCATTTCCTTGAGCTTGGCGCCAAACGGTCCGCCGCCGCCGAGGGGCCCATTGAAAATCTGGTTGAGTGCCTCAAGCTGTTTTCCTTGATCCGCCGACATAGTTTTGGGGTCTAGCGACTGCAGGTTAGACAGATCTAAAAAACCGCCGCCAATGGTAGGCATCATAACGCTCTCCTTTAAGTAGATGTGCTGGGCTGACTTTCAGCCGCCGAGCAGCACAACGATGCCATGCTGAACTGCGTGGAGTCCGGCGTTCACGAAGCAACACGTTGCGACACGAACTCAGGCTCGCGTCGTCGCGCAGGCATTGGCGTCAAACACCGACCGCCATGGGTTGCGCAAAAACCGCTCGCCGAAACCCTGGAATGTCCCACGCAACGGTGAACCGTCGTTGCCACACGCGCGCGACGGCTGTGGCACGCTGCGCAAAGCTCGTTTCCGCAGTCCCTGAATTTAACCTCAGTCATTTGCCGGCAACTGAAGGCCTGAGCTATGGCAGCGGCGCGTAATCTGAGCGGCTTCATGATGCATAGCGTACTGGCCGTAACGCCGCAGGGATTGCCGGAGAGGGACTCGCCGTTTTGCGCCAGCTGGCTTATCCTTCGGCGGTTGCAAAAAGCGGAGGCACCGATGCTGATCAACTGCGCTGCATACCACGATGGTCGCAAGATGGGCGACATCCCGGTGGGTGACATTAGCGAATACGTCGCGAAACCGGACTGTTTTGTTTGGGTGGCGCTGAAAGACCCGGATCCCGAAGAATTGGCACAGATGGCACATGAGTTCGGCTTGCACGAGCTGGCGGTCGAGGACGCACGCCATGGCCATCAACGGCCGAAAATCGAAGAGTATGGCGCGTCGCTGTTCGCTGTGCTGCACACGGTCGAGCAAACGTCAGACAAAGAATTGGAAGTTGGCGAGGTGGCGGTTTTTGTCGGCGCGAACTATGTGTTGACCATTCGCGCCGGCAGTCAGCAGGGCTTTCAGGACGTGCGTGCCCGTTGCGAGCGCGACGTGCATTTGCTGCGGCACGGCTCGGCTTTCGTGCTGTACGCACTGATCGACAGCGTGGTGGACCGCTATTTTCCCGTCGTCGAGGCGTTGATCGATGAGTCGGAGATCGTCGAGGACCGGATCTTCGAGAAGAAGGGCACTGCGGCCTCGCGTGACGTGGTCGAGGACCTGTATTCGCTCAAGCGCCGCTTTGTGCGGCTGCATCACCATGTCGCGCCTTTGCTGGAGGCGGTGGGGAAGTTGCAGGGTGGCCGCGTCCCGGCGCTGTGCGCCGGCATGGAGGCGTATTTCCGTGATGTCTATGATCATCTGGTGCGCATCGACAAGCTAATCGAAGGTCGCCGAGAGATGATCTCGACCGCGATTCAGGTGAACCTAGGCATGATCTCGCTGGCTGAAAGTGAGACGACTAAGCGGCTCGGCGCGTTCGCCGCGCTGTTCGCCAGTCCGACGATGATTGCGGGAATCTACGGGATGAATTTCCAGAGCATACCGGAGCTGCACTGGCAGTATGGCTATCCGGTTTGCCTGACGGTCATGTTGGCGATCGATGCGGTATTGTGGTGGCGGTTTAGGAAGGCAGGCTGGCTTTGACCCTGCAGCGTGGGTCGATGGAACATCCCGACCTTGGGGCGGCTCGCGTCGCTGCGGCTGCGGCCTGGCGTGCTGTTTCGCGCGTTCGCGAGGATAAGCCTGGTTCGCTTCGGCGGCGTGATGTCCCGTGCGGCGCTTTCCTCTTTTGCGGTCCCATTGCCGGATACGAGCCATGCAGGGCCCGGCGTTGCTTGCCGGCGGCACGGTGATGCACCGTCCGGGCCGAGCTTTGTCGCGCTTCCTCCGTAAGGTAAGGCGCCGGCTGCGGCAACTATCGGCGCGGGGGCTATGACGGAACGACCTCACGCACGTGGTGCACGCCCTGCATCTGCTTGAGTCGGCGCACAATGGTCGCGAATTCCGGATCGGTGACCCGCGAGAACGCGATCGTCACCTCATCGATGTCGCCGCCGTCTTCCTGTTGCTGTACGATGAAGCGCTTGATGCGTTCGCTGCCCGGGCCAAGCACCTCGGACAAGGTATCGATCGACAACGCACCGCGGCTGGCGACGAGCCGCACTTCGCGGCGGAGCTTGGCCGCGATGAAGCGTCGCTCAAGCGGCTTCACGCCGACTAAGATCACCAAGATGATCGCCGTTGCGGCGCTGGACGCAACGTACAGTCCGCCGCCTACGGCCAGCCCGACGCCAGCTACGGTCCACAGGCTCGCCGCGGTCGTTAGCCCCCGGATGACTTCCCCGCGCAGCAGGATCGAGCCGGCACCAAGAAACCCAATGCCGGACACCACCTGGGCGGCGACCCGCGACGGATCCAGCACCACGCCTTCCTTACCTTGCACCTGTGTGAAGCCGTAGGTCGACACGATCATGATCAGGGCGGAACCGACGCACACCAGCATGTGGGTGCGCAGTCCGGCTGCCCACTGTAGCCGTTCCCGTTCGATGCCGATCACGCTGCCGAGTGCCGCTGCCATCAGCAGCCGCCCGACCAGCTCTAGGTTGCTGACCGGGCCAGCTATTCCAATCAGATTCCAGTTCATTGCATGCTTCCGGTGTTGGGCCGCGCCGGCGTAGGTCGCCGACGCAGCAGCCAAAACGCAAGATTACTGGAAAATCAGTCGGGGCGGTGCTGGCCGGCGATGCATAGGTTGACCGCCGCTATTCACGTGACTCACGTGACGCGCCCCGTCGCGGTCCGGGCGGTGCCGTGATACGGCTGCGCATTCGTGTCCGATGATGCCGGTTCGCGTCCGGTAATGCTTGCCGGCGCAGCAGCACGGGCGCGATGCCCGCGATCCACGCTTCACATTGCGCAGCACCGGTACATCATCGTAGTGCTTGGCGGTGTTCTTCAGCGTGACGCTTGTCATGTCTGTCTCCCGTTGAACCCGTCGGACGATGCCGCGACGACGCCCGTGGCACTGTCCTCGACCACGATGCATTGCGTCGGGGCAACGTTAAGCGAGTGTGCGGCCGTAAGGTAGACATCCGGGTCGGCTCCGGCGCAGCGACTTGATCGGCACAGAACAGCCATACGCCAAAGTGTGGCACGAGGCCGGTGTGCTGCATTGCCGCATGGCATGGCTGAAAACCCATGCAGGCATTATTCCGGGGCGTTCTATGCTGTGCAACATTTATTGGTTTGAAAATCGTCCTACCAATGCTATGTTAAGCGACCTCGCGTCACTGATCTGGTGCACGCGCCGCTCAATCAAAAAGTTCACAAGATATGAAATCGACAGTGTTTTCCACGCTGCTGGCCGGCTTGCTGATCGTCGCGGCCGGCGTTGCTCACGCTGACCGGCTCGACGACATCAAGAAGGCGGGCGTGTTGCGGGTGGCGACGTTCGACAGCAATCCGCCATTCGGCTTCGTCGATGCGAAGACGCATCACATCGTCGGCTTGGACGTCGATTACGCTAAAGCGCTAGCCGATAAGCTCGGCGTGAAGCTCAAGTTGCAGCCGACTAATCCGGCGAATCGGATTCCGTTCCTCACGTCCAGGAAGGTCGATCTCGTGCTGGCCAACTTCACGATTACCGAGGAGCGTGCCAAGCAAGTGGACTTTAGTATTCCGTATTTTGCATCCGGCCAGCAGTTCCTCGCCAAGAAGGGCGTGCTCAAGTCGGCCGAGCAGCTCAACGGTCTGCGGGTCGGCGCGGACAAGGGTACCATCAACGAAATCACGCTGCGCGAGAAATTCCCGCAGGCCACCATTGTCGCGTACGACGACACGCCGTTTGCGTTCGCCGCGCTTCGGGCCGGCAACGTGCAGGCGATCACGCAGGACGGTCCAAAGTTGGTCGGCCTGCTCGCCAACGTGCCCGACAAGCAGCACTACGAAATCCCGGCCTTTACGATTTCCAACGACTATATGGGCGTGGGTATTCCGAAAGGCGAGACGCGGCTGATCGCGTTCGTCAACGATACGCTGCGCGGGCTGGAGAAGAGTGGCGCGGCCGAACAAATCTACAATCGCTGGTTTGGCCCGCACACGAGCACGCCGCTGCCGCGCCTGTTCAAGATCGGCGACAAGGTCTGAGCTGTGCCGCAGGAGTGGATCCTGGCGCCGAAGTACGTCGGCTGGCTGCTGCAGGGTTTCGGTGTCACGTTAGCGCTGGCCGCGACGGTGATCGTCGCCGCCACTGCGAGCGGCTTCGCGCTGGCGATGGCGCATAGCGCCGATACGTGGCCGGTGCGTCGCGCTGCCGCGGCCTACGTGCTGGTGTTTCGCAATTCGCCGTTACTGGTGCAATTGATGTTTTGGTATTTCGGCGCGGCGACATTGCTGCCCGATGGGCTGATGCAGTGGCTGAACACGCCACATACGATTCAAGCCGGCGCATTGTCGCTGCGCTGGCCGCCATTTGAATTCGTCGCCGGTTGGCTCGGGTTGACGTTCTACTCGTGCGCATTCGTCAGCGAGGAATTTCGCGCCGGCCTGCGGGGCGTGTCCGGCGGACAACGTCAGGCCGCCGCCGCGCTCGGGCTCACGCGTTGGCAGGCGTTCTGCCATGTCGTGCTGCCGCAGGCGGCCCGCAACGCGATGCCGCCATTATTCGGCCAATACATGAACATCGTGAAGAACTCGTCGTTGACGATGGCGATCGGCTTAGCCGAGCTCTCGTATGCGTCTCGCCAAGTCGAGACCGAGACGTTCAAGACGTTTGCCGCATTCGGCGTGGCGACGGTGCTGTATATCGGCACGATCGCGGTGATCGAGGCGCTCGCGCACGTGGTTCAGCGGCGTCACCCGGCTGCCCGCGCGGGGTGACGATGGACATCTCGATCCTGTTGGATAATCTGCCATACTTGCTGGTCGGCACGTTCCCGAACGGGCCGCTTGGCGGCGTGGCGTTGACGTTGGTGCTCGCGCTGACGTCGGCCTTCGCCTCCGGCGTGCTCGGGCTCGCCGCTGGCATTGCATTGGCGGTGACGCACGGCGCCGTTCATATGGCGCTGCTCGCCGTGCTCGGGTTCTTCCGCGCGATTCCCGTGCTGATGCTGATGTTCTGGACATATTTTCTGCTGCCCGTCGTGCTGCATATCGATGCACCCGGTCAGCTAACCGTCGTCTGCGCGCTGTCGCTGATCGGCGGCGCATACCTGTCGCATGCGGTGCATGCGGGTATCCGCGCGGTGGGCGCTGCTCAACTGCAGGCCGGGTTGTCGCTGGGTTTCACGCAGATGCAGACACTGCGCTTCGTGGTGCTGCCGCAGGCGTTGCGGATCATGGCGCCGTCGTTTATCAACCAATGGGTGTCGCTGATCAAGGACACGTCGCTGGCGTACATCGTCGGCGTGCCGGAATTGTCGTTGCTCGCCACGCAGGTCAACAACCGGTTGATGGTCTATCCGGCCCAGATTTTCGCGCTGGTCGCCTTCATCTATGTACTAATCTGTACCGCATTCGATGCGATTGCGTCGCGGCTGGTCGCCGTGGCGACGCCGCGGCCGTTACGCTGATTACGGCGCAACGGCGCAACGGCGCAACGGCACAACGGCACAACGGCACAAAATGCGATGAGCGAATGCCGTAGCGCGCTTTAGTGCGGCGCGAGCGCGGCACGCCCGTGGGTCAGGTCGCGCAATGCTTGCTGGGCGGCGTCCAGCGCATCCTGCGGCAGTACGATGGTCAGTGTGACACGCATGCCATGCTGGCTGTCGGCGAGCACATGGCCCTGTTGCGCGATCCAGTGTCGGATACGTGCCTCATCCGCATAGTCGGCCTCAATGGTCAAGTGCCTCTGGGCGATGCGCTCAATGCGCTGCGCGTGCTGCAGCGCCGTCGCAACCGCGTCCGTGTACGCACGCACGAGTCCGCCCGCACCGAGCTTGATGCCGCCGTAGTAGCGCATCACCGTCGCGAGCACGCCGTCCAGGTTTTGATGGCGCAGCACCTCCAGCATTGGGCGGCCGGCGGTGCCGGACGGCTCGCCGTCGTCGGACATGCCAGACTGGCCGCCGGCGAGCAGCGCCCAGCAAACGTGCGTCGCATCCGGATGGACGGTGCGCAGGCGATGGACTTCGGTCATCGCGGTATCGCGGTTTTCGACTGGCACGACGGCGCTGATAAAGCGACTCTTGCGAATATCCAGTTCCGCGTGGACGGCAGCGGCGAGCGTGTAGGTCGGCAATTGACAGGACTTTCGGGGATAGGCAGGGTTTGCCAGCAGCCGTGCCGGCGACATCGTGGCCGGCTGCCGTTCGGCTATCATACTCGATGAGTTCCACGAAGGCGGTAGCCGCTGGCGCACTGGCTTGCGCCGGCGGCTGCCGAATGGCTCATGATTCGAAAGACGTTGAATGCGACGCGGCTGCAGCAGGAGTTCGAGCGCCGACTCCACCGGCTTTATCACATTGCCGACGACGGCGTGAAGATCCGCGTGCCGCGGCCGCATATGCAACCGCCCGACGCATCCGGATGCAACTGGACGCTCGGGCACTTCAGCCATGCGGTTGGCTACGAGAAAGATATTGCCGCGGTGCTGGCGGCGATGCGGGCGGAGTACAATCTGGCGGGCGAAGTGGCGCGTCCGGACGACCCGTTCGGCACATAGCGCCCGCCGTCGCGCCGGGTGGTGCGCACCTTGTCGATCTCGGTGGCAAGACCTGCGTCGATCCATGCTGCTGTGCCGCCGGTGAGCACCGAAACCGGCTTGCCGGTCAGCGCGGCGACTTCGGGCGTCACATAGCGCGCCTGCACATCAGTCGTGCATACCGCGATGACGCGCGTGGACGGGTCGGCACCAATGCACGCGCGCAGTACAAGTTCGACGCCTGACACGTTCAATCCCTGTAGGGGCGCATTGTTTGATATTTATATCTACCGCTTCCAATAAGGCAATTAATGCGGCGGATTTTAATAAGTAAAGCGGTGGATTTTAAAGTGCTGGCCTGCTAACGCGCCGCGAGCGGATGCAAGGGCGTCACGCTGGGATAGAATGAGCCACATCGGCTGCTGGCCGTCGCGCGATGGGCCACGCGCCGGCCGCGCGCAGGGCAGTGCGCGCGATGCCATGTTGCGCGGTTTCGATGTACGATTTGTCACGCTGTAATCGAGCCTATTGCAAAGAGCCATGTGCCGATGACGAACCGCGGACCTGCCCTCGACAACCTGACGTCCGTCTGGCCGATGTTGTGGGTTAAAACAATTGCTGATTACGCGATATTCGCGTTGTCGCCGGATGGCCGCATACTGAGCTGGAATGCCGGCGGCGAGCGTATCTACGGGTACACCCGAGAGCAAGCCCTGCAGCGCATGCTTGGCGACCTGTATCCGGACCAGGACCGCCGGGCCGGCGCGCCCGCGGCCGCGCTGCGCACGGCGGCGCGCGAGGGCCGTTACGAGAGCGAGGGATGGCGCATGCGCCGCGACGGTACGACGTTCTGGGGCAGCGTCGTGATGACGCCACTGCATGGTGCGCACGGCCAGCTACTCGGCTTCGGCAAGATTGTGCGCGACATGAGCGACAAGAAAAAAGTGCACGATGTGGCGATGGAGAGCGAGCGGCGTTTCCGGCTGCTCGTTCAGGGCGTGACTGACTATGCGATCTTCATGCTGTCGCCACAGGGCATTGTCACGAACTGGAACCAGGGTGCGCGACGCATTAAGGGCTACCAGGCTGAGGAGATTATCGGCTTGCATTTCTCCCGCTTTTACACGCCACAGGAGGCTGCCGCCGGGGTGCCGCAACGCGGCCTCGACGTGGCGGCGCGCGACGGGCGCTGGGAGTCGGAAGGTTGGCGCGTTCGGCGCGACGGCTCACGTTTTTGGGCGCACGTGGTGCTCGATGCCATTCGCGACGATGACGGCGAGTTGATCGGCTTTGCCAAGATCACGCGCGACATCACCGAGCGGCGCGAGGCGGCCCAGGCGCTGGAGGAAACCCGTACCGCGCTGTTCCAGTCGCAGAAAATGGAGGCGATCGGCAAATTGACCGGCGGTGTCGCGCATGACTTTAACAATGTGCTGCAGGTGCTGCGTGGCAACCTCGAACTGCTCGAGAATCGCCATGGCGGCGATGCGTGGAGCCGTGAGCGGCTCGCCAAGGCCATTGACGCGGTGAGCCGCGGAGCCAAGCTGGCCGCGCAATTGCTGGCGCTGGCTCGTCAGCAGCCACTCAAGCCCCGGGTCGTCAACCTCAGCGGTGTGCTGCACGGCATGGACGACTTGTTGCGACGCGTGCTCGGAGAGACGATCCATATCGAGACGACGGTGGCCGACGGGCTCTGGAACACCCTCGTAGATAGCCACCAGCTCGAGAATGTGATCCTGAATCTGGCCATCAACGCCCGCGATGCGATGCTCGAAGGCGGCCGGCTGATGCTGGCGCTGACCAATGCGGCGCTCGGCCCGCAACCGGTGGCTGGCATTCCGGATTTGCGTCCGGGTGAGTATGTGATGTTGGCGGTCACGGATACCGGCACCGGCATGCCGTCCAGCGTGATCGAGCGGGCGTTTGATCCATTTTTCACGACTAAGCCGGAAGGGCAGGGAACGGGGCTAGGCTTGAGCATGGCGTACGGCTTCGTGAAGCAAAGCGGTGGGCATATCCTGATCCGTAGCGAGCCGGGACAGGGCACGACCGTGTGCATCTACCTGCCGCGCTCCACGGCGACGGCCGATACAGTGCTGGCGCCGCCGAGTGTAGCGCCGCAGGGCGGCAACGAGACGATCCTGGTGGTCGAGGACGACCAGGCGGTGCAGGCTACCGTGGCTGAGACGTTGATGGGACTCGGCTACCGGGTGCTGTGCGCGGACGACGCAGATCAGGCACTGGCATTGATCCGCAGCGGCGTGCATGCCGACGTGCTGTTGTCGGATGTGGTGATACCGGGCTCGATCCGCAGTCCCGAGCTTGCGCGCGTTGCGTTGCGCCTGCGACCACGGTTGAAGATCGTGTTTACGTCTGGCTATACCAAGGATGCGATCGAGGACAACGCGCGGCTGGACGATAGTGTCGAATTGCTGCGCAAGCCATATAGCCGTGAGCAGTTGGCGGCACGTTTGCGCGCCGTGCTCAGCGGCCACGACGTGTCCGTTGCCGCAGGCCGGGCACGCTCTCCGGTGCCGGCTTCGGGCGATGCGGCTGCCGCGTCCTGCCGCGCCCTGCAGTCTGCGGAACGCGCCGATCCGCCGTCGCAGGGGGCGGCTAGTGCGTGTCAGCCTTCGACGCCAGACGATTCGGCCGCGCGTGAGCAGTGCTTGCGCATCCTGCTGGTCGACGACGACGCAGCGGCGACCGAGGCGGTACGGGAAATCTTGTCAATGCAAGGGCACGTGACGATCGCGGCGGGCACGGCGGAGGATGCGCTGGACGTGATCCGGCGCGACCGTTTCGACGTATTGCTCACTGATGTCACGCTGCCTGGCATGTCGGGGATCGAATTGGCGCAACGCTCGGTGAACGTACAGCGCAGTCTGCGCGTGGTCTTTGCCTCTGGCAACGATGTGCCGTGCGATTATGACTTGGGTTTCGCCTGGGAAGCGTTACGCAAACCGTACACCGCGGAGCAGTTAGGCGCCGTACTGAGGCGGCCGTGACCGCCGCGAGCCATGCGCGGACGATACCAGCATTCAGGCTGCGCAGGCGCGCGCCAATGCTCAACAGAGTGTGGCGCACACCAGCGTTGGCTCGTCGATGAACGGTATCGTGCAATCTAGCGCAGGCTGCGACAAGATAGCGAGGCCAGCGAACTCAGTGAACTCGGTCTATTTCGGTCATTAAGCGGCGCCGCGGATCAGGCGGATCGCTTCATGCCGATCCGCTCGCGCATCTGCGCGGTGATCGTCTGCCGTACGCGGGCATAGCTGTGCCACGGATCGGTATCCTGTTCGGCGAGACGGTGGTGAAGGTTGGCGATCGTCCATTGATTGGCACTTTTGCGGGCGCAGCGGCTGCAACAGAGTCGGCCGGTACCGCATGTTCTGGCCTGATGTCGCTAGCTGGCTTATCGGTGCGTAATCCGCGAAAGACGGCATGACGGATGATGCCCTCACGCGTCATTTCTGCGTAGGCCACTTCGGCAAGCAATTCAGGCCGGGTCCAGTGCACGCCCGTTGCCTCGCGTGCGCTCGGCCGGTTGTCCAGCGCGGCACGTCTCGTGCGCAGCGGGTCCAGCTGCCCGCGCACGGATCGCAGCGTGGCTTCGCTGAATCCGGCGCCGACTTTGCCCGCGTATCGTAGTGCGCCGGTATCGGGATCGTGTAGGCCGAGCAGCAATGCGCCGAATGCCTGCCGGCTACCTTTCGGCTCGGTGTAGCCGACCACGACGAACTCCTGCCGGTGCTTGCATTTGAGCTTGATCCAGTCGGTGGTGCGGCGCGACGCGTACAGGCTGCCAGCCCGCTTGCCGATCACGCCTTCGAGTTGGATCTCGCACGCGCTGTCGAGCATCGACTCCAGTGACTCATCGAAATCGCGCGACAGCCGCAGCACATCGCCTTCGTGGTGCTCGAGCAGCGCAGTCAGCGCGGCGCGGCGCGGCTCCAGCGGCACATTGCGCAGGTCTAGGCCATTCAGGTAAGGCACGTCGAACAAGTAATAGACAATCGCGTTGCCGCGCCGCGCATCGAACGCGTTTTGCAATGACTGGAAGTTGGGCAGTCCCGCTTCGTTGAAAACTACTACTTCGCCGTCTAGCCATGCTGAGTTTAGTCCCAGGCGGCTCAGCGCCTCGGCCTGGCGCGGCATCTTCGAGGTCCAGTCGTTACCGTTACGGGTGAACAATTTGACCTCATCGCCGTCGATCCGCGCCAGGATTCGATAGCCATCGAACTTGATTTCATACCGCCAGTGGCCGGCTGGGACGGCATCCACCAGCGTCGCGAGCGCCGGTTTAAGCGATTCGAGCAGCGGTGCGGCGCGGGCGCCGTCCAGCGCGGGCTTGCGGGACTCACGCCGGTTCTGTGGCGAGGCGGGCTTGCGCAGGAGCGTTTGCGCCGACGCGTCGCTTGCCGTCCCAGGTTGGCGCTTGCGCGCCGCCTGACGCGTCGCGGGGTGTCGGGCCGATGTCGCGGGCCGAAGAGTACGGTCACTGAGCACGCTGTCCGGTAGCGCTTGCACGATATCGTACTCGGATTCCGGGCGCGCATCGTTGTCGTCCGATTTGATCAGCAGCCATTGCTCTTGCTTGCCTTTCAGCCGGGTGCGTACGAGATGCCAGCGGCCGGCGAGCTTTTCACCGTCAAGGCGGAAGGTCAGTCGGCCTTTTCGGTAGGCCTCGGCGGGATCGCCGTCCGGCATCCAGACGCCTCGGTCCCATACGATCACGTCGCCGGCGCCGTAGTGACCTTTCGGGATATGACCTTCGAATGCCGCGTACTCAAGCGGGTGATCCTCCACATGGATCGCGATGCGCTTGACATGTGGGTCCAGGCTTGGCCCCTTTGGGACCGCCCAGCTTTTCAATGTGCCATCCAACTCGAGGCGAAAGTCGTAGTGCAACCGCGTCGCGTCGTGCTTCTGCACGCAGAACTGCAATGCATGGTTGGTGCGCTCCCGTCGTGCCGACGGCTTGCCCGTTTTCCCCGGCGGCTCTGGGGTGGTGTCGAAGTCGCGCTTACGTGTGTATTCATCCAGTGCCTTGCGCATCATGGTCTCCGTTCGTGTGTCGGGCCTGTGTGCCGCGCTTGGGGTGTGCCGGCCCGCCGTCCGCGTCTCTATCCCATCGCAATTCAATCCAGGTTGGTGCATGGTCACTCGCCTGCGGCCGGTCGCGCACCCAGGTGTCCACCCCCGCGACGAGCGGTATTTCAGCGCGCTATGCGGGTGCTTTTCGTTGTAGTGTTCAAAGGCGACAGCCAGGTTGTACACGGCGGTTGCGGCGTCAGGCTTCAGCATAAACGCAACGTAATCGCGATTCGTCGCAGACGAACGGCCTGCCCACCCGAAGTGCTTCCCGGTGCTCCTGTCCCGGATGGTCGTACCATACCCCTAAAACTTCGCGGCGGGAACACGCAGGGCATCGGTTCATATCACGCCAGTTACCAACGCCATTGAAAGCATGCACATGCAGTTGCGCAAGATTGTGAAGAACCGCGGCCACTTCCTGAGCGACGAGGCCGCCAGCAAACTGCTGTATCTGGATTTGCGCAATATCAAAAAGGATTGGAAGATGCTACCTATCACTTGGCGGCAGGCGGTCAATCAATTCAACATTCTATTCGGCGACCGGTTCACGAACGCCATGAACTGAAATCTTTTAGCCGACCTCGGCATACAAGATTCCTGACACATCCGCATCTGATGTGTTTTACTGCTCAAGCAGTCTCAGCTAAGCACGTGCCAAGCCTCGCTGATAGGTTGGCACAGTGGCGAATCGCAATGGCTTGCCTTTTGCTGTGGGTTGCAAGTTTCGGCTTTATCGTTTCGTTTGTTCAAGACTTGTCGTTTAAGCAAAGATAGTGGACTTGAGTGCATCATGATGTGCGCTTTACAGTCTTTCAACCCGGCGCTAAGTGCTGCGATGACCTGAACCGTTGTAGCGGCTCCTGACAGTTGGGCACGGTGCTTGCGCGACGTGAAGCAGTTAGCGTCGAGCTGATGGGGCCGGGAACGGGTGCGTTGCCGTAGCCGTATGGCTAAATACAATAAAAACGATGTCTGAAGGGAAAAAGGAAGAAGTACCCCAGTACTGAACCCCAAGACGCTGCGCCTGTACGGTGCAGGTGCTGGTCCTGTTCTTTTTAACTGTCTTGCTTGGCCGACTGTAATGCCAATCCACGCGCAGCGTCACGCGCGTTATGTCCAGTGTTTTCGCTAAAGTTTGACATAAATTGATCGTGGCGTACTCACTGGCTGGCTAAGTAGCACGAGTGGCGCACTGACGCGTGCCGATGAGTGGCCCTGGTCGCCCCAGTGAATGGTTAGGGATTGCACGCGACGTGTCATAAAAGCCGTATTGGTTCCCGGCGAGCAACGATAGGTTCTGATTGCGCCGTTATATTAATTGGTACACCTATTAATTAACAGGCTGCTTAGTCGCCTGAATCGGAGTTTTGTTATGGATGCTAGCATCACGCCCGTTACGTATGCATTAACCACTGCCCAAACGGAGATCTGGATCGCGCAGCAACTGCATCCAGATAGCCCTGTCTACAACATTGCGCAGTACACGGTGATCGAAGGCGAAATTGAGGCGGCCGTCTTTGAAGCGGCATTGCGTCAAGTCATCGATGAGGCCGATACCCTGCGCTTGCAATTTGTCGATAGCGATGACGGACTGCGGCAAAGAATCGGTACACCCGCATGGTCAATGCCGGTGCTGGACCTCAGGGCAGAATCCGATCCTCAGGCAGCGGCCCAGGCGTGGATGCGGGCCGATTATCAGCAGCCGGTGAATCTGATGCAGGGGCCGCTTTTTTGCTATGCGTTGCTGAAAGTGGCACCCGAGCAGTGGATTTGGTATCAGCGCTATCACCATATCATGACGGATGGATATGGTCAGTACCTGATCGCACAACGCGTTGCACACGTGTATAGCGCGCTGTGCGCGGGAACGGCGCCGGCGGCATGTGATTTTGGCTCGATCCGACAGCTATTGGAAAGCGATGCGCAATATCAGACCTCCGCCCAACGGGCACAAGACGAAGCGTATTGGCTTAAGCACTGCGCCCGTTGGCCTGAGCCGGCGACGCTGGCAAGCCGCGCAGCCCCGGCTTTCCAGCAGCGGCTGCGTCAGACGACTGACCTGGCCATTCAATGGGTAGACGACTATGTGCTGGATGCGGGCCGGCTGGCGCAGTTCTTGAGCGCTGCACTGGCCGCGTATCTGCATCGCATGACCGGCGCGCAGGACGTGGTGTTCGGTTTTCCAGTGACTGCCCGCTTGGGGGCAGACGGGCATATTCCTGGCATGGTCGCCAATACGGTTCCATTGCGGTTCAGATTCGAGCCGGAGATCAACTTATTGTCGTTGATGCGGCAGGCGGCGAAGGAAATCCAAAGCGCACTGCAATATCAACGCTACCCGAGCGAAGCGCTGCAGCGTCAACTTGGGCTGGCGCCCGGGCAGTCACTATTGGGCATCAAGGTCAACGTGATGCCGTTTGACTACGCGCTGTCGTTTGGCGGGCATTCATCGACGAGCCATAATCTGCTCGCGGGTCCGGTTGAGGATCTGATGATCGGTGTTTATTGGACACCCAATAGCCGTCAATTACGGATCGACTTTGATGCCAATCCGGCTTGCTACACCGCGGAGATGCTCGACACGCATCAGCGCCGGTTTATCCGGTTCATACAAGTGCTCGCTGCCGATGCCATGCAACCGATTAGCGAGATCGATCTGCTCGACGCCGACGAGCGGTATCGGCTGCTGGCCGAGTGGAATGCGACGCAGCGGGACTACCCGTCGTACTTATGCATCCACCAGTTATTCGAAGCGCAGGTCGAGCGCACGCCCGAGGCAGTGGCACTGGTGTATGAAGATCAAACGTTGAGCTATGCGCAGCTGAACGCACAGGCCAATCGCCTCGCGCACCAGCTGATCGAGTTAGGCGTCAAGCCGGACACGCGCGTGGCGATCTGCATGCAGCGTAGTGCCGCGCTGGTCGTGGGGCTGTTGGCGATTTTGAAAGCCGGCGGCGCGTATGTGCCGCTCGATCCCAGCTATCCGAGTGAGCGCTTGGCGCACATCCTCGCCGATGCGGCACCTCGCATTGTGCTGGCTGATGCGGCCGGGCGCGCTGCATTGGGGGAGGCGGCGCTCGTGTCTTGCACGGTGCTCGATCCGGCCACCCTGCCGGCATTGCCGGACACGAATCCGTCGGTAGCCGAGCTCACCGCCCAGCATCTGGCGTATGTGATTTATACGTCGGGTTCGACCGGTATACCTAAGGGGGTAATGGTGCCGCATCGTGCGATTGCGCGGCTGGTTATCAACAATGGCTATGTTGACATCCGCACCGATGATCATGTGGCGTTCGCAGCGAACCCGGCCTTCGACGCGAGCACGTTTGAAGTGTGGGCGCCGTTGTTAAACGGCGCCACCGTTGTGGTGATTGATCATGACACGGTGCTGAGGCCCGCTGCGTTTGCGCACACTTTGCGCAAACAGCGCATCAGCATTTTGTGGCTCACCGTTGGCTTGTTCAATCAGATGGTCACACAAGTGGACACGGCCTTCTCTCAACTGAAGGCATTGATTGTCGGAGGAGACGTGTTGGATGCGAGGTGGGTTGCGCAAGTGATGCGCGGGTCACCTCCTGAGCAACTGATCAACGGTTATGGTCCAACCGAAAGCACCACGTTTGCGACGACTTACAAGATCACGTCCGTGCCGGAAAGAAACGCCAGCATCCCGATTGGCCGGCCGATAGCGAATACGTGTGTTTATCTGCTCGATGCGCATGGGCAGCCGGTGCCATTGGGTGCGGTCGGCGAGCTGTATATTGGTGGCGCGGGGGTGGCACGGGGCTATCTAAACCGTCCGGAGCTGACCGCTGAGCGCTTTGTGCCCGATCCGTTCTCAGAGGACGCGGATGCGCGGTTGTATAAGACCGGTGATTTGGCGCGTTACCGACCGGATGGCAATTTGGAGTTTGTGGGGCGCAACGATGAGCAAGTGAAGATTCGCGGCTTTCGGATTGAACCCGGGGAGATCGCAGCGTGCTTAACGGTGCACCCGCAGGTGCGCGAGGCGGTGGTGCTGGCGTTGGGCGAAGGGCAGAACAAGCGGCTGGTCGCGTATGTGGTGGCCGATCCCGATGACGCGCTAGCGAGCACGCTGCGCGCGCAGGTGGCGGCAGCATTGCCCGAATATATGGTGCCCAGTGCATTTGTGCGGCTGGACGCGTTTCCGCTGACGCCCAACGGCAAGCTGGATCGGCGTGCGCTGCCCGCACCGGACGCTGCCGCGCTGGCGCATCAAGCATATGAAGCGCCGCAAGGCGAGCTGGAGGCGACGCTCGCGGCGATTTGGTCGGAGCTATTGGGTGTCGAACATGTGGGTCGGCACGACAGCTTTTTTGCGCTCGGGGGCCACTCGCTGCTGGCGGTGCAACTCATTGAGCGCCTGCGGCGTCGGGGCTTGAGTGTGTCGGTGCGGCTGCTGTTTGAGGCACCGACGCTCAGTGCGTTGGCGCAGACGCTGGGTCAGCGCCGTGATGTGGCGGTGCCTGCGAACGCGATCACGCCCGACACGACTGCAATTACGCCGTCGATGCTGCCGCTCATTGAGCTGACACAAGCGGACATTGACAAGGTTGTCGAGCAGGTGTCTGGTGGTGTGGCCAATATCCAAGACATTTATGCGCTGTCGCCGCTGCAAGACGGGCTGTTGTTTCACCATCTGCTGGCCAGCACAGGCGATCCGTATCTGCTGATGGTGCAGCTGGCCTTTGACACGCGCGAGCGGCTTGACCAGTATCTGCACGCGCTGCAGCAGGTGATCGATCGCCACGATATTTTGCGCACCGCGTTCGTGTGGGAAGGCGTGTCCATGCCCGCGCAAGTGGTGTGGCGCCACGCACGGCTGCCGGTGACCGAGCTGACGTTGGACGCCGCTGACGGGCCGATCGCCGAACAATTGACGCGGCGCTTTGATCCGCGTCACACGCGGCTGGATCTGACGCAAGCGCCACTGCTGCACTGTGCGATCGCCCAGGATAGGAGGGGCCGCTGGCTACTCATGCAGCGGCTGCACCATTTGATTATCGATCACTCGACGCTGGAAGTGATGCACGCGGAGGTGCGGGCGTTCGTCGAGGGTCGAGGCGACACGCTGCCGCCGGCGCAGCCGTTCCGCCATCTAGTCGCGCAAGCGAGGCTAGGCGTGAGTGAAGCCGCGCATACGCGCTTTTTTACCGAGCTGCTCGCGGATGTGGAGCCGACCTTGCCGTTTGGACTCGCGCAGGTACAGCACGACGGCAGTGAAGTGAGCGAGTCACACCGGAGGCTGCCGCCGGCGTTGAACGATCAGCTGCGCGCGCACGCCAAACGGTTGGGCGTAAGTCTGGCGAGTTTGTGCCACTTGGCATGGGCGCAGGTGCTTGCACGCGCGAGCGGCCAACAACGCGTAGTGTTTGGCACCGTGCTGTTTGGTCGGATGCAAGCCGGTAGCGGTGCCGATCGTGCGATGGGGCTCTTTATTAATACGCTGCCGCTGCGCGTAGATCTGGACGGCAGTGTGCAGGCCGCCGTGCATGCGACGCATGCGCGGCTGGCGGCGTTGCTCGAGCATGAGCACGCGTCGTTGGCGCTCGCACAGCGCTGCAGCGGTGTGCCGGCGGGCACGCCGCTCTTTAGCGCGCTGCTCAATTACCGGCACAATGCGATGGATTCAAGCGAGCGCAGCGGGCTGCTAGGGGTGGAATGGTTGAGCGCCCAGGAGCGCACCAATTACCCCATCGGGCTGTCAGTGGACGATGATGGGCAATCGTTGGAGCTGACGGCCCAGAGCGTGCCGTCGCTAGAGCCCGAGCGGGTGTGCGCGTATATGCAGCAGGCGCTGCACAGCTTGGCCGACGCGCTCGAGGCGACGCCCGACACCGCAGTGCAGCAGCTGCAGGTGCTGCCCGAGGCGGAGCGCCAGTTGCTGCTGCAGACATGGAATGCGACGCAGCAGGCGTATCCGTTGCACTGGTGTGTGCATCAGCTATTCGAAGCGCAGGTCGAGCGCACGCCCGAGGCGCCGGCGCTGGTGTTTGAAGACCAAACGTTGAGCTATGCGCAGCTGAACGCACAAGCCAATCGTCTCGCGCACCAGTTGATCGAGTTAGGCGTCAAGCCCGATGTACGGGTGGCAATCTGCGTTCAGCGCAGTGCCGCGCTGGTCGTGGGGCTGCTGGCAATTTTGAAAGCGGGTGGCGCGTATGTGCCGCTCGATCCGAGCTACCCAGGCGAGCGCTTGGTGCACATTCTCGCCGATGCGGCACCGAACATTGTGCTCGCGGATGCGGCCGGGCGTGCTGCATTGGGCGAGGCGGCGCTCGCGTCATGCACGGTGCTCGATCCAGCCACCCTGCCGGCGTTGCCGGACACGAACCCGTCGGTGACGGGCCTGACGGCCCGGCATCTGGCGTATGTAATCTATACGTCGGGCTCCACCGGTACCCCGAAGGGCGTGATGGTCGAGCATCGGGGCGTGGTGAACCTTGCTCTGGCGCAGATTGCCTGTTTTGGGGTGCAGCCAGCCAGCCGCATTTTGCAGTTTGTCTCGTTCAGTTTCGATGTAAGCGCCTCCGACATTTTTACAGCTTTAGGTTGCGGGGCAAGCTTGTATCTGTCTCCTGAGAGGGCTCGGCATGATCGAAACGGATTATGGAACTATTTGATCAGGCATCAGATCACGCATGCCGCCTTGCCCCCTACGCTGCTTCAAAATGGTGAGGGGCTGCCTTACCTGCATACCCCTTTAACTCTAATTGTGGGAGGTGAAGCACCCAGTGCAACGTTGGTTCGAGACTTGGCCGATCAAGGCACGGTCTTTAATGCCTACGGCCCTACGGAGACGACCGTTTGTGCCACAGCATGGCGTGGTGCACGTGATTTCAGCGGTGAGGTTTTGATTGGTCGGCCGATTGCGAACACAAGGATCTATCTGCTCGATGCGTCTGGTCAGCCGGTGCCCCTGGGTGCGATCGGCGAGTTGTATATTGGTGGGTCGGGGGTCGCACGGGGTTACCTGAACCGCCCGGAGTTGACCGCTGAGCGCTTTGTGCCGGATCCGTTCTCCGATGACGCTGATGCACGGCTGTACAAAACCGGGGACTTGGCGCGTTATTTACCGGACGGTAATCTGGAGTTATTGGGGCGCAACGATGAGCAAGTGAAGATTCGCGGCTTTCGGATTGAACCGGGTGAGATCAAAGCATGCTTAACGGCGCATCCGCAAGTGCGTGATGCGGTGGTGCTCACATGCGGTGAGGGCTCGGCGAAGCGGCTGGTGGCGTATGTACAAGCCGAAGCGGATGAGCAATTAGCGAGCACACTGCGTGCACAGGTAGCGGCGAGCCTGCCCGAGTATATGGTGCCCAGTGCGTTTGTGCGGCTGGACGCGTGGCCGCTGACACCGAACGGCAAGCTCGATCGGCGTGCGCTGCCCGCACCGGATGACGAGGCGCTCGCGCATCAAGCGTACGAAGCGCCACAAGGCGATCTTGAGACGACGCTGGCGACGATCTGGTCCGAGCTATTGGGTGTCGAACGTGTGGGCCGGCACGACAGCTTCTTTGCACTCGGGGGCCACTCGCTGCTGGCCATGCGCCTGATCAGTCGTGTACGCACAGCGTTAGGGGTTGACCTTGCTATTCGTACGCTGTTTGAGGCACCCACCCTCGCAGGCTTAGCACACCATTTACTTAAGCGTGACGGGATCCAGGAAAACTCGTTTTCCGTTCTGCTTCCTCTTAGGCCCACAGGCAGTCATCCTGCTCTTTTCTGCATTCATCCCGCATTGGGTTTGAGCTGGAGCTATATGGAGCTGTCCAGTTACCTTCCCCCGAACCAGCCCCTTTATGGCCTGCAGGCTCGTGGGTTAGATGGAATAAGCCCGCTTGCATCGACCCTTGACGAGATGGTGTCAGACTATCTTGAACAAATGCGCCGGGTTCAGCCCAAAGGGCCTTACTGCTTATTAGGATGGAGCTTCGGCGGCAATGTGGCGCATAGCATGGCTGTTCGACTCGAACACCAGGGCGAAAAAGTGGCGTTGCTGGCGTTACTGGATAGTGCCCCTCTTGTAAGCAGCAACGCCTTTGCAGAGAAAGAAAATCAACTTGACCAGGCGATGATTAGAGAGGTGTTTGCCGCCCACTATGGCAATGAGTTAGTCTCGTCGATGGATGAGCGTTTATTGGAAAATACCGAGGAAATTGCAAAGAATAATGGGCGTATCGTGAGAGATTATTCTTTACCTCAGTATGGCGGTGATGCGCTATTGTTTCGAGCCACGGTAGCAGAGGCGGGACGTGAAACGCTCGTCACGCCTGATGCGTGGAAACCGTATGTGTTCGGGGAGATAGAGGTTCGTGACGTTCACTGTCGCCACGGAGAAATGCTTAGCCCAGGACCCACGGCGATTATTGGTCCCATCTTAGCCTGTAAGCTAGATGAGTGGGAAAGCTGAGGCACTGACCCGCCCTTTGCAAACAGGGCTAGCCAGCACCTAGTAAAGTTCGTTTTCGAAGAAGACGAACATGAAAAAGCGCTTTACGGAAGAACAGATCATCGGGTTTCTGAAGAAAGCCGAGGCCGGCATGCTGGTCAAAGAGTTGTGCAGTCAGTACAGGTTCAGCGACGCGTCGTTCTACACGTGGCGCGCGAAGTTTGGCGGCATGGAGGTGTCGGAAGCACGCCGGCTCAAGGAGCTGGAAACCGAGAACGCGCGGCTGAAGAAGCTGCTGGCCGAGGCGATGCTCGATATGCAAGCGTTGAAGGTTGTCGTCAAGGCAAAGCCTTGAGCCGCAAGCCAAGCGCCAGGCAGTGGCGGCGATTCGGGAGAAGATGAACATCTCAGAGCGCCGCGCCTGCCGGCTTGTCGGGCTGTCTCGCAGCGTGTTGCATGACGAAGCGAAGCCGGACCATGAGAATGAAGCGCTGAGGGTGCACCTGGTAAAACTGGCGCGTGTATTGACCCACCGGAAGCCTGCACACGTCATACTTCGGGAAAAGGAAGATGACGAGTACAAGGATGGAAGAGGAAATCAAGCGTTAGACGGCCAAGCGCAAGAGCGCGCTGGTGCTGAACATCGTCCAGGGCAAGACGACGGTGGCCGAAGCCAGTGGAGCCTTTGGACTGTCGCTTTCGGAGATCGAGCACTGGGTTCGAGGGCGGCAAGCATGGCATGGAGAGCGCGCTACGGGCCAACACGCTCGACGTGAAGAAGCGATCGCGTAGCCACTGGCCATTGAGAATATCCAATATAAATGGCGGAACCATTGTTACGGCGTCTCGTAGCATAGAAGAGCGCCGTTGGGACTGCCGTTGCCGCTCGGTGTTTCAAGTCTGCGGAGGAAGCGATGACGATCTTTGATGATATCGTGAGTAAGTTGCTGCGTAGCGCTAGGCCAGATGCATGCATCGTTTCGCCGGAACCCGCGCCGGACCCGGCAGCGGCTACCGCGTCGACCGACGCGCCGATTCCGGTGCCGACACCGCTGAGTGGTGTCGATGTCGCCGCCGTGCTGGATGTCCGGGTGCGTGAAAGTGGACGTGCGCTGGATTGGCGGCGCGATGTTGCGAATAACGAAACCGATTGACAATGCCAATGACACAATCCAACTGGATGTTGTCGATAGAATATCGGCTTCGCGCTGGCGGTCGGAGCGTCGCGCTTTCCTCCTTGTCACGATTTTCCATATGTATAAGAAAGGCGCTGTTGTCGAGATTCAATTCACCGCTAACCGGCTCAACGACCATGCAGGGGAGCCGTACTGGATCGACCTGGACCCAGACGAGGCGATGACTCTGTATCGGCAATTGCACGCCAGGTTGGCTAATGCAACGCCGCCGGCTCAACCGCTTATCGTATCGCTGGATGCACCGGCGGCCAGACACGACTCGGCACGTGACGCACCACGTCAGGTGGGCCCCGCTGTAAGGCTCGATACCGCCGCAGCAGCCCAGCCGGCTTCGGCGGAGTCAGACGAGGTCGCGTTTCGGCAATGGGTCTGCGTGATCTGCGGCTGGGTCTATGACGAGGCGCACGGCGCGCCGGACGACGGGATCCCGCCTGGGACCCGTTGGGACGACGTGCCGGCCGATTGGCGGTGCCCGCTTTGCGACGTCGGTAAGGCGGACTTCGCAATGGTCGAGTTCTGACCGATATCAATCGGTGTCACGGTTCACCGGCATGCGTCGGGGAGGCCCGGCAGGCTTGCATGGCATACTTTGCACAGCGCGGCTGAAGCCGGTCGTGGCCGATCGGCACGGTCGCATCCCGCGTTGTTTTCTTGTCACGAGGAGCAATTCGTCATGATCCGGTAATCCCCCCAAAAAACCGGTGGGAACAGAAGTGGAATTTTCTCGTTAAGGGAGTTCTACGCAATGAAGAAGTCGAGATTCACGGACAGCCAGATCGTGGAGGCGCTCAAACGCGTGGAGGCAGGGCTGGCGGTACTGGATCTGTGCCGAGAGCTGGGCATTAGCACGGCGACGTTCTACAACGTGGCGCTCGAAGTACGGCGGCATGGACGTGTCGCTGATTGCGCGGATGAAGGAACTGGAGGCCGAGAATGCCCGGCTGCGCAAGATGGTCGTCGAGGAGAAGATCAAGGCCGAAATCGTTTCGGAGGCACTCGCAAAAAAGGACTGAGGCCATCTCGCCGGCGCGAGATGGCCATGCACGCGGTGTCCAGCCGAGGCATATCGATCCGGCTGGCATGTGAGGCGTTTGGGATCAGCCAGAGCTGCTATCGGTACGTTGGCCTGCGCAATGCCGAGAACGAGGAGATTGCGAACTGGCTGCTGCGTCTGACCGACAACCACCGGAACTGGGGCTTCGGGCTGTGCTTCCTGTACCTGCGCAATGTGAAGGGTTTGGGCTGGAATCACAAGCGCGTGTACCGGATCTATCGCGAACTGGAGTTGAACCTGCGGATCAAGCCACGCAAGCGGCTGGTCCGGCAGGTTCCGGAACCGCTGTCGGTGCCCACTGCCGTCAACCAGCTCTGGTCGATGGACTTTCTATGGTCCACCCGCAAACCGCAAGCGCAGACTGGTGGCGGTTAACGACTCGCGTTTATCTATTCGGCCTGTGGTGATCCGGGCATTTCCAGATCTGGCCTGCATGATGTAGTCGCACGCTTCCTTCCCAATGAGTGGCGCGGCATGGTCGATGCCGGAAGTCCAGACGGGTTTGAGGGAGCGACGAATGGTCGTTTGCGCCATGCTGATTGGCTGCGCGAGTTGCGCAAGATAATAACGACAACGCAGACAGCGTTAGTAGGTTATCTGCAGTGATGCAACTGGAAGTCTGCCCCAGTTCGCAAGACGGCCCACGCGATGCGTACGAGTTTGTTTGCCAGCGTGCAGACTGCAACATGCACATGCCGACGCTGTGCAAGCTGCACGAGCCAGCGCTGCAGGGGAGCGTCGGGATGCTTGTCCTTCCATACCCATAGCGCACGAGCGCCCTGGACAAACAGACGCCGCAAATAGCAGTTTCCCCGTTTGGTGATACCCCGTAGGCGCGGTTTGCCACCCGTTGTATGTTGCTGTGGCACAAGACCCACCCAGGCAGCAAGGTCACGTGCCCGGTTGAAGGTTGATGCGTCTGCAATGGCTGAGACTATCGCGCTCGAGAGCAAGACGCCGACACCCGCAATGGTCTGGAGCCGTCGGCAAAGCTCGCTCTCGCGTGCCAAGCGCTTGAGCCGTTCGTTCATCTGTTCAATGGTTGCTTCCGTGCGCTTCCACATGTCAAGTAACATGTGCCCAAGATTACGCATTATTGGACTTGAGGCCGGACTGTTCGTCCTCCAACAACGTAGGCAGGACGGTACGCAGCGCATAAAAGCCCTGGGCAATCTCGATGCCTCTGTCCAGTAGCAGCCCGCGAATCTGATTGGTCAGCACAAGGCGTTGCTGTAGCATCCGCTCCCGGGCGCGATGCAGTGCCTGAACGTCCATTTGGTCTTCCGTCTTGATTGGCACAAAGTGCATCGTTGGCAATCTGACTGCTTCGGCGATCGCCTGTGCATCATTGAAGTCGTTCTTCTGTGACTTGACGAATGGTTTGACGTATTGGGCGGGTAGAAGCTTAACGTTATGCCCGAAGCTTTGAAATTTACGGGCCAGATACTGAGAGCCACAGCATGTCTCGATTCCTACCAGACAGGCCGAATGCTGGGCCATAAATTGCAGAAGCTGATTGCGATTGAGTTTCTCGCGCAAGACAGTATGTCCCGATGCGTCGCATCTAACAACATGAAACCAGCGCTTACCGAGGTCGATACCCAGTGTAGTCGCGTTCATGACTACCTCCATTTGAGCAATGTACCACTACGATAGAAGAAGCGGGTGGACAATACCATTAGTCAGCGACGGGTTGGCCTCTGGTCGGCGCTTTCGTTGCCTGAACGTGGTTGACGATTACACGCGTGAGTGCCTGGCTATCGAGGTCGATACCTCGTTGCCAGGCCTGCGAGTGAAGCAGGTGCTTGAACGGTTACGAGAGAGACGAGACTTGCCCGCCTCCATCACGCTGGACAACGGTCCGGAGTTCGCTGGTAAAGTGCTGGATGCATGGGCTTACGAAGTAGGTGTCATGCTCTCGTTCATCCGTCCCGTCAAGCCAGTGGAAAACGCCTACATCTAGCGCTTCAATGCTCGATTCCGTGACGAATGTCTGAACGAGCACGGGTTCGTTTCCATGCACCATGCCAAGCGTTTGATTGAGCAGTGGCGTATCGAGTACAACACCGAGCGGCCTCACAGCTCGCTCGGCTAGCTGGCGCCGGTGCAGTTCGCGCAGGCGCACGAAGCGAAGGAATTTTTAACCGCGGACTCTAACTGTGCTCCGTACTAAAACCGGGGGCAGGTCAGCCTGTATCGCTTTATCCGCTTTTTTTCTATATTTGTCGGTTTAAGCGAAGGGAATGGGCTTGAGAGCTGTCCACGCGTGCTCTATAGTGCTCTGTAGTGGTCGCCAATCCAATTGCTGAAGTCGCATAGGACAACGCAGCACGACGCTTTGGCGCGCGTTAAATGAAGCGCTTTCCTGATGCAGCAATGGATTAACGAGCGGGGCATGGCAATTGCCATTCGCTGATTGATACCTGTGATGTCTGGAGGGAACAAAATGAAGAAGTACCCCAGTCTGAACCGAATGGCGCTGTACCTGTGCAATGCATCTGCTTGTCCCGTCTATTGCATACTGTTTCACACCTATATTGAGGCAAACCGAGCGTTTATTCCCAACTACGGTGATCGCTACCGGCGCCACGAAACAATCTCAACGGCGTTTGTCGAATCGACCGTCAATTATTTGGTCAGCAAGTGCTTTGTGAAGAAACAACAAATGCGTTGGAACCGGCGTGGCGCGTATCTGCTGCTGCAAACCCGCGTGCAAGTGCTCAACGGTGATTTGCGCAAAACCTTTTGTCGCTGGTTCTACGCAATGAAAGCGGACGAGCCGGTATTGTTAAAAGAGGCAGCTTAGAAATTTTAGCTCCCGGTTTGGCAAACTCTCCTAAAATGAATTGTTTAGGGCCGACTACATAATTTCATGAATCGAGGCGCTGTAGAATATGACCTTTTAATTTAAAGGAAGGGGAAATGAGCACAGTAACTGCGACTGCACCAACTTATGGCATCGACAACGGAGTACGCCACCTTATAACGACGCAAAATCTAGCGGAGCTCGGTCTTGACTGGCCCACGCTACAGACTTTTCTGGCGTCCCCCAGTTTGAAAATCAATGACCAATCACCGGACGGCATCTCAATCAATGAGTCTACCTTCGGTAACTATTCTGGTCCAACCGCGTCGCAATTGGGTTGGTTGCTCTACATGAATGTCGGCCAACCTGAGATTGAGCAGCGCGCTAACATTATTCAACCTCCAGCAGATGTCTTGTCTATTCGCACCTATGCGAATCGGTCCGGCGATACCAGAACCTTCAATGACGAGATCGAATTTTCCATCGAAAATACTTTCAGTTGGTCTCTCGAGGGAACTGCGCAACTCACATTTGGTGGCAGTGCTACGGCATCGATGACTGAAGAACTGCAAAAAAGCCTAGAAAGTAGTTTTGCGCTGATGAATTCGTCTACGCATACAACATCGAATACGCATATCAACCACAATCATAAAAACGATGTTGGTACCCAAGACAACAGTCAAATATCGGATGAGACTAAAACTGAAAAAACCACGACGGCCACGGATACCATAACGGGAACTGGCTCCGCCACAGGCACCGGAAAGGTCGATGCCCAATTGATGCTTGGCATCACCGGCTCGATCAGTGGATCGTTGACCACATCGTGGACTTCAACTTCTTCGTTATCTGGTGACATCGTGGGGAATAGTCAGGTGCAGACGATAGCCACGCAACGGCGCCAGGTCCAGCAATACACTTATACCTTACCCGTCACGACAGCGGGGTTCGTCGCTTTGCATTACCCCGAGCCAGTCCCCGTAGGAGACACCCCTCCGCAAGACCCGTCACAGGAAAAGGTCAATGTGATTGCTCGCAATGTTGCCTACCTCAACAACCTGCAGCCTACTGGCCAACCCTTTTTAGTAAAAGGGTTGGCGGAAACGGTGTCGGCCCTCGAAGTGGACCACACCGTCTTCGCAGCAGATCCGATTAATGCAGCGAACAGCGCCCTCAACATAAAACAGCCCCGCTATCTGTAACCCACACCTAAGAAATAAACGAGGTAATTATCATGGTCTTTGAAAATATTTTCCAAACCGCCCAAAGCGTCTCCCAAACAGGGACCGTCGCGGGAAATGGCGTCGACGGCTACATTCCGAATACGCCCGCTGAGTCCATCACCGTACCACCGCATGACCCATCGAAGCCGTTTACACCACCAGGATCACAGGATCCCAAAATTGTGCGTGAGACCTTACCCCAAGCTCAAGTCATGTTAAATTTTGTCAGCACATTGACTCAAACCTTGGGACAGGCTGCTGCACAACAAAACACGGCCAACAACGACCCGGCTACAACGGTGAACACGGCCTCCTCGGTCATGAGCCAAGCCGAACAAACCACGAGCAAGTACCCCGGCACCACTCCACAGCCGGATACCCCCACAGTGCCACCCAGCTCCTCCTCCTCTTCATGACGAGTGGGTTGTGGGATTGACCCTACGATGACGCAATAGCCTCATTGCGTCATCGTAGGGTCAATCCATGGTGCAGATCTGGACTGTTCGGTTTTATAGATAAATCGCTGCCTTCGGCGCCTGATTAGTGCGGTGCTGATGGAGCAGAACGAAGAGGGGCAGCTGCAGCATCGCTACATGCCGCAGCACACGATGGTGGAACCCGTTGAGGCTTGGGGTGTAGCGACAACAAGCCGAGCCGGAGTACGATGCGGAAATTACACCATCTTGACGGACTCTATCTAGCCGATCCTGAACAATTCTGTAAGGCACCCGTAGCAAGACTGTGAGGTCGAAATGGCGTTGTGATTTTTGCAAGGAGCGTGCATATTGACGCATGAAACCTGAGAATTCTGACGGGGTTTGGTTGGGGTTGAAGACGTTGTTGCCAGATGGAGATTTGTTCCGTGCGCCGCTACGCGAGCAGATCAATTTCAAGCATTCGTTGGTGCAATTAGCCAAACTGATCGACTGGGATCGGTTGGGCATGGCGATGAGCGTGAGTTTCGTCTCACCGAGGTCGGCCGCAACGTCGAATCGGTCAGGTTCACCCGGAACGTCCGGTCACGTTGGGCTGGAATACCCACTGCCCAATAGAGAGGGACGGATGCTCAGTATTGCGACTTATTTGACACCATCGTAAACTACGATAGATGCCTTTGCCAGTTACCGCCTGTATCGCTTTATCCGCTTTTTTTCTATATTTGTCGGTTTAAGCGAAGGGAATGGGCTTGAGAGCTGTCCACGCGTGCTCTATAGTGCTCTGTAGTGGTCGCCAATCCAATTGCTGAAGTCGCATAGGACAACGCAGCACGACGCTTTGGCGCGCGTTAAATGAAGCGCTTTCCTGATGCAGCAATGGATTAACGAGCGGGGCATGGCAATTGCCATTCGCTGATTGATACCTGTGATGTCTGGAGGGAACAAAATGAAGAAGTACCCCAGTCTGAACCGAATGGCGCTGTACCTGTGCAATGCATCTGCTTGTCCCATCTATTGCATACTGTTTCACACCTATATTGAGGCAAACCGAGCGTTTATTCCCAACTACGGTGATCGCTACCGGCACCACGAAACAATCTCAACGGCGTTTGTCGAATCGACCGTCAATTATGTGGTCAGCAAATGCTTTGTGAAGAAACAACAAATGCGTTGGAACCGGCGTGGCGCGCATCTGCTGCTGCAAACCCGCGTGCAAGTGCTCAACGGTGATTTGCGCAAAACCTTTTGTCGCTGGTTCTACGCAATGAAAGCGGATGAGCCGGTATTGTTAAAAGAGGCAGCTTAGAAATTTTAGCTCCCGGTTTGGCAAACTCTCCTAAAATGAATTGTTTAGGGCCGACTACATAATTTCATGAATCGAGGCGCTGTAGAATATGACCTTTTAATTTAAAGGAAGGGGAAATGAGCACAGTAACTGCGACTGCACCAACTTATGGCATCGACAACGGAGTACGCCACCTTATAACGACGCAAAATCTAGCGGAGCTCGGTCTTGACTGGCCCACGCTACAGACTTTTCTGGCGTCCCCCAGTTTGAAAATCAATGACCAATCACCGGACGGCATCTCAATCAATGAGTCTACCTTCGGTAACTATTCTGGTCCAACCGCGTCGCAATTGGGTTGGTTGCTCTACATGAATGTCGGCCAACCTGAGATTGAGCAGCGCGCTAACATTATTCAACCTCCAGCAGATGTCTTGTCTATTCGTACCTATGCGAATCGGTCCGGCGATACCAGAACCTTCAATGAGTCGATAGGGTTCACTGTCTCCAATACGTTCAGCTGGTCTCTCCAGGGAACTGCGCAGCTCACATTTGGTGGTAGTGCTACGGCATCAATGACCGCACAGCTGCAAAAAAGCCTGGCAAGTAGTTTTGCGCTGATGGATTCGTCTACGCATACAACATCGAATACGCATATCAACCACAATCACGAAGACAACATCGGTACCGAAGATCAGAGTCAAACCTCCGATGCGAGTCAAACCCAACAAACCACGACGGCCACGGATACCATAACGGGAACTGGCTCCGCCACAGGCACCGGAGAGGTCAATGCCCAATTGATGCTTGGCATCACCGGCTCGATCAGTGGATCGTTGACCACATCGTGGAAGTCGACTTCTTCGTTATCTGGTAACATCGGAGGGAATAGTCAGGTGCAGACGATAGCCACGCAACGGCGCCAGGTCCAGCAATACACTTATACCTTACCCGTCACGACGGCGGGGTTCGTCGCTTTGCATTACCCCGAGCCAGTCCCCGTAGGAGACACCCCTCCGCAAGACCCGTCACAGGAAAAGGTCAATGTGATTGCTCGCAATGTTGCCTACCTCAACAACCTGCGGCCTACTGGCCAACCCTTTTTAGTAAAAGGGTTGGCGGAAACGGTGTCGGCCCTCGAAGTGGACCACGCCGTCTTCGCAGCAGATCCGATTAATGCAGCGAACAGCGCCCTCAACATAAAACAGCCCCGCTATCTGTAACCCACACCTAAGAAATAAACGAGGTAATTATCATGGTCTTTGAAAATATTTTTCAAACCGCCCAAAGCGTCTCCCAAACAGGGACCGTCGCGGGAAATGGCGTCGACGGCTACATCCCGAATACGCCCGCTGAGTCCATCACCGTACCACCGCATGACCCATCGAAGCCGTTTACACCACCAGGATCACAGGATCCCAAAATTGTGCGTGAGACCTTACCCCAAGCTCAAGTCATGTTAAATTTTGTCAGCACATTGACTCAAACCTTGGGACAGGCTGCTGCACAACAAAACACGGCCAACAACGACCCGGCTACAACGGTGAACACGGCCTCCTCGGTCATGAGCCAAGCCGATCAAACCACGAGCAAGTACCCCGGCACCACTCCACAGCCGGATACCCCCACAGTGCCACCCACCTCCTCCTCTTCATGACGAGTGGGTTGTGGGATTGGCCCTACGATGACGCAATGAGGCTATTGCGTCATCGTAGGGTCAATCCATGGTGCAGATCTGGAATAGCCATGCGTACCGCAAGGCCCGCTTGAATCGCTCGACATACGCATTCTGCTAGGGATTGCCGGGCTGCATATAGTCGAGCCAGATGCCATACTGCCGGACCCATTCGGCGATCGCAGCGCTTAGGTACTTGGGTCATCGTCACCGCGTATCGCTCACGGCCGGCCACGCCAACCGATGATCTGTCGTAGCGCACGCCCACTCCGACGGCAATGAAAAGTCGATCTCGATGTCCTGTGCCGACATGTAACCCATTGGTGACAGCCATTCTGTCTTAAAGCTGCGCAACAACCTCTCCATCGGCGAATTGTCCCAACCATTTCCGCGACGGCTCATGCTCTGCTTTATCCGATAGCGCCACAGCCGCTGACGCAATTTCCGGCTGGTATACTGACCGCCCTGATCCGAGTGGAACAACAATCCTTGCGCTCGGCCACGCTGCTCATAGGCCATTTCCAACGCCTGCACGACTAAGTCGGCATCTGGACGCGTCGAGAACGCCCAGCCAACAACCCGCCGCGTGAACAGGTCGAGCACCGCCGCCAGATAATGCCAACGGCCTTGCGCCCAGACATACGTGATGTCACCGCACCAAACCTGATTCGGCGCATCAGCCTCGAACTGACGGTTGAGATGGTTCGGAATATCGATCCGCTCAACCGTCGCTTGCCTGTACGCATGGCCACCAGGCTGCTTGCAGATCAGTCCCAGCTCCTCCATCAAGCGACTGACCTTGAAACGGCCAATCGCTGTGCCTTCCTCCCGCATCATGCTCATGATGCTGCGGCTGCCGGCAGAACTGCGACTCTGGACGAACAGCTCGTGAACTCGGCTACGCAACGCCATGCGTTGGGCATCAACGTGTTTGGCACGATCCCGGTACGCATACAGACAGGAGCGCGATACGCCTAATACCGAGCAGATCAGTTCGACCGATTCGCTCCCGCAGATCCGATCAATTACTTCGTACGTTCGATGCCTTCCGACATCAAGAGCGCGGTGGTAGGTTCAACCGGTCGTTGCAACTCCATCAGTTGAACCTACCGTAGCCTTTTTTAAAATGGCCTTCTCACGTTCGAGGCGTTCTATACGCGCCTCGAGTTCTTTAATGCGTTGCTGATCTGGCGTGATCGCCTTGCCTTGCGGCGTGATGCCCTGACGTTCCTGCTGAAGCTGGTGCACCCAGCGACGCAGTACCGTCTCGCCAACGCCCACCGAACGGCTCGCCTCCATATGGCTATAGCCCTGCTCGAGCACCAGACAGGCGGCTTGCTGTTTGAATTCCGGGGAAAACGTACGTCGCTGCTTCTTCATCAGACACCTCTTCATGGCGAGCATTTTCGCCTAGATCAGTGTCCGGTTTCATTAGACCACTACAAACCTCGGACTCTAGCTGCAGACCGGTCTAAAACTGGGGCAGTTCACCGAAGGCCGCTTCACGCAGCGGCGGGTGCTCGCTCCGCCGGCGATTGTTAGGGTTCTTCACCCGGCAGCGCAGGCAACGTCATGACAAAGCGCGCGCCGCCGAGCGCACCCTGTTCGAGCCATACGCGGCCGCCGTGCAGCAGCGCGATGCGTCGCACGATCGCCAGTCCCAAGCCGAAGCCGCTGGTTTGCAGGTCGCGGCTGGAATGCGGCTGGTAGAACGGCTCGAATACCCGTTGCCGATCTTCAACGGGGATGCCCGGGCCGTCGTCCTCAACAACAAGCTGCAGCGCGCCATGCGCGTCAGTCGTCGCGCTCAGCGTGATGTTGCTGTTTGCATAGCGCAGGCCGTTGCGGACTAGGTTCAATAACGCGCGGGCAACCAGCTTTGGGTCACATACGTATCGTTGTGGCGAGCCCTGCATCGATACCGATAGCGTCAGCCCTCGGTCGCCGACGTCATGCGCGACGCTGCCGGCGACGCTGTAGAGCAGTTCGTCGACCGCCACGCACGTCGGCGTCTTATGCGGCGCCAGCTGCTCAAGACGGCATAGCGTTAGCAATTCGGTAATCAAATCATCGAGTTCCCGCACGTCGGCGTGCAGCGCGTCGTGGCGCTCGCGCTGGCGCTCAGGCGAGTCCGGCGATGCAAGCAGTGCCAGCCCAAACTTGAGCCTGGCCAGCGGCGTCTTCAGTTCGTGCGAAATACCGTACATCATGTCACGCTGTTGCAGGATCGAGGCCTCGATCTGCTCGGCCATCTCGTTGAATTGCCGCGACAGCGCATAGATGTTGGATTTGCTGGATACCTGGGCCCGCGTGGACAGTTTGCCTGCGCCGAATGCACGGACGGCGGCCTCGAGCTTGTGTAGATCGCGCCAGTGGTAATGAATCCATGTCCAGACGGCCAGCAGCGTGGCGAACGCGATAAATCCGTATGCGTAGATCTGGAGGTCCAGATGGGTCGGCTCCTCCGGACTGGCGTGCACAACCATGCCGTCTGGCATTGGCATGTCGTCATGCTTGGTACCCATGCTCAGCGCGATCTTGCCGGCACGTAGCTCGCTCGACTGCCGCGCCTCGAGCAACCGCTCGACGTCATGCCATGTCATGAAGCTGAGGCCCTCGTTGCCATGCTTGCTCAACTCGCGTAGCGCCGCGGTGCGCTGATCGCCGGCGTGCCGCTTGAGAAAGTCGGTCAGCACGAACGCGTAAGTGGTCAGCGAATTGCGCGCCTGCTCGCTGGCGCGCTCGTGAAAAATACGAACGAACGACACGTTGACCAATGTGATGGCAGCGCCCGCGACGACGATGATGGCCAAGTACAGACGGATCAGCGAACGAAGCATTGACTCCTCCCACGCAAACGGGCTGAATAGGTAGCCGCGTCCCAGATGGTCTTGAGCTTGCACGGCGCTGACGTAGCGTCTGCGAAGCGTCGCTTGAGTGGTGAGATACTGGAACTGACGGAACGGTCCAGTGCGCCGAATTCGATACCGCGCAGTGCTTTCAGAATGTTGCCGCGCCATGTGACCTTGCGGTTCGGCGGCGAGATCACGAGTTTGTCGGATTTCAGCGCGTCGCCGACCGGCGGGGCGCCAACTGCCGCCGGCGCCGGATGCATCCGGCACAGCAGCGCTCGTGCTCGCGCCCGCGCGATCAGCAGCCGCAGCTCGATGGGCTTGACCCTGTAGTCGTTTGCGCCGGTCTGCAGGCCGGCGACCTGAGCGTCGAGGTCCACGCGTGCGGTCAGGACCAGCGCCGGCAAGCTGAGCAGCTTGCGGATGCAGCGGCACACGGCCATGTCGTTCAGATTTGGCAGCATCAGGTCCGGGATCATCAGCGCGAGATGGTGCTCGCGCAGTGCATCTAGCGCGACGTTCCCGCGCCGGACCCCATGGACCAAGAATTTGTCGCTGTCGAGGATCTCGCGCACCCACTGCGCGAGCGGGTCGTCATCCTCACTTAGCAGGACATTATGTTTAAGCAGTACGTCTTCCATGGTCTTTTTTGTGTCGCACTAGCCGATTCTATCCGGCCTAGCGGTGCCATGGATAGTGCGCAGACAACCCAGGACAACCAGTTAAACTTGGACACAAATCTGCACAACTTGAGAATAGAGGTGAAGTCGGCGGTCTTAGATTATTGTTTCCACCACAACCTTTTTTCTGACTCGCGTACAAACGTCTGCTTTCCCTGACGTTACCGCTGGCCACGCTGCCTGTCGTGCTACCGGCTCATGCCGAAACACTTATACGATCATGGCCGGCGGCGGTGTAGGCTATTCACCGTTTCACGCCGGCACGTACACCATCTGGGCGTTGTCGCCTATCAGAAACGCGTGGTTGGCGTCGGCGACCGCGCGCAGGTAAGTTCCACAGGGACGTGATGCGGCGTAGCTTGCGCAAATCCTTGCGGCAGCATAGCCAGAAGCGACGCGTGACGAATACTTCATCTGCTAGCACAGGCATGATCGCCAGATCGGCCTCGCGCTTGGACAGGCTCACGAGATGCGGCACTGGCAGCAGGTCGATTGAGATGTCGGGGTGGTGCGCGCTGAAGCGCGCCAATTGCGGCGACAGGAAGAACAGCCGTCACGCGCGCAGCACGCTCGCGATGGCGTCGGCGACCATGCCGACGTTCTGCTCGTTCAGGCCCGCGACGCACATTCTCCCGGAGCGAACCAGATATACGCCGTGCTCGGTGCGCAGCCGGTCCACCTGCGCGGCGCTCAGCCCGGTATAGGTGAACATACCGCGCTGTTGGATATAGCGTGACAATGTATCGTCGACGACACGGCCCTGCAACCGCTGGTGGATTGCACGACGCATCGCGGCAATGCGCTTGCACATCGACGCTAGCTCGGACTGCCACGACGCGCGTAGCGCTGGCGTGCAGAGCACCTTGTGGACCACCTTAGCGCCGTAGGTCGGCGGGTTACTGTAGTTAGCTCGTACTGCGCCGGTCAGCTGCCCGAGTACGCGCGTTGCCTCGTCAGCGGATTGGCACACGACGCTCAGGCCGCCGCAGCGTTCGCCATACAGCGAGAAGTTCTTTGAAAACGAGTTCGCGACCAGGCACGATAGGCCGCGCGCGGCCAGCTCTCGCACCGCGAAGGCGTCATCGTCCAGATCTGTGCCGAAACCCTGGTACGCCATGTCGACGAACGGCAACAGCTCGTTTTGCTCGATGAGCGAGATGACCTCGCGCCATTGGTCGCGGTCCAGGTCGACTCCGGTCGGGTTATGGCAGCACGCGTGCAGTAGCACGATGTGGCGCTTCGGAATCGCGCGCAACGCATCGAGCATCGCGTCAAAGCGCAAGCCGCCGGTGGCGCCATCGTAGTACGGGTAGGTGTTCACCGTGAAGCCGGCGCGTTCGAATACCACGCGGTGGTTTTCCCAACTGGGGTCGCTGATCCACACCTGCGCGTCGGGGAAGGTGCGTTGCAGGAAGTCTGCGCCGACCTTCAACGCACCCGAGCCGCCCAGCGTCTGCAGCGTCGCGATGCGCCGATCGGCGCGCGCGCCGCATGCGTTGCCGAACACCAGCTGCTGTACTGCGTCGCGATAGGCAGGCAGTCCCGACATTGGCAGGTAGGGACGGGGTCCGATCTCGCCGGCCAGCGCATGCTCCGCATCGCGCACAGCAGCCATCACTGGCAGCTTGCCGTGCGCGTCGAAATAGATGCCGATGCTCAGATTCACTTTGTCGGCTCGAGGATCGACTTGGAAATCCTCGTTGAGCGACAGGATTGGATCACCGGGAAACGCTTCGACGTGTTCGAACATGGAATAGCCTGAAAAGGTAAGACGTTATCGCCTAGAGGTCCCCGGATATCGCCAACGGCGCACCGGGCCGGCGAAAGCGATAGCTTATCGCCAACACCGCCAGCCAGGCAGGAATCAGGTAGACTGACAGGCGCAACGTCGGCGTGCAGTACATCACGACCAGGATCGCAGCAAGGAACGTCAGGCACAGATAGTTCGTGAACGGATGGCCGACGCTGGCGAAGTGGCTCGTTTGGCCAGTCCTGCGCTTGTGCTGCCGAAAACGCAGGTGGATGATGCTAATCATGGCCCAGTTGATCAGCAGCGCTGATACCACCAATCCCATCAACAGTTCAAACGCCCGGGCCGGCATCACATAATTGATGACCACGCACACGCCGGTGATCGCCGCCGATACCGCGAGGGCGGCGACCGGCACGCCGCGCCGGTTCACCGTGCCGAGCGCGCGCGGCGCGTTGCGTTGCCGAGCGAGCGAGTACAGCATCCGACTGTTGCTGTAGACCCCGCTGTTATAAACTGACAGCGCGGCGGTTAGTACCACGGCGTTGAGCACGGTGGCCACCACGTTGCTGTTCATCGCGTGGAAGATCATCACGAACGGGCTGCCGCCGCTGGCGACATTCTGCCATGGATAGAGCGACAGCAGCACGGCGAGCGCGCCGACATAGAAAATCAGGATTCGGTAGACGACCTGGTTGGTGGCGCGCGGGATACTGTTGTGCGGATCGTCGGCCTCGGCAGCCGTGATGCCGACCAACTCTAGGCCGCCAAACGAGAACATGATCACCGCCATCGACATTGCCAGACCATTGGCGCCGTTCGGGAAAAAACCACCGTGTTGCCACAGGTTGGCAATGCTCGCTTGCGGGCCCGCCGAGCCGGACAACAGCAAGTAGGCGCCGAATACGATCATGCCGGCGATCGCGGCCACCTTGACGATCGAGAACCAGAATTCCACCTCGCCGTATGATTTTACGCTGCCCAGGTTGATCGCGTTGATTAGCACGAAGAACGCCAGCGCTGAGGCCCACGTCGGCACGCCGGGCCACCAATATTGGATATAGATGCCGACCGCCGACAACTCGGCCATGCCCACGAGAATGTACAGTACCCAGTAGTTCCAACCGGACAGGAAGCCTGCGAAGCGGCCACAGTACTGGTCGGCGAAGTAACTGAACGAGCCGGCGACCGGCTCGTCGACCACCATCTCGCCGAGCTGCCGCATGATCAAAAAAGCGATGCCGCCGGCCAATGTGTAGCCTAGCAATACTGACGGTCCCGCCATTTGGATCGTCTGCGCGATGCCCAGGAACAAACCGGTGCCGATGGCGCCGCCTAGCGCAATTAACTGGATATGCCTGTTTTTCAATCCACGCTTGAGCGCGGTATCTGTATTGTCTGCTACTGCCATGTTTCCCTCTATTCTTGTGGAATGAGACGCGGTGCCGCGTCGATGGGGGTTGCCGGCCGGCCGCACGGCCCTTGAGTACAGGCTGAGTTTATCGAGTGTGCCGGGAAATAGTATTGTGCACTCCGCCGGGGCAAACCCTTGCTTATGCTATAAAGTTTTGTGTTTTGCAGCGAACGGGAAAGCCAAGTGCAGGTACTCAAGCTCGATCGTACAGACCGCCGGTTATTAACCGTACTACAGGAACAGGCGCGTGCTTCAAACTTGGAACTGGCTGAGGCGATACGGCTGTCGCCGGCGCAGACGCTGCGCCGCCATCGGCGCCTGGAGGAACTCGGCTTGATCAAACGGTACGAGGCCCGCCTCAATGCACCGCAACTGGGCATTGGCGTTGTCGCGTTTATCCATGTGACGATGGAGCGCGGACATATCCACAACATGGCGCGGTTTCGCGAACTGGTTGCCGAACTGGCGCAGATACAAGAGTGCTTCTCGGTAACAGGGGACATCGACTACGTATTGAAGGTCGTGGCGCGGGACTTAAAGGCGTTGTCGGCGTTTCTACTCGATACGCTGCAGATCCCGGGCGTGAGCAAAGTGCGCTCAAGTGTATGTTTGGACGAGATCAAGTGCACGAGTGCGTTGCCGCTCGAGCTGTGAGCGTGGCGCAGCAAGGCGGCCGTGGTGGTCCGCTCAAGCTTGTGGCGGCGCAAACAAAATCCGCGATCACCCGATTGAGTTTGGCCGGCGCGTCTCGATGCGGCGAATGGCCGCAGGAGGGCAGCTTGGCCAGCCGCGCGTGACGGACATTGTGCTGGATCATATCGATTTGCGCCATCGTGCCGTACTTGTCGGCGTAGCCTTGGATCGCCAGCAGGTGGCATTGGATGCGCGGTAGCACGCCGGTGATGTTCCAGTTACGGAACGCCGGATCCAGCCAGATGTCGTTCCAGCCGTAGAATGCGGAATTGACATCGTCGTGGTAGCGCGCAAGCTTGTCGCGCAGGCTCTTGCACTCGTAGTCAATCTTCATTTGCGCGATGCTGTCCACCGATACCTGCTCAACCATCACGTGCGGCGCGATGACGACCACACCGGCCAGCGCGTTAGGAAACGCGCTGGCGTACAGCAACGCGATTGAGCCACCGTCGCTGTGCCCAATAAGCCACATCCGCGCTCGCGCGTCCGCGTCGATGCCTAGCGCATCGAGCAGTGACGGCAGCACGTCGTAAGCCTGCTCGTGCATGAACTGCACGGGCCACTTAACGCCCGGCTCGCGCGGCGTGGAACGTCCGTAGCCGGGCCGCGAATAGACCAGTGCGCGCCAACCGAGCGCGTCGCACAGCGTTTGTGGCCAGTCCTTCCACATCGCCACGCTGCCCAGTCCCTCATGCAAGAATACCGCGATCGGTGCGTCGTAGCGCGTGCGGTTCAGCCAACGATACTCGATCTGCAGCGCGCCGTGCGTCGCGCCGGCGGGCAGCGTCGTTAGTCCACCATCGGCGGTGACTTGGCCTGGTGTGCTGGCTTCGGCGGTGTGCGCTTTTGCGGAACTTGCGCAATGATGCATGGAGACCTCAGGTTCGTGCTCGCAGCTTGAAGCGTTGGATTTTACCTGTTGCGGTCTTCGGCAACTCGTCGACGAACACGATTTCGCGCGGAGACTTGTGCGGTGCGAGCCGTTGCTTGACGAATGCCCGGATCTTGTTGGCCAACGCATCCGAGGCACTCACGTGAGCCTTGAGCACGATGAACGCGCGCGTCTTCAACAAACCGTCGTGCTCGACGCCGACGACGGCGGCCTCCAGCACCGCGTCGTGATACACCAGCGACATCTCGATTTCGACGGGCGAGACGTACTGGCCGCTGACCTTGAGCATGTCGTCGCTACGGCCCGCGTACACATAGCGGCCGTTGGACTGACGGCGGAATTTGTCGCCGCTGCGTAACCAATCGCCGAGGAACGTTGTACGGGATTTCTCGCGGTTACACCAGTACATCAGCGCCGCGCTGGGGCCCTTGATAAACAGGTCGCCGATCTCGCCGTCCGCGACGGGCGCGCCAGTTTCGTCGCGTAGTTCGACCTCGTAGCCGGGCACCGGCGTGCCGGTGGTGCCATATTCGACGTCGCCCGGCCGATTCGACAGGAAAATATGCAGCATTTCCGTTGAGCCGATGCCATCCAGGATCTCGCAGCCGAAGTGCGCGCTGAATCGCTCGCCAATCGCCTTGGGCAGCGTTTCGCCGGCGGACGTGCAGATGCGCAGCGCCACCTGCTCGCGCGCGGGTAAGCGCGGGCAGGCAAGCATGTTCGCGTACAGCGTGGGCACGCCATAGAAAATCGTGACGCGATGCCGCACGAGTCGTGCGAACACCGCGTTTGCGTTGGGGCGTTCAGCCATCAACACGGTGGTCGCGCCGACCGAGAGTGGAAATGTCAGCGCGTTACCCAATCCGTAGGCAAAAAACAGCTTGGCCGCCGAGAATACGATGTCATGCTCGTTGATGGCTAGCACCGACTTGCCATACAGTTCCGCGGTCCAGTACAGGTTGGCGTGGGTATGCACGGTACCCTTCGGCTTGCCGGTCGAACCGGACGAATAGAGCCAGAACGCGATGTCGTCGCGGCTACTGCGGATCGACTCGGCCATGGGCATCGCGGTGTCCAGCAAGTGTTGCAACACGGGCGCAGCATCATCGCGGGATGCTGGCATCGCACTGTGGTCGACGCCACTGACAATCAGCTCACACGAATCGGCCTGTGCCTGATCCAGTGCCGGCAGGACAACGGGCAGCAGCGACGCGGAAGCCATGACGACGCGGGCGCGGCTGTGCTCGATCATGTACGCGTATTCGCCTGGGCCGAGCAGCGTGTTGGCAATGACCGGTACTACCCCAGCATAAAGCGCGCCGAGGAACGCGACCGGCAACTCGACGGTGTCCAGCATCACCAGCAGGATCCGCTCTTCCGGCCGCACTCCCCGCGCGCGCATGACGCTCGCGAAGCGGCGTGCATGCTCCTGTAGCGCCCCATAAGTTAGTGTACCGGCGTCGTCGATGTAGGCCAATCGCTGCGCGCGCTGGCGATTCAGATCGAATAGATGCGTGGCGAAGTTGAACTGGGCCGGCGGCGAGCTGGCCGAGATCGTCGCGCCAGCGTGGGACTCTCTTAAGGCTTGCATTTTTCCTCCGACAATGACGCGAAAGAGGGCCATGACACGCCAACGCGCAGGCGCGCGAGCGGTGGGCCGCCGAGCATGCCGTGCAGCCTGGTGTGCCAATCAGGCGGGGGAGAATTCGATTGCGCCGTGGGGCAGCAGATACATCACCAGCGCGCGGCCGTTCGAGACCGTTGGCCGATGCTCGCTGCCGGGACCGTAGACGCACCAACCGGCAGCGTGGCCGTCAAATGTTGCGTTCGGCGTAATCGGCATGATCAGGTCGATCTCGCCGTGCGGATGGATGTGATGTGGGCCGGCCACATCGGCCATGTCGACGACATCGACGGAAAAGCCGCTAGTGCTGGCGTCGGGTTCGAAAATTCGGCCATAACGGATGCCTGCGTGTTCGCGGTTGCACATCCAACCCTGTGCGACGCCGGCCTGACAGGCTTGCGCCAGCTCGCGGTATTCGGCGCTCTGCGGCGACCAGCGGGCATTGAGCCAGTCAGCCAGCGCGCCGTCAAGTTCACGTCCGGCCAACGGTTCCGTTACACGCGCGATCATGCGGTGAAAGTCTTGTGGCGACATGCGGGTCTCCGGGATAGCGTTGCGGGCGTCGGTCAGCGGCATTGGTATGCCGCCGTGATGCGATGCCGGTGGCTGGCCACGGTTATCATTCAGTGCGATGGCGATGAAATTAGTCGTTGAGCATGCCATTGTCAAGCAATATAGTGCATATAAAGTGACAGAGTGACAAACGTGGCTGAAGATGAAGCACAGTGATACATCGCGGCTTGCCGATGCGTCCGTTGAGCGCGGTCCCGAGTTGCCGGCCAACGACGGTTCGGGCGCCGGACGTGATTCGCGCGATCCGTTTCTAACTGCCATGGGCGAGCGGGTGCGGTTGCTGCGGGCGCGCCGCGGGATGACGCGCAAGAGTCTGGCGGCTGAAACCGGCTTGTCAGAGCGGCATCTAGCGAATTTAGAGTCCGGCGTCGGTAACGCTTCGGTGCTGGTGCTGCGCCAGATCGCGCTGGCTTTGAACTGTCCGCTCGCGGAAGTGATTGGCGACGAGACCACATCGTCGGCCGAATGGCTGTTGATTCGCCAGTTGCTGCACGGGCGTGATCCGGCGTCATTGCAGCGCGCACGCGTGGCGCTCGCTGACTTGTTCGAGCAGGTGCGGCGCGACCCCGACCGGAACCATAGGCTCGCGCTGATCGGCTTGCGAGGCGCCGGCAAGTCCACGCTTGGCCGGATGCTGGCGCAAGAGCGCAAGGTGCCGTTTATCGAGCTAAGCCGGGTGATCGAACAGTTAGCCGGGGGCTCCCCGTCCGACATTCACTCGCTATATGGCGCTAACGCGTATCGGCGCTACGAGCATCGCGCACTGGAGGCGGTGATCGCCGAACATCCGCGCGTGGTGATCGCGACAACGGGCGGCCTTGTGTCAGAGCCGGCCACGTTCAACGTGCTGCTCGCGCATTGCTTCACGGTATGGCTGCAGGCTAGTCCGGATGAGCATATGCGTCGCGTCATCGCCCAAGGTGATCTGCGCCCAATGTCGGGCAGCAGCGAAGCCATGGAAGATTTAAAGCGGATTCTGGCGGGGCGCGGTGAGCTGTACGGCCGGGCCGACCTGAGCTTCGATACCAACGACAAGACGTTGGCCGATGCTTATTTGCAGTTGCGCGATCGGCTGGCCGTACGGCTATCGGCGGATTATGAATCGTAAGCAGCTGAATAATAAATGGAAATATGAAATAGAATTCATTTTTCGTCTTTGAATTGATGTTGTTGTGCAATATAATTCAAAAAAACAATTGTGTGCTGCCTTGTTCGGAGACGCCTATGGCCTCGCTGGAACCCGTTGCTGTTCCCGTCGACTTTCGTACCGATCCGTCGCGCTACAAGCACTGGAAGCTGTGCTTCGACGGTCCAGTGGCGACGCTGGCGCTCGATGTGGATGAGGAGGGTGGCATTCGCAGCGGCTATAAGCTCAAGCTCAATTCCTACGACCTGGGCGTGGACATCGAGCTGCACGATGCATTGCAGCGTATCCGCTTCGAGCACCCCGAGGTACGCGCCGTCGTGCTCACGAGCAGCAAAGAGCGGGTGTTTAGCTCCGGCGCGAACATTTTCATGCTCGGCATGTCATCGCATGCGTGGAAGGTCAACTTCTGCAAGTTCACCAATGAAACCCGCAACGGCATTGAGGATGCATCGCGCCATTCGGGGCTGAAGTTTTTGGCCGCCGTGAATGGTGCGTGCGCCGGTGGTGGCTACGAGCTAGCGATGGCTTGCGATGAGATCTGGCTTGTTGATGACCGGTCATCGTCTGTCGCGTTGCCGGAGGTACCGCTGCTTGGCGTGCTGCCTGGCACCGGTGGCCTCACGCGGCTGACCGACAAGCGCAAGGTCAGACACGACCGGGCTGATTTGTTCTGCACTGTGGTGGAGGGCATTCGAGGCGAGCGCGCGAAACAATGGCGGTTGGTCGACGAGGTGGTCAAGCCTAGCCAGTTTGCACAGGCAGTCCAGGCGCGCGCGCTTGAACTGGCGGCACAAAGCGATCGTCCCTGCGACGCGCGGGGCGTCGCGTTGACCCCGATCGAGCGCAGCACCCGCGACAACGGCATCGCGTACCAGACGCTCGCGGTCACGCTGGACCGGGCCGCGCGCATCGCGACGTTGACCGCGAAGGCGCCGTGTGGGCCGCAGCCCGCGGACATTGATGCAATCGTTGCGGCCGGGGCCAACTGGTGGCCGCTGCGGTTCGGCCGCGAATTGGATGATGCGATTCTGTCGCTGCGCACGAACGAAGGCGAGATTGGCACGTGGATTCTAAGGACATCGGGCGATGCGCGGGCTGTGCTCGACGTCGATGCCGCACTCGTGAGCCATCGCGATCACTGGTTCGTGCGCGAGACGATTGGCTTGCTGCGTCGCGCGCTGGCGCGCATCGACGTGTCATCGCGATCGTTGTTCGCGCTAATTGAATCCGGGTCATGCTTTGTCGGCATACTCGCCGAACTCGCGTTCGCGGCGGACCGCTCCTACATGCAGGCGCTGCCGGACAACCCGTCGCAGCAGCCGGCGATCGTGCTGTCTGAGGCCAATTTCGGCCTGTACCCCATGGTCACGCGGCAGCCGCGGCTGGCGCGGCGCTTCTACGGCGACGACGCGTTGTTCGAGGCGCTGCGCGACAAGATCGGTATGCCGGTCGATCCGCTGGAGGCAGAACGACTGGGTCTAGTCACCGCCGCGCCTGACGACCTGGACTGGCCCGATGAGATCCGCATCGCACTCGAGGAACGCGCCGCGATGTCGCCGGATGCGTTGACCGGCCTGGAGGCCAACCTGCGCTTTAACGGGCCCGAAACGATGGAGTCGCGGATCTTCGGACGCCTTAGTGCATGGCAGAACTGGATTTTCAATCGCCCGAACGCGGCCGGCGACAAAGGTGCGTTGAAGGCCTATGGTAAGGGCGCCAAGCCTCAGTTCGACGTCGCCCGCGTTTGAGGCGAGTTGCTGGCGCATGCATGCAACGTTTTGTGATCAAGGAATCGATCATGTCTTCGATCAACTACAGCGACAAGATCCCCAACAACGTCAACCTGGCCGATGACCGCGTGTTGCAGCGTGCGCTCGAGCAGTGGCAACCGAATTTCTTGTCGTGGTGGAATGACATGGGGCCATACGGTAGTCAACTCGACAACGTCTACCTACGCACCGCGGTGAGCGTCGAGCCCGGCGGTTGGGCCCATTTCGACTATGTCAGAATGCCAGATTACCGGTGGGGCATCTTTTTGGCGCCTGGCGAGCCCGACCGTAAGATCCACTTCGGCGAGCACCGCGGCGAGGCGGCGTGGCAGGACGTGCCCGGCGAGCATCGCGCGCACCTGCGGCGCATTATCGTCACGCAGGGCGATACCGAGCCCGCGTCGGTCGAGCAGCAGCGGCACCTCGGGCTAACCGCGCCATCGCTGTACGATTTGCGTAACCTGTTTCAGGTCAACGTCGAGGAAGGCCGGCACCTGTGGGCGATGGTGTACCTGCTACACCGCTATTTCGGTCGCGACGGCCGCGAGGAAGCGGGGGCGCTGCTGGAGCGCCGCTCCGGCGACGAAAATAATCCTCGCATCCTTAGCGCGTTCAACGAACGCACGCCGGACTGGCTGGCGTTTTTCATGTTCACGTACTTCACCGATCGCGACGGCAAGTTTCAACTGTCGGCGTTGGCCGAATCGGGCTTCGATCCGCTGGCCCGCACGACCCGCTTCATGCTGACGGAGGAGGCGCACCATATGTTCGTCGGCGAGTCTGGCGTGTCGCGGGTGATCCAGCGTACCGCTCAGGTCATGAACACGCTGCGTACAGACGATGTGAGTGCACTGCGGGCGGCGGGCGTGATCGACTTGCCGACAATCCAGCGCTATCTGAACTTCCATTACTCGGTGACCATCGACCTATTCGGCGCAGACCAATCATCCAATGCCGCGGCGTTCTACTCATTAGGTTTGAAGGGGCGTTTTGAGGAAAGCAAGCGGGATGACGATCATCGGCTCGATACACAGCACTACCGGCTACTCGACGTGCACGACGCTCAACTGGTCGAGCGCGAGGTGCCGATGCTCAACGCGATAAACGAAGTGCTGCGTGACGACTATATCAAAGACTCGATGGCCGGCGTTAACCGTTGGAACAAGGTGTTGGAGAAGGCGGGCATCGAGTCGAGACTGAGCGTGCCGCACAAGGCATTCAACCGCAAAATCGGCGCGTTTGCCGGCATGCGCGTGTCGCCGGACGGTCGGGTGATCGACGAAGCCGAATGGACGGCCAACGAGGCGAGTTGGCTGCCGACGCCGGAGGATCGCGCGTTCGTGGCCTCGCTGATGGGCCGCGTGGTCGAGCCGGGCCGGTTCGCAAACTGGATCGCGCCGCCGGTGATGGGCATCAACCGGCAGCCCATCGACTTCGAATATGTCAGGTTTAATTGACCGCTGAAATGCGCCGGCGCCGATGGCTATGTTGAATCAACACTTGATCGATCCGCAGATTTGCATCCGTTGCAATACGTGCGAGGAGACGTGCCCGAATGATGCGATCACGCACGATGCGAACAACTATGTCGTGAAGGCGCAGGTCTGCAATGGCTGCATGGCGTGTGTGCCGCCGTGTCCGACCGGCGCGATCGACAATTGGCGCCAGGTGTCCGAGGCCGATGCGTACAGTATCGACGCCCAGTTTGCCTGGGACGAACTCCCGTCTCAGCAGCCGATCGCCCAGCAGGGCGCCGGCGTGAGCGTCGCGAGCGTTTCGCACCGGTTGGAACATTTGTCGGATAGCGGCAGCGACGTGCTGCGGGGTGCCAGCGTGCCGCCGTGGTCGGCGGCCAGAGCGCATGTGAATTTATATAAACAGGAGGCGCCCGCTACGGCAGTTGTGGCGGGCAACTATCGCTTGACGGACGAGACTGCCGACAGCGACATCCATCACATCGTGCTGGACTTTGGCACGACGTTCTTCCCCATACTCGAAGGCCAATCAATCGGTGTCGTGCCGCCGGGCGCTGCGCCCAATGGCAGGCCGTACCACGCGCGCCAATATTCGCTGGCCAATCCGCGCGACGGAGAGCGACGCGGCTGCAACAATGTATCGCTCACGGTCAAGCGCGTGATGCGCGATCACGATGGCAACCCTACCCGCGGCGTGTGTTCGAATTACTTGTGCGATCTGCGCAAAGGTGACCGGGTGGCGGTGATCGGTCCATTCGGCAGTACGTTCCTGATGCCGAACCACCCCGGTTCACACCTATTGATGATCTGCACCGGCACGGGCGCCGCGCCGATGCGTGCGATGACCGAATATCGCCGCCGACATCAATGCGACGGTGCGGCCGGCCAGCTGATGCTGTTCTTTGGCGCGCGCACGCCGCAGGAGTTGCCCTATTTCGGGCCACTGACGAATTTGCCCAAGGGTTTCATCGATGCCGACCTTGCATTCTCGCGCGTGCCGGGACGGCCGAAGCGGTACGTGCAGGATGCCCTGCGCGAAAGAGCGGCCGACGTGGGGCCATGGCTGGCGGACCGCAATACCCATGTCTATGTGTGCGGCCTGAAGGGAATGGAAGAAGGGGTGCTGCTCGCGCTCAGGGACATTGCACAGTGCCATGGATTGGATTGGCAGCGGGTGTGGGCCGACCTCAGACGTGAAGGACGCCTGCATTTGGAAATCTATTGATCGGCGGCGACCGCGCTACGTTAGCGCGCGTTATGGAAGGAGACTCCGAGCGCGTGTCGGCATCCGGAACGCAACAGACTGACGCTATGGCGGGAGTGGACTCAGTAGATGCCGCGTGTGCCTTGCACCGGTCGCTCATTAACGGCGATACCACCGCGGGAGCACCGCCGACCTCCTGGCCAACCGAGGTGCCACTGTCGCACGTGCGGCGCTCGATTCTACACGCAGTCGTGCCAGGTCGGATGGACAAGGTGCGATCATCGGTACCGTGACCACGACGGTTGTCAACGGCGAAGCCGTGCAATTGATCGGATTCGGCACGGGCGCCCGGGCAGCGCGTATCGGCCGCAATCCGGCAACGGGGGCGCAAATGCAGATCGACGCAGCCAAGACCGTCAAGTTCATCCCCGGCAAGGCGTTCAAGGACGCGGTGAACGCCGCGTGACGCCGCGCCGTGCGCAGGCATGTCTACCTGCGCTCGATGTCAAAACAGCTGCTGACCCAGGCCGGACAGGTTGATCCATTTGACCGTGCTCCTCAACGTTCGCCCTGTTTCATCGATCGATTCGATCGTGCCAGCATGTGTTCCGAACACGGGCGCGAGGCGAGCATCGCGCCACGCGTCGCGCACCCTGGGAGGGAAAGTCCGTGGGGCAAGTATTCTAACTTTTCTCCGAAGGTTTTCTACCTGACAACCGAAAAACGCTCCTATAATTGCCCCAGCTTTGCCGGCCGCAGCTGGAACAACCTCCGGTGCGCGAGCGTGGTGAGCGGGGCAGGCGAATCGCTTGCGCAATACAAGACGCACGTTGTCTTTCCGAACCTAGGCCTCCAACTTGGAGGCGGTCGCACGTCGGGTCCCGCGCAAGCTGTCTTCATCGCAGGCCCGAGTCCCATCGACGGACGCCAATCGCGTCCCGCTGCGGGTATTGTTCGATTGCGCAAGTCATTTCGTTTGCCGAATGACTGATACCTACAATCGAGGAGCGCCCTGAACATGCTGTCACGTCTTTCCTCTATCTGCTTTGCGGTTACCTGTTTTGCTCTAAGCGCGGCGGCGCACGCGGAGACGGTGCAGATTGCCATTGCGGGACCGATGAGCGGTTCGGTGGCGCAGTACGGCGACATGGTCAAGGCCGGCGCGCTGACGGCGATTGAGCAGATCAACGCGGCGGGAGGAGCCGGGGGCAACAAGCTGGAGGCGGTGTTGCTGGACGACGCGTGTGAACCGAAGCAGGCGGTGGCGGTGGCCAACAAGGTGGTGAGCCAGCACATTAAGTACGTGATCGGGCACGTGTGCTCGGGTTCGACGATTCCAGCCTCGGATATCTATGAGAACGAGGGGACCGTGATGGTGACGCCGTCGGCGACGGCGCCGCAGCTGACCGAGGGCAAGAAACGGCACTTCATTTTTCGCACGATCGGGCGGGACGACCAGCAGGGGCCGGTGGCGGCGCAGTACATCATCGGGCATGTAAAGCCGAAGAAGGTGGCGGTGCTGCACGACAAGCAGTCGTACGGGCAAGGGATCGCGACGTCGGTGAAGAAGGGCCTGGAGGTGGCCAAGATTCCAGTGATGATTTTCGAGGGGCTGAACGCGGGTGATTCGGATTACTCGGCGATCGTCACGAAACTCAAGTCGCAGGGGGTGGACTTCGTGTACTTTGGCGGGTACCACCCGGAGATGGGGCTGTTGTTGAGGCAGGCGCGCGAGCAGGGGGTGAAGGCTACGTTCATGGGACCGGAAGGGGTGGGGAACAAGGACGTGACGGCGATTGCGGGGCCGGCCTCGGAAGGGATGCTGGTGACGTTGCCGGCAGACTTCACGGCGGATCCGGCCAACGCGGCACTGGTCAAGGCGTTTGCGGACAAGAAGCGTGACGCGAACGGGCCGTTTCAGATGCCCGCCTACGCGGCGGTGCAGGTGATTGCCCAAGCGATCACGGGAAGCAAGTCGACGGATCCGGCGAAGGTGGCCGCGTACTTGCACCAGCATACGTTCAGCACGCCAATCGGCAAGGTGGCCTATGACGCGCAGGGCGACTTGAAGTCGTTCAAGTTCGTGGTCTACACCTGGCACAAGGATGCGAGCAAGACTGTCGCGAACTGATCCGCCTACGCCGCCTCGGGGCCCACACCGGCTGCATGCCGGCTCTGCGAGCGGCATACTTGCGCGTTAGCACGTGTCACTGCCGCACTGCGTCTGATGCGTGGCGCGATGTGGGGCAATGCCGTGCCGGCACCCACGGGGACTCCCGCATGAACGACTTTTTTCCTCAATTCGCCCAGCAGTTGGTCAACGGCTTGACGCTGGGCGCAATCTATGCACTGATCGCGATTGGCTATTCGATGGTGTACGGCATCATCGGCATGATCAACTTTGCGCACGGCGAGATTTATATGATCGGCGCGTACGTGGGGCTGGTCGCGCTCACGGCGATCGGCGTGCAAGCAGGTTATCCGCTGCTGCTCGTACTCGGCGTGGCGCTAGTGGTGTCGGTGGTGGTGACCGGCGCGTACGGCTACGCAATCGAGCGCGTCGCATACCGCCCGTTGCGCGGCGGACCGCGGCTGGTGCCGTTGATCTCGGCGATCGGCATGTCGATCTTTTTGCAGAACTACGTGCAGGTCGGTCAGGGATCGCGCGACCTGTCGGTGCCGGTGCTCATCTCCGGCGCGCTCGAATTCCAGTTCGGCGACGGCTTCGACGTGACACTGCCGTACTCGCGCCTGGTCATCGTCGGCGTGACGCTCGTGCTGATGATCGCACTCACGTTATTCATTGGGCACTCGAGAATGGGCCGTGCCTGCCGCGCGTGCGCGCAGGACATGCAAATGGCGAACTTGCTTGGCATCGACACGAACCGGGTCATTTCATTTACGTTCGTGCTGGGGGCGATGCTCGCGGCGGTGGGCGGCGTGCTGATTGGCTTGTCGATCGGCAAGCTGAATCCGTACATCGGGTTCGTGGCCGGCATTAAGGCGTTTACTGCGGCGGTGCTCGGCGGCATTGGCAGCATTCCGGGCGCGATGCTTGGCGGCGTGCTGCTGGGACTGGCCGAGACGTTCGCATCGGGCTACATGCCAGCCGAATACAAGGATGTGGTGGCCTTCGGGCTGTTAGTGCTAATTCTGCTGTTCCGGCCGACTGGCTTGTTGGGTAGGCTCGACGTGGAAAAGGTATGAGGACGACCATGGGCGCATATCAAACGACGGTCGGCATGCAGACGGTCAAGCATGCCGCGCTTGCGGCGCTGCTCACAGCATTGCTGACGGTGCCGGTGCTGGGCCTGCGGCTGCGCCTTGAAGGCTATCAAGTGGTGCTTGAGCCTCACTGGCGGCCGGTGTGGCTCGCGGTGGGCGCGGTATTCGTGTTCCAGCTGTGCAAGCCGCTGCTCGCGCGCGCCACGCACGGCGTGCGGCTGCCGACGTTGCCGCCGCTCAGTGCACGGCACCAGCGGCGGCTGGTCTGGGCGCTGTTCGGCGTGGGGTTGGTCTGGCCGTTTTTCGGCTCGCGCGGTGCGGTAGACATCGCTACGCTGGCGCTCATCTACGTGATCCTGGGACTCGGGCTGAACATTGTGGTGGGCTTCGCGGGATTGCTCGACCTGGGCTATGTGGGCTTCTACGCGGTGGGTGGCTACACGTATGCGATGCTGAATCACTACTTCGGGTTGTCGTTCTGGCAATGTCTACCGCTGTCGGTCGGTGCATCGGCGATCATGGGCTTCCTGCTCGGCTTCCCAGTGCTGCGCTTGCGCGGTGACTATCTAGCGATTGTCACGCTGGGCTTTGGCGAGATCATCCGGTTGCTGGCCAATAACTTGACCAGCCTGACCGGTGGTCCGGATGGTATCTCCGGTATGCCGAAGCCGACCGTGTTCGGCTTAGAGATGGCGCGCAGCGCCAGCGTGGAAGGCACGCGCACTTTTCATGAAGTGCTGGGCCTGGCGTACCGCGGCGAGCACATGGTGATCTTTCTGTACCTACTGGCGCTGCTGCTGGCGGGCCTCACGCTGTTCGTGACAAGCCGCCTGATCCGCATGCCGATGGGGCGGGCATGGGAAGCCCTGCGTGAGGACGAGATTGCATGCCGCTCGCTCGGGCTGAATCCCACGCGCATCAAGCTGTCGGCTTTTACGCTCGGGGCGTCGTTCGCCGGGCTCGCCGGTGCGTTCTTCGCGGCGCGCCAAGGGCTGGTTAATCCGGAGTCGTTCACGTTCATCGAGTCCGCCCTGATCCTGGCGATCGTGGTGCTGGGCGGGATGGGCTCGCAACTTGGCGTGATCCTTGCCGCGATTGTGCTGACGGTGCTTCCGGAGCTCGCCCGTGGGCTGGCGGAATACCGGATGCTGCTGTTCGGCCTGGTGATGGTGCTGATGATGATGTGGCGCCCTCAAGGATTGTTGCCGGCTAGCCGCGTACACGTGGAGTTGCCGCGATGAGCGCCGCGCTATTGGAAGTATCGGGCCTGCAAATGCGCTTTGGCGGGCTGCTCGCGGTCGATGGCGTCGCGTTCGACGTGCGGCGCGAGGAAGTGTTCGCGATCATCGGGCCGAACGGCGCGGGTAAGACGACGGTGTTCAATTGTGTGGGCGGATTCTATCGGCCCTCGAGCGGGCGGATCGCGCTGGATGGCGAATCGATCGCGGGGCTCAGCAGTCACCTCATTGCGCAACGTGGGCTGGTGCGCACGTTCCAAAACATCCGACTGTTCCAGTCGTTGACGGTGGTCGAGAACTTGCTAGTCGCGCAGCACCGGTTGACACAAAGCGGACTGTTGCGCGGGTTGCTGGCCACGCCGGCATATCGGCGCGCGCAGCGCGATGCACTAGCGCGTGCGGCGCGCTGGCTCGAGCGCATGGGATTGAGTGCGGTGGCTAACCGGGCTGCGGGCACACTGTCGTACGGTCACCAGCGGCGCTTGGAGATTGCGCGCTGCATGATCACCGGGCCGCGCTTGCTGATGCTCGACGAGCCGGCTGCGGGGCTCAACCCGCAAGAGAAGATCGAATTGCAACAGCTGATAGACGGGCTGCGCCGGGAATTCGGCGTGGCGGTCCTACTCATTGAGCACGACATGGGGCTGGTGATGAACGTGTCGGACCGCATTTTGGTGATGGAGCACGGCCGGCCGATCGTGACCGGCCGCCCGGACGAAGTGCGCAATGACGAGCGCGTGATCAAGGCCTATCTGGGAGAGGAGTGATGCTCAGGCTGGAGCAGGTGCACACGCACTACGGTGCAATCGAGGCGCTCTCGGGGGTGTCGCTGGAGGTCCGGCGCGGCGAGATCGTCACGCTGATCGGTAGCAACGGGGCGGGTAAGACAACGTTGATGATGACCGTATGCGGCACGCCACGGGCATCAAGTGGACGGGTGCTGTTCGATGGGCAGGATATCACGGCACTGCCCACGCACGAGATTATGCGTATGGGACTGGCGATTTCGCCAGAAGGAAGGCGCGTGTTTCCGAGCCTGACCGTCCTCGAAAATCTGAAGATGGGAGGCTTCTTCGCGAGTCGGCATGAGATCGACGCAGGGCTTGCGCACGTGTACAAGCTCTTTCCACAACTGGAGCGCCGCATGCACCAGCGCGCGGGCACGATGTCGGGTGGCGAGCAGCAAATGCTGGCTATCGGGCGCGCGCTAATGAGCCGGCCCCGCTTGCTGTTACTGGATGAGCCCACGCTCGGGCTCGCGCCACTGGTGATCGCACAGATCTTCAATATTATTCGCGCGATTCGCGACGAGGGCGTGACGGTGTTTCTGGTCGAGCAGAACGCGAACAAGGCACTGCAGGTGGCCGATCGCGGCTACGTATTGGAAACCGGCCGCGTGATACTGGCCGATACCGGCGCGAATCTGCTGGTCAACGAACGCGTCAAAAACGCGTATCTCGGCGGCTGACCGCACGGCGCGCCTGACGACGGCACGGTCACACCTGACGGCACGGCCACATCTGACGGCATGGTCACATCCGGCGGCATGGCCACACTCGGTGGCACGGCCACGCCGCCAGACCGGTGCGGCCATGTGGTCAAAGCCGATAGTCGCCAGCCGCCTCGGGCTGGAACACGATCTGCTCGACCTTTAGCATTTGCGGTGCCCCGCTAGGGGGCGTTACGCGCAATTCGTCGCCCGGCCTCGCGCCGAGCAGCGCGAGGCCGACCGGCGAGAACACGTTCAACCGTCCTTGCGAGAAGTCGGCGTCTGGTGGGTAAACGACGGTCCACGTCATGTGTTCGCCGGACGACGGATTCGACAGCGTCACAGTCGAATTCATCGTGACGACGCTCGGGTCGATGTCGGTGGCCTCGACCACGGCCGCGCGCTCGAGCAGGGCATCGAGCATCGCCTGGTAGCCGGATTGTGAGCTCGCTTGTGCCGCATGGCGCTCGAGTCGGTCGACGTCGGTTTCTGTCAAATAGCAGGTCTTCATCTCGTTTCTCCAACACAACGAAAAGTTAAATAGTTGGGGGCGCCCGGTACCCGCCCAGACAGCGGCTGAAACAGGGGCCGCTCAGTGCGAGTGCCGGGCCGATGAAAGCGGTGCCGCAGCAATGTATCGGAGCAGGTCGGTACCGGGTCGGTCCGTCCGGATCGCGCGCGCGTCTGCCGCCACGCGCGCGGTGTGGCGACGTCGCAAACGCATCGGGAACAGGAACACGCGCATGGCGGGGCTCGACCGGAGAACGGAGAATGAAGAAAATAACACGATGCTATCACAGCGTGCCGTATCAGGTCGCTGTGCAGACCATGCGTACTGTGTCTATTTCAAAAACAATGCGAATCAGACGATCCGCATTCCCAAGGATATGCAAGTTGAGGGCGTCACGGAACTGGAAATCCGGCGGGAAGGAAGCACGATCTTGCTGCGTCCGGTGCGGGCAAATTGGACTTCGTTTGCCAATGAGGCCAAAGCCGAGAACTACTACTAGCCTGGCCCTGTCTTGACGCAGCGCTTCCGGTATCTTCATTGAAGATGCAAAGTGCTTGCCAATCTTGTTGCGTGTTTCTACAATGGATAAACATTAGGAGGTCGTGATGGAACTCAAGATTCAAAAATGGGGCAATAGCGCTGCAGTTCGTTTGCCGAGTGTGCTGCTTGAACAGATCAACGCGTCGGTCGGCAGTTCGCTCAACGCCGACGTGCGCCCGGATGGCGTGATGCTGACCCCGACCCGCCGCAAGTATTTGCTGGACGATCTTGTTGCCCAGTGCGACACGAAGGCGGTTTTTCCGGGCGACATGGCGGCATGGGGCGAGGTCAAATCGGTGGGACGTGAAGCATGGTGAGGCGGGTCAAGTTCGAGCGCGGCGATATCGTGCGCGTGAGCCTGAATCCGACTGTGGGGCGAGAGCAGCAAGGCGATTTTCGCCTGGCGCTCGTTCTATCTCCGGCGGCGTTCAACGCCTTAGGCGTGGCGCTCGTTGCCCCGATCACCCAGGGCGGCGAATTGGCTCGCTTTGCTGGCTTCGCCGTACCGCTTTGCGGTTCTGGAGCTGAGACGCAAGGTGTTGCGCTCGTCAACATGGCGCGTATGCTCGACTTGGAGGCGCGCGGCGCGCGTAAGGTCGAACGCGCACCGGTTGAAGTGGTTGAGGACGCGCTGGCTCGGTTTCAGGCGATTATCGAGTGAGGAAAACGCGATGAGCAACGAGTTCTGGAACCGGATGTACGCGCTGGGCAACACGCAGCGGTAGGTCGGCGACGCGAACAATCCGCAAGCGCGCTAGTCTGCGATGTAAGGTGCTTCCGTCATCAACAAGAACGGCTGGCGTGCCTGGATCGAGCATCATAAGGCAGGCGAGCGGCTGTATGAGAGCGGGCGCGAAAACGCGTATCGCCAGGCGGCTCAGTGGTAATGGAAAATAGCAGCTCGTTACGCAATGTCAGTGCCGAGCAGGCCGAGGCGTCGCTTCGCGACTCGAACGTTAGACTCGCACTCAAGCCTTGACGTCAGAAGGAGCGAAGCCTGCGGCATTCATGTCATGGGTATGAAGCCCGTCGGCGCTACAAACTGTAAGATTTCGCGTGCAGGCGTGGCAGGTCAAAAATTGTGATGAGAGAAAGTGATGGATTCGTCTCTACAGCCTATGCTGGAAGCTGTTAACGTCGCCAAGGCGGAGCTTGATGCGGCGCGTCCACTGCCGCCGCATACGGTCGCATCGCTGCGCGAAAAGCTGATGTTGGAATGGACGTACCACTCGAACGCAATCGAAGGCAACACGCTAACATTGCGCGAGACGAAAGTGGTACTGGAAGGCATTACGGTGGGGGGCAAGTCGCTGCGTGAGCACTTCGAGGCCACGAACCATCGCGACGCTATTCTCTACGTCGAGGAGATCGTCGCGAAGAACGAGGCGCTGTCCGAATGGCAGATTCGCAACATTCACGGCCTAGTGCTGAAAGGGATCGATGACAAAGAGGCCGGCCAGTATCGCCATGAGAACGTGGTAATCGCAGGCGCTAGCACGACGCCGCCGGACTTCCTGCATCTGCCGGCCGAAATGGCCGCGCTCATTGACTGGCACGCGCAAGCGCAGACGGTGCATCCTGTCACGCGTGCGGCCGAGCTGCATACACGGTTTGTAAAGATCCACCCGTTTGTGGACGGTAACGGCAGAACGGGGCGACTGTTGCTAAACTTCGAGTTGATGAAGTTTGGCTATCCACCTGCCGTTATCCGTAAAGAGGATCGCCTTGCTTACTACGACTCATTGGATGAGGCGTGCGTGACAGGCGATTACAGTGGCATTACGCGGTTGGTCGCTGCGTCGGTTCAGCGTGCTCTCGACGCATACCTTGATGTGCTCGGTCTGCGTGGGGATCACCGGTCCGACGATAAGTCGCCGTCACCCGGTTTTTAGATGTAAAGAAAACAATCGGATCGGAAAATGCGTGCTACGCGCGCGTCTGAATGCTGAAAGTCCACGCGCCGATTTTTACAATGGCGTCTCGCAGTGTGGGCAGTTTTCCTGGATAAAAAGCCAAGAGCTTTGCCCAGGTCTTGGTCTGGCCGTGCTGAGTTTCTACTTCGAGCATCCGTTTAGCGTCGGCGCTGCGCACATCACTGGCGACTTCAGGCAGGTCACCATGCATCAGCTCTCTCAATCTTCTATCATAAGGCTCGGTATACGCATGAACTCTCGCATGTTACGTGTAATACGAGGTTTCGTGCGCGGGCCTGACCGGCGATTAACATATCGTAGGGGCCAATGGGGGGCTTGCGGCTGCAAGCTGTGCGCGAATTTCGCCGGCATGCTGCGCAATTCTCTCGATCAAACGCCAGCGTCTCTAACTGCAACGCTTCAATACGTGCGAGATTGGCATCGATATGCTGGCTTTTATAAGCACCGTAGAATAGTTCATGAGCGACGATTGGTGGTAAGCCAAAGTCCTTGGGGGTATGCGCTTGTAGTCGCGTCAGTAGGGTTGGTTTCCCTTTCAGAATTGCGATGATCGCATTCGCACCAAGCAAGTATTTCATTGGAACACATCTAAAGCTGCGCGTGTTTGCCCGATGGGCTGTTCGGTAGCAGCCCTCTCAAATTCGGTATCGAGCGGACCGATAAGCGGCGCGAGCCAGTCCCAACTGTTCGGTACTGGTTCTAGGATGACCTGTGCGCCGTGGCGACGGGTTCGAACCTCGTAGCGTCAAATCGAAAGTTCTTGGGCAAGCGGATGGCCTGCGAGCGGCCGGTCCAAAACATTTTAGCTGTATCCATGATGTGCCTCGTATGATAGGTACCAATAGTATCTATCGCTATAGCGAAAAAGTTGGAATGGGAACCTTGGATGTTATCAGTCACAGCGTGAGGCAATGACGATGGTAGTGCTTAAGCTCAACAGGTTGCTGGAGACGATCGCATGCGAACATCTGGACATTCCCACGCTCAAAACGCGCTACTTGGATCGCCTTGATTTTTACAACGTTGCTCTCTACTGTCTTCGGTCAGCGCTGCTTACGGCCTTCGAGGTCGAGCGTGCAGAAAGCGGAGGCTGCACACCGTACTTCGCCCTCGACAGTTAAGGCTGCTGGCATAGCATACTGCGTATTTCGGTGAACGTGATCAGTGGTCCCAATTGTACGGGTGCAATCTTTACCTCGCGTCGTCATCTACTGAGAGCTTGGCAAGCCGGGGGCGTTCATGTACGACAGTAACATCATCCCATGAGGCAACACGCCACCTACACTGATCGCATGATTCGGACGCAGTGAGGGCAAACATGGACAGGTCAATGGAGCAGCGCGCGGTGCGCAGCTGCTCCGCTGCGGCGTTAATGATCGGTCGAAGGACCAGATGCACCTGCCACGCTGGGCATCTTGCGATAGATCGTATTGCGCGATATCCCGAGCGAGCGGGCTGCGGCCGACACGTTGCCGCCATGGCGCGCAATAGCGGCGGCGATCGCACAGGCCTCGACGTCTTGCAGCCGTGCGTGCAGCGGCAATGGGGCGAGGCCGCCGAAAGAGACGGCATCCGGGCCGACAGCCACGGCACGCGCATCGCCTCGTGCCGGACGCAGGTCTTCGAAGAAATCGTCCGGCAGATGCTCGCGCCGGATCACGCCGTCATCTTCTACCATCGCGGCTGCCGTGCGCAGCAGATTGCCCAGTTGCCGGAAGTTGCCGGGCCACGTGCATTGCTCGAACAGCTTCATCACATCACTGTCCACACTCAGCGGCGGTGCGCTGGCGGCGCCGTGCCCCGACTCCAGTTGCAGCATGCGTTGCACGACCGTTGCGAGGTCGGTGCGCTCACGCAGCGGCGGCAATTTGACGACCAGTCCATTGAGCCGGTAGTACAGGTCTTCACGGAAGCGGTTTTGCGCGATCATTTCCCGCAAGTCGCGATGGGTGGCGCAAACGATTGCGATATCGACCAGGATCGAGCGGCTCGATCCGAGGGGGTTGACGACGCGCTCTTGCAAGACACGCAATAACCGGACTTGCAATGGATACGGCATGTCGCCGATCTCGTCGAGAAATAACGTGCCGCCGTTGGCCTGCAGCAGCTTGCCGATCGAGCCCTTGCGCCGGGCGCCAGTGAACGCGCCTTCCTCGTAGCCGAACAATTCCGACTCGATCAGTGTCTCCGGAATCGACGCACAGTTCACGGCAATAAACGGCCCATCACGGCGCGGCGAATCGTTGTGAATGGCTTGCGCGAGTAACTCCTTGCCGGTCCCCGTCTCGCCGTTGATCAAGACTGGGATGTCCTTGCCGAGTACCTTGCGGACCTTGGCGATCACCGACGCGACTTGCGGATCGCCGGTGTCGAGATGGCTTAGCCGCGATTGCGACGCCGGCGCCGGCGGGGCCAGGCGGACCGTGCTCCGCGCCGTGGCGCGCAACTCGGCGCCGGCCTCGTGCGGCGACGCGGTCGGCGTGACTGGCGCGCGTTTGAACTCGACGCGCGCGCACACCACCGCGCCGTTGTGCAGATTCATTGACACCGGCTGTCCATGGCAATGGCGTACCGTGTCCATCAGTTGCGCGCTGCTCACGCCGAACAGCGAGGACAATGTGTGTGCACGCAGCGCACTGAGCGGCAGGTTCAGCTGAAACTGCGCGCTGCGGTTCGCGGACAGAAAGCGGCCATCGCTGGTGAACGCGGCGATGCCTTCCATCAGCGTGCCGAGGAACTCCTTGCGCGCATGGAAGGCGACCTGCAGCGTCTCGCGGAAGGTGCTGGTGAACAACTGGTTTTCGATCATTTGCACCGACATCCTGGCTAGCGCCATCGTGTGCTGATGGTAGCTGCGATAGTCGCCGGTCACATCCAGCACGCCGATCAGATCGCCGTATGGGTCGAGGATCGGCACGCTGGAGCAGGTCAGGAACCGATTGGCTGCCAGGTAGTGCTGCTTGCCATGCACGACGATCGGACAGCGCTCGGCGATCGCGGTGCCGATCGCATTGGTGCCCTGTCGGTCCTCGGCCCAATTTGCGCCAGGGCGCAGCGCGACTTTTTCGGCGCGCGCCAGGAAGTCGTCGTCGCCGATTGAGTGCAGGATTAGCCCGTGCGCGTCCGTCAGCACAATCATGCTTTGCGTGTTGACGATTTGTTCATGCAACGTTTCCATCACCGGCATCGCGTGTGCGCACAGCATCCGGTTCTGTTCGCGCTTCAAGTTAAGTTCGGGGCTGCTCAGCACGTCGTAGTCCGGGCGCGCCAGTTCGCGCAATCCATAGGTTTCGGAGCGCTCGTGCGATTTCTGGATCGATGGGGTGAGCCAGCCGAACTCGCTCGATTGCGAGGCGGTAGCGGCATAACGGGCATCCTCTGCCATGATCTCCTCCATGTGCGATTCTGGTTATATCGCCGGAACGCCGGGCCGGGGAATTTTGCAATTCCATGCCGAAAATTCGACTCGACATGGACCGCCGGATCACGTTCATCGTGGGCCCGGCAATGCGAAGTGTAAACAGTACCCTGGAAGTGGGGGCTGCGCCAGTGGCATGGGATTCGGTAAGACCATGATGTGTCCGTGCGTGTCGTGCGAGCCGTGTTTGACGCAATTAGCGCTCAGTTGGCGCGCACGAGCGCGTCTACCAGTTCATGGCAGACGTAGTCGAGCTATTTCCCCGCCTCTCCTTCCCGAGCCGGACGCGGCGCTTGACACTCAGCTCGAACGAGCCGCCCTTCTATATGCTGGACGTCGATTGCGGATCGTTACTGACTAACGGATGAGACATAGTGATATTCAATTTCGGCTACGTGGTCGAGTTGGCGCTGATATCGGTCATGGTCTCCACCACTCAACTGACCACGGCGGTGGCTTCGTGTGCCACTATGGCTTCTTTCTTGCGCGCCTGGATGGTAGAATGCACTCCGCCCTTTCCCGGGGTGATGAAATTGGTAAACATAGCGGACTTAACAATTTGAGTGCACGGCTGGAAACGGTCGATGTAGAACCCTTCAAATTCGGCGAACCCCCTGGCGCATGAGCCGAGGCAACGCCGAGCCAAGCCCGTGGGGCCCGCTGGGGCCTTGCAGGAAGGTGTAGAGACTAGACGGAGGGCGCCTAATGCGCGATACCGCGGTAATATGAGCGGCACCGCGCGATGGCGAAGGCATAGTCCAGCGCACGAACGTCGGCCATCGCGAGGCCGGCGGCGCCGAAAGGCGTAGTGTGAAGAAAATCCGCCGCTTCACGGCTTGCCGGTTCGAGTCCGGTCCCCGGGACCAACGCAAAAATCAAGAACTACACACGGTCGCAGACATGATGACTAGATACGCGTAAAGGTATTGCCGAATAAGAGCGATCCCCCTGCAGAAAAGCTGCGCTTCGAGGCGTTCGCACGCGACTTTCCTCAGCTTGCGGCTATGAAACTTGCCGACTTCAGGACATCGCAGCTTCTCGAGTGGCGAGATGCGAGACTGAGGCACGTTGCGGCGTCTTCGGCGATTAGGGCGTACAAAAGCCGCAGCTTGCTGAGCATCATGCGCACGTTGTGCGCCAGCGCCGCCCAGCACTGCATGGATGGCATCTCCCAGCGCCCCTTTGTACCAGTTGCGCGATCGAGTTTACCGTTTGCTTTCATATGGCCAATGACCGGCCCGATTGCACTGCGTCGCCGGATCATTGCCCGCAAGCCGCGGATGATGCCACGACGCAAACCCGGGTGATAGATTTTCACACCATCGATGGCTAAACTCTTGTAGCCGCGATCTGCGGTTGGACCTCGCTCAAGATTGACGCCTGTTGCAGCGCTTGGGCCAGCGTATGACCGCCATAAGGTGTTCGATTCACGGACATCGTTTCACTTTTTAGAGGGCCGTTTTCGTGGCGTGTTGGAACTTGCATCGCCTATCGGAGCCACGAGTTCCAACACGCGCCGGTGATGTATAGCAAGGGCCTTGTCGATTCGCCATTCGCGGTGTTGGAGGCGCTCTTTCAGTTCATCGTAGGCACCAACTACCTCTTGCGCGAGAGGTGTCAGTTCGCCCAGTTCTGCGATGCGATCGACGGGCGTCTTGCCACCGAGTGATCCGTGCGGGCGGCGCCAGTTATAGTCGAACTGCCACTGTTCAATTTGCTCCTCGATCCCGCCTTCGGTCAGGCCATGACGTGACCAGCATTTGTTCAAGTCAGTGAGTTGCGAACGCTCGACCTTGCCATTGAGGTGTGGCGAGCGTGGTGGGATTGGTCGGAATTTGATGCACTCGCTCATCAGGCACCGCTGCACTGACTCGCTGCCCCGATCTGTCTGGATGCGTTGAATCGGAAACGGCGTTTCCTCGATGACGCGATCAAGAAAAAGCAACGTATTACGTGCATTTCTACGCGAATAGACGGCTAGTACGGGCAAGCGAGAACAATCGTCGCCGGCGGTGTACTGATGACGCCCCGCGCAATCTTCATCGTGTCCATCTGGACGCAATCGCCCGGCACCGGACGGCTATAACGTTTGGGCTGCGCTGCTCGCCCGGGTCGAATCAATGGCTTCACACGCGCCTGGCACAAGATCTTGTGAATGGTTGCGAGCGATAGTTCTCTTTGCTCGTGCAATCGCAACTCATTCTGGATCCGCCGCGCGCCTTTGTGCTCGGCACGCAGTCGGAGGATCGCTGCTCGATCGCTCTCAGAGACCTTCTGGTTTGGACTTCGGTGTGGACGGCGGCTTTGGGATGGCAGACCTGCTTCGCCGGCTTCCTGATAGAGACGTAGCCATTTGCGAAGTGTCGGTCGGAAGATGCCACACCGAGCACACACGGGGCGGACGTTGCCGGCCTCATGATACATGTACACCCAACGTAATCGCGTGGCGATCTCTCGATCCATTGCCTCATTTTAGTTGAAACGATGTCCATGAATCGCGCAAATTACCTTTTGCCCGCAGAATTTGCAGCGAAACGTCGGACAATAACGGATGCTCCTGCCGCTTTCCAGGAGCTGGCTTAAAAGGACTTTGCTAGAAGCCGGCTGGTACTAACGAAGAGGGGCGGGTCAGCGTACAGCGCCTGTTCAAGTGCATCCAGAACGAATTCCGTGGTCATCGACGAACTGACGCGCTAGCGTAAGTCAGTATGACTTTCCCTGAAGCAGTTGCATGCAGTGTTGCCGCATAGTGCGTTCGGCAAAGCGCTGCACTACCTGCAGGGCCAAAGGCCAAAACTAATCCGCTTCATCGAAAACGGCGCCCGGCCTATCTCGAGCAACCCTTGCGAGAACGCGAGCAGGCCATTTACCGTCGGCCGAAAAAACTGGTTCTTCTACGACACGGTCGCTGGAGTGAATGCCGCAGCCAACCTGTACTCATTGATCGAAACGTGTAAGGCAAATAGCGTCGAACCATACGGTTATCTCGTCTCGCTGTTCAAGGCATTGCCACTCGCAAACATTGCCGACGATTACGAGGCGCTGATGCCGTGGCGGCTCGCCACTTCAACAGACTGACGTACAACCGGCCGCGTCGCGCAAGCCACGTGGTTTATTGCGCGCTTACGCCCAAATATGGGCGCCAACGTCGCTTCGATGGACCCCTACGGCATGCTTGTAGCCAACACCGTCAGTGGGTGACGAAGCTCGATCATCGTGTCCAGACGGCTGCGGAAAGGTCGGGTATGCTCATCCGCGTGGCTCGCAAACTCCCAGGAAACCAACCAGATCAATAGCGATTCTGGGAGTTCCCTCAATCATGATCGCCCTCCAGCGTCTTGCTGCGCTTGCCTCAGCTAACTTATGCAGGGCCGACTCTTTAGTGACGGTAATAAAAGAGATATTCGCCGGTTGCTTACCTCTGACTCAAGGTGGTAATAGTGTCTAGCAAGGCCTGAACATCTTTTTCTGCTATTCGAGAGTCGTCAATGTAAGGAGCATGGGATGCCAGTGAAGGTGCCATTTCAAGGGTTCGTCTACACTGTGATGATAGTGTTTTGTCAGTTAAAATTGCCGAACAAGCTGAGCGCAAATCATTTTGTAGATTGCTGAACGAGCGTTCGGATTTTCTGAAGGCATTGTGTTGACTATAGGCGCTATTTATATATTCATCTAGCGCTGTTAATGCAAAAATAGATGCCGCCCATTTCTTTTTGTTTTTTAATAAAATTTTTGAAAATTTGCAAAAATCAAGGTTATTTTTTTTTGAGTGTTTTTTCTTTAAAAGATGAAAATTTATCTTCTTTGTATAAGTTATTGAGTGTTAGCATGGAATTTGGGCATTCCAAAAATTGTGATATTTCTTGCGGCCACCAGAAACTTACTGATATCGAAGTTCCAATTGCATTGACATGATGCCACCAGTAAGCCGGTAAAAATAATAATTCTCCGAAGTTCAATGTAAATTTGTAGGCTCGAGCTTTGCTGAAATTTGGATACTGTAATAAATTTGGATTACTTGCGTCGACGTGCGAAATGTGCGAAAAAGCTAGATCATGGTGATAAGGGTATAGGTTGCATGTATCATGAGGCGAAAATATAGTGAATTTTTTGTTGCCATTAAGTTGAGCGAAAAAATTGTTTGCCATGTCGAAGTGTAATGGCGTGATAGTATTTTTTCCAAACCAAAGATTGATTATTGGATTGTGTGGGATGATCAACTTTGGTATTATGATATTATTCATAATCTCCGGAAATTCCTCTGGTATGGATTTTTGCATTATGTATAGACATTGATTTTCGTCGCCCTCAATTATTTTTCTGCCGGCATCCCCAAAGGTCATTATTTTTTTATCATATTTTGTGGAATTTTTAAATTCATGTGCTGGGGTATAATCAAATTTTCCATTTTTTGAAATATTGACAGCCAACACCTTATCCTTCAGCGTCGAAATTAAGTATTGTGGAGACCATAGTTTTTCAATGTGCCACTCGGTAAGTGCGTTTGTTATTATGGCTGGTTGATTTTTTTCAAAAAAATCAGTCATGAATTTGTTGAAATTAACTCGGGGGATCATATTGCTCACCTCCATGTATATAGAATAATTCAACTTGCTGTTAATTCAAAGTTACGAAAAATTTGGTAACTTTTTATTTGTAATAGATGCCAGATGCCAGATGCCAGATGCCAGATGCCAGATGCAGATGCCAGATGCCAGATGCCAGATGCCAGATGCCAGATGCCAGATGCCAGATGCCAGATGCCAGATGCCAGATGCCAGATGCCAGATGCCAGATGCCAGATGCCAGATCTTAAGCCATCGCCAGACAATTTTTTCATCCGGCAGCTTGGGTACGTGCTGTATGTACAGTAATTCAGCCGCTGAGACAGCTCCGGCTGCCCTTTGTGCATTAATAATGCTAATGTTCATTGCGACGTTCAATCAATTTAATTGATGAAATTGACTAGGAGAATAATTAAATTTAATCCGCTTGTGATGTGGCTGGCGAAATACATCTCTTTCTGCTATTGACTTCTTCGGATCCATGCGTACCTCCTAATAATCTGTAGACTTCAAATGTAAATCATCAGGAAACGACATCGGAATTTGATAATTTATCTAACTTTTGCGACAAAATTTGGCCTATCTCAGCGGTTGGTGTTGGATGGCTCATATCAGAGTGTTTGCAATGAATATCATAAGTTTCAATATTTCCCAACACGTAAGGCTGCCATACGTCAGAAGAGATAAGTGGAACAGCTTCACTTTCTACTATCGTGGCACGAAAGAATAGCATGTCACCACAATAGACTGAAGGGGAAAAGTTTTTAATGATTTTGTTGTTGTTTTTTACAACATTTTGGATTTTTTTCCACAAATATTCTTCGACTTCAGGAAGATTATTATCTCCATACAGAGTAATGTAATTAATATAGAGGTCTCTATTTGGCACGTCATTTTGTTGAGCATGATTAGTATGGTCTGGATAACTATCTAGCAAAACTAGTAATGCGATTTTTTCGCCTTGTTGCTCGAGTTGTGTTGCCATGTTGTGCACGACATTGCCACCAAAGGACCATCCCAGCAGATGATAAGGCCCGCTGGGTTGGATGCGTTGAATCTGCTTTATATAGTCTGACGCCATTGCCTCGATGCTTGCCGCTGTTGGTTGCAAGTCGTTGAGTCCCCTGGCTTGAAGTCCGTAAACAGGCTGGTCAGTATTTAAGTGGTTGACCAGGCTTCTATAATGCCAGCTTAAACCTCCGACGGGATGGATGCAAAAAAGAGGTGGCCGATTACCTGTTGATTTAATAGGGAGCAAAACATCAAATGAATCGTCTTCGGTGCCATCTAGCTGAAGTGAACGATGAACTAATCCCGCGACAGTGGGTGCTTCCAACAGCGCGCGAATGTTAAGTTCAATGCCTAATATTGCCCGAATACGGCTGATCAACCGCACCGCGAGGAGCGAATGGCCGCCGAGCGCGAAGAAGCTATCATGCCGGCCCACGCGCTCGACGCCAAGTAGCTCAGCCCAGATTGCTGCCAGTGTCGTCTCAAGCTCGCCTTGCGGCGCTTCATAGGCTTGGTGCACGAGCGCGTCGTCATCCGGCACGGGCAGCGAACGGCGATCGAGCTTACCGTTCGGGGTCAGCGGAAACGCGTCCAGTCGCACGAACGCGCTTGGCACCATATACTCGGGCAGGTGGGCCGCAGCATGCGCGCGCAGCGTACTGGCTAGCGAGTCATCAGGATCGGCTATCGTATATGCGATGAGCCGCGTGTTGTGGTCTTCACCGCGCGCAAGCACTACTGTGTCACGCACTTGTGGGTGTGCGAGCAGGCATGCTTCGATCTCGCCCGGCTCGATGCGAAAGCCGCGGATTTTTACTTGGTAATCATTGCGACCGAGAAATTCCAAATTACCATCAGGTAAGTAGCGAGCCAAATCGCCGGTTTTGTACATCCGCGCATCGGGTACATCCGAGAACGGATCGGGAACGAAGCGCTCAGCCGTGAGCTCGGGGCGGTTTAGATAGCCACGTGCGACACCGTCTCCACCGATGTGCAATTCTCCAGCCGCGCCCAGCGGCACTGGCTGACCGTAAGCATCCAGCAAATAAACCCGGGTGTTTGCAATCGGTCGGCCTATCGGAACACTTTCTCCCGTGTATTTTATGGGACAAGTCCAAGCCGTTACATCAATTGCCGCTTCAGTTGGACCATACAGGTTATACAATTGCGCATGAGGCAGCAGTGTCTGGCAAAGCCGGACACTTGCGGCCGGCAGGGCCTCGCCACTGCAGATAAGCCGCTTTACAGACGTACAGCGCCGAACGCATGCACTATGCAGGAAAGTACTGAGCATGGACGGCACGAAATGAGCAGTAGTAATATATTGTTGCCTTATTATGTCCGACAGAGCAGAGGGATCTTTGTGGGTATCAGGCGCTGCCATGACAAGGGTGGCCCCGTTAAGCAACGTCCAAAAAAATTCCCAAACGGAAACGTCAAAGCTAAAAGATGTCTTCTGGAGAACTCGGTCATCAGGTGTTAGACCATAAGCTTGTTGCATCCAGGTTAGACGGTTAATGAGCGCCCGGTGCTCATTTTGGACGCCCTTTGGAGTGCCGGTTGAGCCAGACGTGTAGATCACGTATGCGAGATGACGGGCGGTGAGGCTCGGCACCTGGGGATTGGCGTCCGCACGCGGCGGGAGCACATTCGGGTCCAGCACGGTGCAGCAGGCGAGCGCGGCTTGACCCAATGCGGCGTGACCGGTCTCATCCGCCAACACGATTGCCGGTGCCGCATCGGCGAGAATGTAGGCCAGACGCTCGCACGGATAGGCTGGGTCAAGCGGCACATAGGCACCGCCGGCCTTCAGGATCGCCAGCAGGCCTACCACCATCGCGGGGCTACGTGCCACACAGATCGCTACGCGAGCATCGGGCACAACGCCCAGTTGAATCAGTTGATGGGCGAGGCGGTTGGCCCGAGCATTGAGCTGGGCATAGCTGAGTGTTTGGTCCTCATGCACCAGTGCGATAGCATCCGGTGTGCGTGCAACTTGTGCCTCGAACAACTGGTGAATGCACTGGTGTTGCGGGTAAGGCGCTTCTGTCGCATTCCAGGTTTGAAGCAACAATTCACGTTCAGCGGGCGCGAGAATATCGACGCTCACAATCGGTTGCCTCGTGTCAGTTACCATCGCACGCAACATTACTTGCAAGTAACCGACATGCCGCTCAATGGTTAGAGGATCAAACAATGCAGTGGCATAACTTAGGTTGCCGATAATTTCATCGTCTTCCTCCTGGAGATTGAGTTCAAGGTCAAACTTGACAACATCGTAACGTGGCGTAACGGGTACTACGTTAATGTTTGGCAAGTGCCACTCGCTCAACTCTTTATTCTGCCAAGAGAACACGACTTGAAACAACGGTGTATGGTTTAACCGGCGCGGCGGCTGTACGATCTCGACGACTTTCTCGAACGGTAACTCCTGGTGTGCTTGAGCGGCCAATGTGCTGCGCTGTACGCGCTGCAGCAGTTGCGCTATATCTGGCTCGTCAGACAAATCAATGCGTAACGCGAGCATGTTCACAAAGAAGCCGATCAATGGCTCGATTGCTTGATGGTTGCGATTAGCGCTTGGCGTGCCGATAACCAAATCGTGTTGACCCGACAGGCGTGAGAGCACCGCACTCCACGCGGCAAGCACGGTCATAAACAGTGTCGTGTCATGCTCGCGGCTCAGGCGCTTGAGCGCACGCGTGGTTGGTGCATCAATGCGCACCGGCACGTGTGCGCCGGCAAACGATTGTTGTGCTGGACGAGGCCGATCGGTTGGCAGTTCAAGCAGCACCGGTGCCTCGGCAAGCGTCGTGCGCCAGTAGTCGCTCTGGTGCTGGAGTCGCTCGCCCGATAGCCATTGTCGCTGCCAGGCCGCATAGTCTGGATACTGGATCGCGAGCGGCGGTAGCGGATTGGGCTGTCCCGCACACGCTGTGGCGTACAGTGTACTCAGTTCTCGCACCAGCACGCCCAATGACCAGCCATCCGACACGATATGGTGCTGCGTAAGCAGAAACCGATATTCATCGTCGGCGAGCTGGATCATCCGTGCACGAACTAGTGGCCCCTGTGTCAGATCGAACGACGCGTGCACTTCGTCGCTACTTAACTGTGCTAGTTGTGCGTCGGCGTTCGGTATTCCGCGCAGATCATGCCAGCATAGCGGCACGCCCTTATCAGCCGGCAGTAGCTGCACCTGCGGCTGGCCGTCCACGGCGACAAATGTCGAGCGCAGCGCTTCATGGCGCGCGAACAGCGCATTCAGCGCTTGTTGCCATGCCACCTTATCCAGGCACCCGCGTAGGCTCAGCGCCATCGGAATATGATAGGTGTCGCTTACGTCTTCGAGTTGCGCAAGGAACCACAGCCGTTGCTGCGCGAACGACAGCGGCAAGTGATTGCCATGGGGCACGGGTGTGATTGCGGGTAGTGCGGGTTGCTCTTGGTTGAACGGCTTACGAATTGCCGCGGTGAACGCGGCAAGCGTTGGTGACGCAAACAGCGTGGCCAGTGGCACATTTGCGCCGAGTGTGGTCACCCGGTTTATCAACCGCACCGCGAGGAGCGAGTGGCCGCCGAGCGCGAAGAAGCTGTCATGCCGGCCCACGCGCTCGACGCCAAGTAGCTCAGCCCAGATTGCTGCCAGTGTCGTTTCAAGCTCGCCTTGCGGCGCTTCATACGCTTGGTGCACGAGCGCGTCGTCATCCGGCGCGGGCAGCGCACGTCGATCGAGCTTGCCATTAGGCGTCAATGGCAGCGCATCCAACCGCACAAACGCGGCCGGCACCATGTAATCAGGCAGCTGTGTCGCGACATAGTGGCGAACGTCTGCAAAGGGATCAAAACTGGCCGGTTGATTCGCGTAGCTGAACGGTGACGCTTGAGCATCATCCGAAGGCCGAATGTACACATCGGTGGGCATCGCTTGGGCCATCTCGCTGGCTTGCACGAACACGACGTCCATGCAAGCAAGGGCATCATATTCTGACCAAGTGATGCCAACCCAGTATCCGAGTGATCCTCCTAGAGCGGAAAATGCCTCAGGCTCCAATCCGATCGTTTGCGCGTCGCCGGTCATGAGCTGACGCTGAATTAGACCGATATCATCGCTATGCTCAAGCGCCTGCATCGCCTCTATCTCCAGCGCTAGCCGGGCATTTGGCACACCCGTGATGCGCAGCTGGGCGGGACGCTCCGTCGCAAGCAATGTCTGTAGCGCCTCGATCTCGACTATCCCGCGTCCCCAACGCAACTGCGGCGCATGAGCAAGCGACAATGTGTTGACGGGCCCTTTGCGCAACACCACGTCGTAGCGATAGCGGCTCAATTCATTATCGTAATCACGGCGCTTAAGCTCGATATCGACCGCCGCAATCGTGTCGATGCTGTCCGGCAGTGCGCTGAAGAAAGCGGGCGCTAGCAGCAGCTCTTTTTCGGCAAGCAGCGCTTGCTGGATACGCCGCTCGACGCTCGACCTGTCGTCGGTGGCCGAATCGGCTTGGTGCAACTGCACCGCGGTAGTAAAACAGTTCAGCAGGTTAAGGTTGCGCACGTCACCGATGAAAACACGCCCACCGGGCACCAGCAGATCCATCGCTTGGCGGACCACCTCCATTAAATAGCTGGCACTGGGGAAATATTGCACCACCGAGTTGATCACGATGGTATCGAAATACCCTGACGGTAAGCCCTCGGTGATATGCGCAGCCTGTGTGCGCAATTGGACATGGGAGGCCAGTTCCGGCTGCTGCGCCAACTGAGCGCGTAATGTCTCAATGGAAGGCGCGGAAAAGTCCGTGCCCCAATACGCGTCACAATGCGGCGCCAGGTGTGCAAGCAGCAGTCCCGTGCCTACGCCAATCTCCAGCACTCGCTGCGGTTGCAGCGCACGAATACGCTCAACCGCATCGGCGCGCCACGCTTGCATAGCCGACAACGGAATCGGCTGGCCATCGTAGCTGCTCTTCCAAATGTTGAAGTTTTCACCAAATGGATAGTCTGCGTCGTCTTGATAGTACGTATCGTAGACCTTCTGCCATTCTTCGACTTGGTTTGCCTCCGTCGTGAGATCTCGCTCGACAGGGGCTTCATCGAGTACGATGTAACTTACCAGCTGCGTATCGCCCGCCCGCTCCTCTCGAGCGATCACCGCAGCTTGCGCCACGCCCGGGTGACGCTGCAGCACCGCTTCAATCTCGCCCGGCTCAACCCTAAAGCCTCGAATCTTGACTTGCTGGTCCGCCCGGCCGATAAACTCCAGCGCGCCATCCGAGCGCCAATACGCCAGATCGCCCGTCCGGTACAGCCGCGCACCGCTCGTATCAAATGGGTGAGCAATGAAGCGCTCGGCGGTCAGCCCCGGTCGATTGAAGTAGCCCCTGGCTACGCCCTCACCAGCTATATACAATTCCCCCACGACACCCACCGGCGCCGGACGCAAGCACGCGTCCAACACGTAGGCCGTGGCGTTATCCAGCGGCGTGCCGATCGGCATCGACGCTTGCGCTTGATACGGTGCCTCGATCAAATGGCACGTGGCAATGGTCGTCTCGGTCGGTCCATACCCGTTGATAAAGCGCAGGGTTGGACAGTGCTCAAGCACGCGCTGCGCCGCCGCGGCGGAGACAATATCGCCGCCCACCGTTAGCTGACGCACGCTGCGCAAATAGCTCAAGTCACCTTCGGCCATCACTTGAAACAGCCCGGCGCTCAACCATAGCGCGCTCACCTGATGCGCTCGGATGGTCTCTTGCAGCACATGCACGTCCAACTCACCCGGCGGCACAATGACGGCCTGACCACCACAGAGCAGCGGCGTCCACAGCTCATACGTGGACACGTCAAAGGCGTGCGACGAATGCAGCAGCACGCGATCGCGCACGGCGGACAAGCGCCGGTCTAAGGCCATATAGCGCACCGTGCGATGCACAATGCCCGCCCCTTTGGGTTGACCAGTCGAACCCGACGTGTACATCAAATACGCCAGTTGCTCGGGTGAGCACGCCACCGTAGGGTTATCGCTTGGCTCCTGAGCGAGTGACGCATCAGCATCAACGGCAATGACATGCGCACTGAACGCATCGCAGCGCGCTTGCAATGGGCGATCCGTCAGCACGATGGGCGCGCGTGTTTCACCCAATAACGTGTGCAGCCGGCTATCAGGCCATTGCTCGTTCAGCGGCATATAGACGCCGCCGGCTTTAAGGATGGCCAGCGCTGTCACCACGCGCTCGGGCGAGCGTTGCATTAGCACGGCCACTGGCGTCTCCGCCACCACCCCCAACCGGATCAGCCGGTGGGCTAAACGATTTGCCTGGGCATTGAGTGCCGTGTAACTAATTCGCTGTTCTTTAAAGGTAAGTGCAATGACTTCAGGTGTTGTAGCTACCTGCTCTTCGAACAACTGGTGCACGCACCGATGCGACGGATAATCACGCTGCGTCGCGTTCCACGTCTGAAGCAGTAAAGTCCGCTCTTTGTCGGGCAACACCTCCAGCTGTCGCACTGACCGCTCTGGCCTCACCTCGAGCGCTTCAGCCAGGCTTTCCAGTGCCTGCTGCATATACCCGCACACTCGATCAGGGTCCAGCGTCTGCATCACCTGCGCGATCAGCCCCAGTTCTTGTCTGAAGTCCTCTATCGACAGCATCAGCGGGTAATTGGTACGCTCTTCTGCCTGCAGCAATTTAATACCGGATAGCATACTATGCTCGCCCGGCGGCATCGCATTGTGCCGGTAGTTCAATATCGTGCTAAAGAGCGGCGTGCCAGCGGGCACGCTGCTACAGCGCTGCGCCAACGCCAACGATGCATGCTCGTGCTCGAGCAGCGCAGCGAGCCGCGCATGCGTGGCCCGAACGCTGTCCTCAACGCTGCCGTCCAGGTTCACCCGCAACGGTAGCGTGTTGATATACAGTCCCATCGCGCTTGCCGCGCCATCTCCCGCATGCATCCGTCCAAATAGCACCGTGCCGAACACCACGCGTTGTTGACCACTGGCACGTGCGAGCACCTGCGCCCACGCCAAGTGACATAGGCTGGCCAGGCTCACACCAAGCCGCTTGGCATGCGCGCGCAGCCGATTATTCAACGCCTGTGGCAGCATCCGGTGTGCTTCGCGCATGTGCGCGCCGTCGCGATGCACCTCCGTCAGGCCAAACGGCAGCGTTGGCTCATCGACGTCAGCGAGCTGATCGATGAAGAAACGCTCATGCTCGGCTTGGCTGATGCCCAGGCGCGTTCGCGCGATCAAGTTGCGGAATGGCTGGGCAGGCGGCAACATGTTGCTCCAGCCTTCAAGGAAGGCTTGCATCTCGGTACGCATCACATCCAGCGTAGAGTGATCAATGATCAAATGGTGCGACAATTGCAGCAGTAACCATCGGCCATTACTATCTTGTGCAGTCACGAAGCGCAACAACGGAGCTTGGGTCAAGTCAAGGCGGTGTTGGCGAGGATCGAAGCACCGGGCCAGTTGTTCAGTAATAGGTCCATTAGCTGGGTCCAGCGTGAGCTCCGTGATCGACAGCGGTGCATGACGCCAGACAACCTGCGCCGGTGTAGACAACCCCTCCCAGACAAATGCGGTACGCAAAATGTCATGGCGATCCACAACCTGTTGCACTGCATTCAGATAGCAATCAAGCAGTGCTCGGTCCTTGAAGGCCATCTGGGCAACCAACAGATACGGATCACCGTCAGTAGCCAGCAGATGGTGGAACAGGATACCGTCCTGCAGCGGCGAGAGTGCATAGATATCTTGAATATTGGGGACGCCGCCTGGCACGTGCTCGACGATCCGATCGATATCAGATTGGTTCAGGTCAATCAGTGGCAGCAGATCTGGCGTCAGTCTCACCGCTTCTGGTGTAATGGCATTAGGCGGGACCATTTCTTCATGGCATTGATTCAGGCATTGAGCCAGCGCGCTGAGTGTAAGCGTGTCGAACAGCACACGTACCGAAACTGACAGGCCGAGGCTCCTGAGACGCTCAATCAACCGCACCGCGAGGAGCGAATGGCCGCCGAGCGCGAAGAAGCTATCATGCCGGCCCACGCGCTCGACGCCAAGTAGCTCAGCCCAGATTGCTGCCAGCGTCGTCTCAAGCTCGCCTTGCGGCGCTTCATAGGCTTGGTGCACGAGCGCGTCGTCATCCGGCGCGGGCAGCGCACGTCGATCGAGCTTACCGTTCGGGGTCAGCGGAAACGCGTCCAGTCGCACGAACGCGCTTGGCACCATATACTCGGGCAGGTGGGCCGCAGCATGCGCGCGCAGCGTACTGGCTAGCTGCTCATCCGCGTCGGCCACCAAATAGGCTACCAAGCGTTTATCATTGCCTTTACCTCGTGCCAGCACCACTGCGTCGCGCACTTGCGGGTGCTGTGCCAGACACGCCTCAATCTCACCGGGCTCAATGCGAAACCCCCGAATTTTGACCTGATGGTCGTTGCGCCCTAGGTACGCCAAATTGCCGTCGGGCAAGTAACGGGCCAAATCGCCGGTTTTGTACATCCGCGCATCGGGTACATTCGAGAACGGATCGGGCACGAAGCGCTCGGCCGTGAGCTCGGGGCGGTTTAGATAGCCACGCGCGACACCGTCTCCACCGATGTACAATTCCCCAACCGCACCCAGCGGCACCGGCTGCCCGTTCGCGTCCAGCAGATAAATCCTTGTGTTCCCAATCGGTCGGCCAATCGGGATGCTGGCATTCTCTTCCGGAACGGACGTGATCTTGTAAGTCGTCGCAAACGTGGTGCTCTCGGTTGGACCGTAACCGTTGAGCAGCTGCTCAGGAGGTGACTCGCGCATCACTTGCGCAATCAACCTCGCGTCCAACACGTCGCCTCCAACAATCAATGCTTTGAGTTGAGAGAAGGCCGTGCCCACTTGTGTGACCATCTGATTGAACAAGCCAACGGTGAGCCACAAGATGCTGATGCGCTGTTCGCGCAAAGTGTGCGCAAACGCAGCGGGCATCAGCACCGTGTCATGATCGATCACTACAACGGTGGCGCCGTTTAACAGCGGTGCCCACACTTCAAACGTGCTCGCGTCGAAAGCCGGGTTCGCTGCGAACGCCACACGATCATCGGTGCGAATGTCAACAAAGCCATTGTTGATGACCAGCCGCGCAATCGCATGATGTGGCACCATCACGCCCTTTGGGGTGCCGGTCGAGCCCGACGTATAGATCACATACGCCAGATGCCGGGCCGTTAGTCCCGCCACCGACGGATTCGTGTCCGGTAACGCCGGCAGGGTCGATGGATCGAGCACCGTACACTCGGCGAGCGCCGCCTCGCCCAACGCAGCGCGCCCGGCCGCATCCGCCAGCACAATGCTCGGTGCCGCATCGGTGAGAATGTGCGCCAAGCGCTCACCCGGATAGTTCGGATCGAGTGGCACATACGCGCCCCCGGCCTTCAAAATCGCCAGCAGCCCCACAACCAGTGCGGGACTACGCTGCACGCAGATCGCCACCCGAGTGTCCGGCCTGACGCCCCATTCGATCAACTGGTGCGCGAGGCGATTGGCTTGTGCGTTCAACTCAGCATAACTGAACGTTTGGTCTTTAAGTACCAGCGCTGTCGCCTCGGAGGTACGCTCGACCTGCGCTTCAAACAACTGGTGAATGCATAGATGTGATGGATAGGCTTGTCGCGTCGCGTTCCACATCTGAAGCAGTAAGGTCCGCTCTTCGTCAGGCAACACTTCCAGCTGCCGCACCGGTTGCCCAGGTCTCGCCTCTAGCTCCTCAGCCAGGCTCTCCAGCGCTTGCCTCATATACTCGCACACCCGCCCGGGGTCCAGAGGCTGCCCCACCTGCGCAGTCAGTTCCAGCGCCTGTCCGAAGTCCTCTACCGACAGCGTCAACGGGTAATTGGTGCACTCTTGCGCATTTAGCAACTCGATGCCCGGCAGCAAGTGACGCTCGCCCGGCGGCATCGCATTGTGCCGGTAGTTCAGCAGTGCACTAAACAGCGGCGTACCCGCCGGCAGCGCGCTGCAGCGTTGCGCCAGAGCCAACGATGCATGCTCATGCTCGAGCAGCGCAGCGAGCCGCGCATGCGTGGCTCGAACGCTGTTCTCAACGTTGCCGTCCAGGTCCACCCGCAACGGTAGCGTGTTGATATACAGTCCCATCGCGCTTGCCGCGCCATCTCCCGCATGCATCCGTCCAAACAGCACTGTGCCGAACACGATCTGCTCATTGCCGTGCGCGCGAGCGAGCACCTGCGCCCACGCCAGATGACATAGGCTAGCTAGGCTGACGCCCATCCGTTTGGCCTGAGCACGTAGTCGATCGTTCAACGCTTGTGGCAACATTCGGTGCGATTCCGTGACCTGGTCACCGTCACGAAGCACGTCGGTGAGCCCGAACGGTAGCGTTGGCTCGTCCACGTCGGCGAGCATCTCGGTAAAGAAGCGCTTGTGCGCCTCTTGGCTCATACCTAGCCGCGCTTGCGCGATCAAGTTGCGAAACGGCTGGGCTGGTGGCAGTGTTTGACCTCGACCTTCGACAAACGCTTGCACTTCAGTGTGCATCACGTCCAGCGTAGAGTGATCACCGATCAGATGGTGCAACAATTGCAGCAGTAACCATCGGCCATTACTATCTTGTGCAGTCACGAAGCGCAACAACGGAGCTTGAGTCAAATCAAGGCGGTGTTGGCGAGGATCGAAGCACCGGGCCAGTTGTTCAGTAATAGGTCCATTAGCTGGGTCCAGCGTGAGCTCCGTGATCGACAGCGGTGCATGACGCCAGACAACCTGCGCCGGTGTAGACAACCCCTCCCAGACAAATGCGGTACGCAAAATGTCATGGCGATCCACAACCTGTTGCACTGCATTCAGATAGCAGTCAAGCAGTGCTCGGTCCTTGAATGCCATCTGGGCAATCAACAGATACGGATCACCGTCAGTAGCCAGCAGATGGTGGAACAGGATACCGTCCTGCAGCGGCGAGAGTGCATAGATATCTTGAATATTGGGGACGCCGCCTGGCACGTGCTCGACGATCCGATCGATATCAGACTGGTTCAGGTCAATCAGTGGCAGCAGATCTGGCGTCAGCGTCGTAGTATCGGGCGCAATCTGATTGAGCGGCACCGCTAATTTGTGGTATGTATCCAAGCATTGGGCCAGCGCGCCGAGTGTAGGCGAGTCGAATACTGCACGTACCGAGACCGCCAGGCCGAGGTGCCTGAGACGCTCGATCAACCGCACCGCGAGGAGCGAGTGGCCGCCGAGCGCGAAGAAGCTATCATGCCGGCCCACGCGCTCGACGCCAAGTAGCTCAGCCCAGATTGCTGCCAGCGTCGTCTCAAGCTCGCCTTGCGGCGCTTCATAGGCTTGATGCACGAGCGCGTCGTCATCCGGCGCGGGCAGCGCACGTCGATCGAGCTTACCGTTCGGGGTCAGCGGAAACGCGTCCAGTCGCACGAACGCGCTTGGCACCATATACTCGGGCAGGTGGGCCGCAGCATGCGCGCGCAGCGTACTGGCTAGCGAGTCATCAGGATCGGCTATCGTATATGCGATGAGCCGCGTGTTGTGGTCTTCACCGCGCGCAAGCACTACTGTGTCATGCACTTGTGGGTGTGCGAGCAGGCATGCTTCGATCTCGCCCGGCTCGATGCGAAAGCCGCGGATTTTTACTTGGTAATCGTTGCGCCCGAGAAATTCCAAATTACCATCAGGTAAGTAGCGAGCCAAATCGCCGGTTTTGTACATCCGCGCATCGGGTACATCCGAGAACGGATCGGGAACGAAGCGCTCAGCCGTGAGCTCGGGGCGGTTTAGATAGCCACGTGCGACACCGTCTCCACCGATGTGCAATTCTCCAGCCGCGCCCAGCGGCACCGGCTGACCGTAAGCATCCAGCAAATAAACCCGGGTGTTTGCAATCGGTCGGCCAATATGAGGGCACTTGTCCTGACCACTTAATTGCCCAGACGTTGCCACGACTGTGGCTTCGGTCGGACCATAGTTATTCACTAACTTAAGTTCATCAGGCAGTACCCGCGTCAAGTAAGGAAAACGATCACCTCCCGTGAGCAAATGACGCAAACCGGCGGGCGTTTGCTGATCAGCCAGCGCCATGGCAGCCAGGGGCGTGACCAGGAAAGTCGTTTCAAGATGTTGCTGACGCAACCATTGCAGCAGGGCCTGCGCATCCTTGCAGGCAGCACGAGGTGGGATGGACACTATGCCACCACAAACCAGGCTCGGCCAAAGCTCCCAGACACTGGCGTCAAACGCCACACCTGCGGTGGTGGCACTACAATGGCCGCTTTGCAAATCGAATGTATGCCTATGCCATACACAAAGATTGGTTAAATTGCGATGCTCGACCATCACGCCCTTTGGAGTGCCGGTTGAGCCAGACGTGTAGATCACGTATGCGAGATGACGGGCGGTGAGGCTCGGCACCTGGGGATTGGCGTCCGCACGCGGCGGGAGCACATTCGGGTCCAGCACGGTGCAGCAGGCGAGCGCGGCTTGACCCAATGCGGCGTGACCGGTCTCATCCGCCAACACGATTGCCGGTGCCGCATCGGCGAGAATGTGGGCCAGACGCTCGCACGGATAGGCTGGGTCAAGCGGCACATAGGCACCGCCGGCCTTCAGGATCGCCAGCAGGCCTACCACCATCGCGGGGCTACGTGTCACACAGATCGCTACGCGAGCATCGGGCACAACGCCCAGTTGAATCAGTTGATGGGCGAGGCGGTTGGCCCGAGCATTGAGCTGGGCATAGCTGAGTGTTTGGTCCTCATGCACCAGTGCGATAGCATCCGGTGTGCGTGCAACTTGTGCCTCGAACAACTGGTGAATGCACTGGTGTTGCGGGTAAGGCGCTTCTGTTGCATTCCAGGTTTGAAGCAACAATTCACGTTCAGCGGGCGCGAGAATATCGACGCTCACAATCGGTTGCCTCGTATCAGTTACCATCGCACGCAACATTACTTGCAAGTAACCGACATGCCGCTCAATGGTTAGAGGATCAAACAATGCAGTGGCATAACTTAGGTTGCCGATAATTTCATCGTTTTCCTCCTGGAGATTGAGTTCAAGGTCAAACTTGACAACATCGTAACGTGGCGTAACGGGTACTACGTTAATGTTTGGCAAGTGCCACTCGCTCAACTCTTTATTCTGCCAAGAGAACACGACTTGAAACAACGGTGTATGGTTTAACCGGCGCGGCGGCTGTACGATCTCGACGACTTTCTCGAACGGTAACTCCTGGTGTGCTTGAGCGGCCAATGTGCTGCGCTGTACGCGCTGCAGCAGTTGTGCTATATCTGGCTCGTCAGACAAATCAATGCGTAACGCGAGCATGTTCACAAAGAAGCCGATCAATGGCTCGATTGCTTGATGGTTGCGATTAGCGCTTGGCGTGCCGATAACCAAATCGTGTTGACCCGACAGGCGTGAGAGCACCGCACTCCACGCGGCAAGCACGGTCATAAACAGTGTCGTGTCATGCTCGCGGCTCAGGCGCTTGAGCGCACGCGTGGTTGGTGCATCAATGCGCACCGGCACGTGTGCGCCGGCAAACGATTGTTGTGCTGGGCGAGGCCGATCGGTTGGCAGTTCAAGCAGCACCGGTGCCTCGGCAAGCGTCGTGCGCCAGTAGTCGCTCTGGTGCTGGAGTCGCTCGCCCGATAGCCATTGTCGCTGCCAGGCCGCATAGTCTGGATACTGGATCGCGAGCGGCGGTAGCGGATTAGGCTGTCCCGCACACGCTGTGGCGTACAGTGTACTCAGTTCTCGCACCAGCACGCCCAATGACCAGCCATCCGACACGATATGGTGCTGCGTAAGCAGAAACCGATATTCATCGTCGGCGAGCTGGATCATCCGTGCGCGAACTAGTGGCCCCTGCGTCAGATCGAACGACGCGTGCACTTCGTCGCTACTTAACTGTGCTAGTTGCGCGTCGGCGTCCGGTATTCCGCGCAGATCATGCCAGCGTAGCGGCACGCCTTTATCAGCCGGCAGTAGTTGCACCTGCGGCTGGCCGTCCACGGCGACAAATGTCGAGCGCAGCGCTTCATGGCGCGCGAACAGCGCATTCAGCGCTTGTTGCCAAGCCACCTTATCCAGGCACCCGCGTAGGCTTAGCGCCATCGGGATATGATAGGTGTCGCTTACGTCTTCGAGTTGCGCAAGGAACCACAGCCGTTGCTGCGCGAACGACAGCGGCAAGTGATTGTCATGGGGCACGGGTGTGATTGCGGGTAGTGCGGGTTGCTCTTGGTTGAACGGCTTACGAATCGCCGCGGTGAACGCGGCAAGCGTTGGCGACGCAAACAGCGTGGCCAGTGGCACATTTGCGCCGAGTGTGGTCACCCGGTTTATCAACCGCACCGCGAGGAGCGAGTGGCCGCCGAGCGCGAAGAAGCTATCATGCCGGCCCACGCGCTCGACGCCAAGTAGCTCAGCCCAGATTGCTGCCAGCGTCGTCTCAAGCTCGCCTTGCGGCGCTTCATAGGCTTGATGCACGAGCGCGTCGTCATCCGGCGCGGGCAGCGCACGTCGATCGAGCTTACCGTTCGGGGTCAGCGGAAACGCGTCCAGTCGCACGAACGCGCTTGGCACCATATACTCGGGCAGGTGGGCCGCAGCATGCGCGCGCAGCGTACTGGCTAGCGAGTCATCAGGATCGGCTATCGTATATGCGATGAGCCGCGTGTTGTGGTCTTCACCGCGCGCAAGCACTACTGTGTCATGCACTTGTGGGTGTGCGAGCAGGCATGCTTCGATCTCGCCCGGCTCGATGCGAAAGCCGCGGATTTTTACTTGGTAATCGTTGCGCCCGAGAAATTCCAAATTACCATCAGGTAAGTAGCGAGCCAAATCGCCGGTTTTGTACATCCGCGCATCGGGTACATCCGAGAACGGATCGGGAACGAAGCGCTCAGCCGTGAGCTCGGGGCGGTTTAGATAGCCACGTGCGACACCGTCTCCACCGATGTGCAATTCTCCAGCCGCGCCCAGCGGCACCGGCTGACCGTAAGCATCCAGCAAATAAACCCGGGTGTTTGCAATCGGTCGGCCAATATGAGGGCACTTGTCCTGACCACTTAATTGCCCAGACGTTGCCACGACTGTGGCTTCGGTCGGACCATAGTTATTCACTAACTTAAGTTCATCAGGCAGTACCCGCGTCAAGTAAGGAAAACGATCACCTCCCGTGAGCAAATGACGCAAACCGGCGGGCGTTTGCTGATCAGCCAGCGCCATGGCAGCCAGGGGCGTGACCAGGAAAGTCGTTTCAAGATGTTGCTGACGCAACCATTGCAGCAGGGCCTGCGCATCCTTGCAGGCAGCACGAGGTGGGATGGACACTATGCCACCACAAACCAGGCTCGGCCAAAGCTCCCAGACACTGGCGTCAAACGCCACACCTGCGGTGGTGGCACTACAATGGCCGCTTTGCAAATCGAATGTATGCCTATGCCATACACAAAGATTGGTTAAATTGCGATGCTCGACCATCACGCCCTTTGGAGTGCCGGTTGAGCCAGACGTGTAGATCACGTATGCGAGATGACGGGCGGTGAGGCTCGGCACCTGGGGATTGGCGTCCGCACGCGGCGGGAGCACATTCGGGTCCAGCACGGTGCAGCAGGCGAGCGCGGCTTGACCCAATGCGGCGTGACCGGTCTCATCCGCCAACACGATTGCCGGTGCCGCATCGGCGAGAATGTAGGCCAGACGCTCGCACGGATAGGCTGGGTCAAGCGGCACATAGGCACCGCCGGCCTTCAGGATCGCCAGCAGGCCTACCACCATCGCGGGGCTACGTGCCACACAGATCGCTACGCGAGCATCGGGCACAACGCCCAGTTGAATCAGTTGATGGGCGAGGCGGTTGGCCCGAGCATTGAGCTGGGCATAGCTGAGTGTTTGGTCCTCATGCACCAGTGCGATAGCATCCGGTGTGCGTGCAACTTGTGCCTCGAATAACTGGTGAATGCACTGGTGTTGCGGGTAAGGCGCTTTTGTCGCGTTCCAGGTTTGAAGCAATAGTTCACGTTCGTTGTCAGGCAGTACTCCCAGCGACCAAGTCGGCCTGCTGGGCGTATGTTCAAGTGCTTTAACCAGACTGTCCAACGCCTGCTGCATGTAACCGCATAGCCGATTGGGATCTAGCGGTTGTACTACCTGAACGGTTAATCCCAATGCCTGGCCAAAGTCATCAATGGCTAGTGCCATCGGATAATTAGTGCGCTCTTGCGTGCTTAACAGTTCAATGTCAGCGTGAAGGCTGAGTTCACCCGACGGCATGGTATTGTGCCGGTAATTCAGCAGTGCACTAAATAGTGGTGCGCCTGTCGGCACGCCACTGCAGCGCTGTGCGAGCACTAGTGACGCATGCTCATGCTCGAGCAGGGCGGCTAAGCATGCGTGCGTGCTCCGCACACTGTCTTTCACGCCACCATTCAGATCCACTCGCAGCGGCAACGTATTGATAAACAGTCCCATCGCACTGTCCGAGCTGTCACCTGCTTGCATCCGCCCGAACAGCACTGTGCCGAACACGATCTGCTCATTGCCGCTCGCTCGCGCGAGCACCTGTGCCCACGCCAGATGACATAGGCTAGCTAGGCTGACGCCCATCCGTTTGGCCTGAGCACGTAGTCGATCGTTCAACGCTGGTGGCAACATTCGGTGCGATTCCGTGACCTGGTCACCGTCACGAAGCACGTCGGTGAGCCCGAACGGTAGCGTTGGCTCGTCCACGTCGGCGAGCATCTCGGTAAAGAAGCGCTTGTGCGCCTCTTGGCTCATACCTAGCCGCGCTTGCGCGATCAAGTTGCGAAACGGCTGGGCTGGTGGCAGTGTTTGACCTCGACCTTCGACAAACGCTTGCACTTCAGTGTGCATCACGTCCAGCGTAGAGTGATCACCGATCAGATGGTGCAACAATTGCAGCAGTAACCATCGGCCATTACTATCTTGTGCAGTCACGAAGCGCAACAACGGAGCTTGAGTCAAATCAAGGCGGTGTTGGCGAGGATCGAAGCACTGGGCCAGTTGTTCAGTAATAGGTCCATTAGCTGGGTCCAGCGTGAGCTCCGTGATCGACAGCGGTGCATGACGCCAGACAACCTGCGCCGGTGTAGACAACCCCTCCCAGACAAATGCGGTACGCAAAATGTCATGGCGATCCACAACCTGTTGCACTGCATTCAGATAGCAATCAAGCAGTGCTCGGTCCTTGAAGGCCATCTGGGCAACCAACAGATACGGATCACCGTCAGTAGCCAGCAGATGGTGGAATAGGATACCGTCCTGCAGCGGCGAGAGTGCATAGATATCTTGAATATTGGGGACGCCGCCCGGCACGTGCTCGACGATCCGATCGATATCAGACTGGTTCAGGTCAATCAGTGGCAGCAGATCTGGCGTCAGCGTCGTAGTATCGGGCGCAATCTGATTGAGCGGCACCGCTAATTTGTGGTATGTATCCAAGCATTGGGCCAGCGCGCCGAGTGTAGGCGAGTCGAATACTGCACGTACCGAGACCGCCAGGCCGAGGTGCCTGAGACGCTCGATCAACCGCACCGCGAGGAGCGAGTGGCCGCCGAGCGCGAAGAAGCTATCATGCCGGCCCACGCGCTCGACGCCAAGTAGCTCAGCCCAGATTGCTGCCAGCGTCGTCTCAAGCTCGCCTTGCGGCGCTTCATAGGCTTGATGCACGAGCGCGTCGTCATCCGGCGCGGGCAGCGCACGTCGATCGAGCTTACCGTTCGGGGTCAGCGGAAACGCGTCCAGTCGCACGAACGCGCTTGGCACCATATACTCGGGCAGGTGGGCCGCAGCATGCGCGCGCAGCGTACTGGCTAGCGAGTCATCAGGATCGGCTATCGTATATGCGATGAGCCGCGTGTTGTGGTCTTCACCGCGCGCAAGCACTACTGTGTCACGCACTTGTGGGTGTGCGAGCAGGCATGCTTCGATCTCGCCCGGCTCGATGCGAAAGCCGCGGATTTTTACTTGGTAATCGTTGCGACCGAGAAATTCCAAATTACCATCAGGTAAGTAGCGGGCCAAATCGCCGGTTTTGTACATCCGTGCATCGGGTACATCCGAGAACGGATCGGGAACGAAGCGCTCAGCCGTGAGCTCGGGGCGGTTTAGATAGCCACGTGCGACACCGTCTCCACCGATGTACAATTCTCCAGCCGCGCCCAGCGGCACCGGCTGACCATAAGCATCCAGCAAATAAACCCGGGTGTTTGCAATTGGGCGGCCAATAGGTGCCGTCACCCCGTTTGTGTCTCGATGCTTGGAAATGCGGTAAATGGAAGACCAAATGGTCGTCTCGGTGGGGCCGTACAGGTTCCACACCCCCCGAGTTGCAAGGCGAAGCTGTGTTGACAAACGCGAAGATAGCGCTTCGCCTCCACACAGTGCTTTCAGATCGAGTGTCGGGCCAGGTAGATCCAAAAGTGTTCGCCAAACGGACGGCACCGCTTGCATCAAACTAATTTTTTGCGCAATGATTTGATTTTGCAGCTTAACTGGATCGGCCACCTCATCGCGGCTGGCCATAACAATCATCGCACCCTGGCTCATTGGTAGGTACAGTTCTAGTCCAGCAATATCAAAAGCGATGCTGGTCACGGCGAGCAAACGGTCGTGGCTTGCTATACCGATCGATGCCGACATAGCTGTCAAGAAATTAGTCACATTGCGGTGTTCGACCATCACGCCCTTTGGAGTGCCGGTCGAGCCGGACGTGTAGATTACGTATGCAAGATGACGTGCGGTGAGGCTCGGCACCTGGGGATTGGCGTCCGCGCGCGGCGGGAGCTCATTCGGGTCCAGCACGGTGCGGCAGGCGAGCGCGGCTTGGCCTAATGCGGCGTGACCGGTCTCATCCGCTAACACGATTGTCGGCGCCGCATCGGCGAGAATGTAAACTAGGCGCTCGGACGGATAGGCTGGGTCAAGCGGCACATACGCACCGCCGGCTTTCAGGATCGCCAGCAGGCCTACCACCATCGCGGGGCTACGTGTCACACAGATCGCTACGCGAGCATCGGGTACAACGCCCAGTTGAATCAGCCGATGGGCGAGGCGGTTGGCCCGAGCATTGAGCTGGGCATAGCTGAGTGTTTGGTCCTCATGCACCAGTGCCGGTGCATCGGGCGTGCGCGCCACCTGCGCTTCGAACAGTTGGTGGATGCACAGGTACGATGGATAATCACATTGCGTTGCGTTCCAAGTGTTAATCAGTAACTCACGCTCGGCGGGCGGTAACAAGTTCAATTTCCCAGCTGGCGTTTTGGTGTCGTTTGCACTTTTCTTAAATTCAGCTGTTTGCTTGCTCATGTCAGTTTTTCATTGAGTAATGGAATAGAATGGCATGGCAGGCAAAGCCATTAGGATAGATTTGCCGCGCGTCAAATTAGGTTGTCAACTGCTATGACGAAGACAGTGAATCAGGGCAATTGTCCAGGATAACCTTATCTACCGCTTCCTGACAACGAAGCCGTAACTACCATGTGCCGACAGTTGGCTTATAAGGACGACACGCCAACTACTGACTTATGAGCCCGCTTACCTACTCACCTCTTGCCACAATCGCAATCAGTGACTGAAGATTGCGTGGTACAGTTTCACGTTGTGCACATGCTAAATTTCAACGTTAGAAAGCCAAACAGCGCGGACTCTTGTGTCAATGAAGGCAGTGTGCACGGCTGCCAGCAGTTAACAAAAATGTGCCTTAACACATAGCGCGCAGCATGAATGGTCGCAACTTCAACTTATCTTATAGACAAAGCCCTTCTTTGAAGGGCGTATACTCAGAACGAGTCCATCATTTCAGTTCATTGTAAGTGCATGCGCGTCGTCTGCTGGCGCACATGTATCTGCCAAAAAGATGTCAAGCTTTACAAAAAAATCTTCAATGACTGGCGCACATCAAACTAAACGTGCAATAGCTTGGAGCACGCTAATTGACATCGTCTTAGAAAAGATATCGGAACAGGAGAGCGCGCGTAGCGCATAAGCTCAACCCAATCGGATCAAGCTGGGTGGAGTACTTCGTCATATTTTTCACTCCAAGTATGGCCTTCATGAAAGGGAACGAAAACTCTATGATGCGGCTGCTTCGTTGACGAATCACCTGACTTTTACCGCCATTCGCATTTGTTCAACCAGGACACCTAGTGGTGAAATAAGGTTAAATTCACTATAGAACATCCATTGAGAGGAACCTAGATTTTTATGCTTATATAAACAGCCAAATAGTATATGAAAAGAGCATGATGAATCGCACTGGGGGTCGTAGAGGTCGGTTGGTTTAAATTAATTTGGGTACGTCAGCGGTATTTCTCTGGTGTCCGGCACGCTGGAGCGAGTAACGGTCAACGAGCAGCTTGCCGCGGTTAAGAAAGCGATCTTCGAACGGGCCCTGGGCGCAGGAACTGACGCTTCGTCTGGGCTACGAGAAAGGCCAAGTCAAGCTCCAGGAGAGCGAGAACCATCGCAACGGCAGTGGCCGCAAGCGGATCACGATCGATGATGACATGCTGGAATTGAGTATTGCGCGCGATCGCAACGGGATATTCGACCCGGTGCTCATCGCCAAAGGCATTGAGTGGCATCGTCCAGCCAAGGACGACTGTGCCGCGAGCAGCACAACGGTCAACCAGTGAAGAAGGCGGGCGACGAGTCCGTCAGTGGCGTCGTGATGTGGCAGGATTCGGGCAGACGAACTATGCAGCCGCCAAGGCGGGCCTGCACGGTATCAAGAAGACGCTGGCGTTTGCGCAGCGTGGCATGCGGCCAACGTATCGGATAATGCCACATTCATCAACGGAGTGAACATGGCCATTAATGGTGGCCGACACATGCAATGAAGCCCGACACGCAGTTTATCGGCGGCGACGCCCCGGCAGTCCGCCGCGGGGTTGCAGGTGGCCTTCGGCAGCTACGTGCTGAAGTATGGAGCGGCAACGACGCGTGGGTGGTGTTCCGTGCGCCCTCGTCTATTACGGCCCCTTCGATTCACCGACGGTCCGTACGGCGAGCGCAGCATCGTCGGCGCAGCCACAGCAATGGGGCGAACACCAGGGCATTTGACGTCGTTTCCGCCGTTTTTACTTCTACCGGCCTTTATATTGTTGGCTGCTATCGAGTCGGTTACGGCGCGGCGGGGCATGCCACCATGATGCGTGCAGCATCCGCCGCAACGCATCCAATGGATCACTGGCTTGCTGATCGCGCCGTGTGTCGCGGGCCGTCCGTGCATGGCGCGCCACGCCGGCTCGGCGGCTGGGCTGCGCACGCTGCGCGTTCCGATTGTTCGATGCAGCGATGCGCGCCGTTGCGTCATGAGTTTTGACTGCGGCGTGACGGGGGGCGGGCGGGCTGCTGTCCACGGTCTCTCCCGATGCGCTCGTCGGCGCAGCGGCCGCCGCTTCGCCCTTGCCCGTGTGTGTAGAAAGTGGTCCGGTGCCGGCTTGGCTGGGAAGCAGCCCGGCCAGCAGCGCAAGAGTGGGCTGTTCGGCAGGTACGGCAGGCGCATACGATGCGCCGTCGGGTCGCATCGCGATAGCCGTGTGGCGGCGCACAGACCCATCACGCGAGGCCCGGGCGGCGGGGCGGGGCGCGAGGTCGGGGGCGCGCGTTTCAGCGATACTAGCGCCAGTTCGATGGGCGGGCCTGGCCGCGTCCCGCTCGACAGTCATAGTCGGGAAGCGGTTCTCACTGAATGCCTCGGCGGGCCGCGTCTGCGCGGCGCGCGAACCGACGTGGCGGGTTTCACGAAGGAGGCCGGTTGTTGCGGACGGCCGGCAGGTGGCGTATGCGGCGCAGCCGTGCCGCCGCGTACGGAACGGATCGGCGCCGCCGTATCAGCGTTGCCGCGCGGATGACGAGTGTCTCCCGTTGGGGGCGTATCGTCGCGCGCGGTACGTGCCAGCGCGCGCAATCGAGCGAGCGCAGCATGCATTTCAGCCAGCGCAGGATCGGTTTCGGGCGCGGCCGCCGAAGCCCCGGCCCCAGCCCCGGCCGTACTGCTGCCATGCGGTGATGGCCGGCCGTGCCCGGCGGGGGCTGAGTTCTCATCCGCCGGTGCGCTTGGCGCCCGGTGCGCGTCCTGTCGGCCCCCTCCTGAGCCGTGTGTGTAGGCCGGTGCGACAAGCGTGCCACTGCCATATGTTCCATGTTGGCGAGACACGAAGTTTGAGCGCAGCGGTGCGTCGTCGATGCTCAGATCGGTAATCAGCACGGCGGCGGCGATCGCCGTGCCGATGCCGGCCATCCAATGCGAACGTGATACGTGTCGCACAGCTCGACGCGCGCGTGGTGCCGTGCGCGCGTTGCGCAGGAACAGGCGCGTCCACTGACTCCACCGCCGCAGCGGCGCTGGTCGATGCTTGCCGTGCGACTGCGGCGTAATACGGCGCACGCCGGCATGCAAGGCAAGATCGTATTCGGCGCGGCGCAATGGGTTGGTCAATGCAGCGTACGCGTCGTTGATCCGCTGAAATTGCGCTTGCGCATAGTGTTCTCGTCCGCGGTTGCGGTCCGGGTGCCACTTCATTGCTGCACGCCGCCACGCTGCCTTTAGCTCAGCTGGCGTTGCGTGAGGCGTGACCCCCAGGATGTCATATAACGTTCTCATCGCGGAGTTCTTGGTTGGCACGCCGCGCCCGTCGCGTACCGTGGGTTTTACGGATGCAGGGCACGAGCGTCTGTGTGCGAACGCCCGCTGGCAGGCGGGGGGGTTCGCGTGAGGTGCCGCCGCTTCGCACCGTTTTCCCTTTCCTACCGTAAGCCGCTAATTCGGACAGATGCTTGGCTTATCAGCCATGCCGGGGGACAGAAATGTTTCGAGTGGTAACCCGGGATGGATGCACAAGCATAGCCAAAACAAATCTGGTCATTGCAGCGGTCGCGAAATGGGGCCGTCGCGGCGCGAACGCGCCAATGCGATAACGGATTTTTGTGGGCATGCGGAAGATACAAAGATTTACAAAGCGTCGGCGCCCGTAACGCTTCGACGCCATAATGATGCCGGTGCTCGCTTACCATGGGTTCCGTATCAGCGGTCTCGTACGCAGTCCGCCATGACGGCAGGGCCGTCATTCGGGGTATGGCCGCGTAGGTTGGACTGGCGCGGCGGTACGCTCAACGATGAACAGGTTCGCCGTGGCAGGGCGTCACGCGTTATCTTATCGATAAAGGGCAGAGTGAATGAACAGCGGACACAGGCGGCAGCTCGTCTATGTGACGCGGTCAGCGGACCGTGCGCTACAACGATTGCTGGACCGACATGGATGGACTGTCGCGACGTGCGATACGGCGCGTCAGGCCGAGCGCCTGGTGAACACCACCGATGCACGCGTGGGCATCTTTGATGTCAGCAGCGGCTTTGACGATGTGATCGCGCAGTTCGAACCGGTGCTGCTTCACCCGGACATGATGTGGGTGGCCACGCCCACTGCCGCGCAATTGGCGGCGGCGCACGTGCGCCGATGTGTGCGCAGCCATTGTTTTGACTTTGTGGCGATGCCGGGCCCCGCGCAATTGGTGGTGGATGTGGTCGCACGCGCGTACCAGATGGCCGAGCTTGATGCGGGAGACGACGCACCGCGTGTACAAGGCGAGATGATCGGCGCTTGCGAGGCGATGCAGCAATTGTTCCGCGTGATTGGCAAGGTCGCCAATACTGACGCGCCAGTGTTGATTTTTGGCGAGTCCGGCACGGGCAAGGAGCTTACGGCCAAGTCGATCCACGACCAGTCGATTCGCGCAACGGGGCCGTTCGTTGCGATCAACTGTGGTGCGATTCTGCCACATCTGCTGCAATCCGAACTATTCGGCTACGAGCGGGGGGCGTTTACCGGCGCCAATCAGCGCAAGATCGGCTACGTCGAAGCGGCCAATGGTGGGACGCTTTTTCTGGACGAGATCGGCGATCTTCCACTCGAGAGCCAAGCGAGCCTGCTGCGCTTTTTGCAGGAGCGCACTATACAACGCCTGGGCGGACACGATCCGATTTCTGTGGATGTGCGAATCATCTCTGCCACGCACGTCGACTTGGAGGCGGCGGTGAGCGCAGGGCGCTTCCGTTCAGACCTCTATCATCGATTGTGCGTGCTCAGGCTCGAAGAACCGCCGCTGCGCGCCCGCGGTCGTGATATCGAGTTGCTTGCACGGCGCATGTTCGAGCGCTATCGTGGCGACAGTCCGCGGCACATACGCGGCTTCTCTGCGGCGGCGCTCAACGCGATGTATCGTTATTCGTGGCCGGGCAACGTGCGCGAGTTGATCAACCGAGTACGCCGCGCGATCGTGATGGCCGAGGGACGGGCGATCACTCCCGCGGACCTGGAACTGGAGGATGTCCTCGAGCAACGGGCGCCGACGTTGGCGGTCGCTCGCGAGGACGCCGAACGCCGCGCGATCGAAGAGGCGCTCGCGCGACATCGGAACAGGCTTGCCGGTGCCGCGCAGGAACTCGGCGTGTCACGCGCCACGCTGTACCGTCTGATGCTCGCGCACGGCATGCGCACGCGCCAGGGCCAGGACGATACCCGATCGAGGCCGTCGCGCGCCGTGTCGTTGACGCTCGCAACCGGCCGAGGGCCGACCGCTGACGGCCGGGCCAGACGGGCTGACGCCACGTCGCTGCGTGCGCATCGGTGCAATCCATGGCTTCCCGGTGGCCCGCATGCCGGCGCCGATAGGCTGCCCAGCCCCGACGAACGTAGCTGGCACCCCGTTTTCGACCTTGCCGGCAGCGGTCGCCGCACCATGCTCGACGAGACATTGAACGACACTGCCAACGACGCGCGACCCCTGCAGCGCAATTGACGCGCTATTGCTGCTGATACGCGTCGTACGGGCGCGTCCCGGTCCCCAGGCCGGCGGCGCTGCGACTTTGTTCGCAAGCGTACTGAATGCAATGCCTCTCAACGGATTAAATCGGTCCGGTTATTAATGAAACTTCAAGAGGCAGGCTCTGTCGCCGCCCAGTAGCGATGCCGAGCCGTACCTGGGGACACCATGAATAGCAAGTTACGAGAAATTCTTGCCCAATGGGCCGACCTGGACGTGCCCATCGCGTCCCTGCCCGACGATGCCAGCCTGTACGATGCCGGTATGTCGTCGCTGGCCACCGTCAAGCTCCTAATGGCGATCGAGAACGCCTTTAATATCGAAATTCCGGACGAGTGGCTCACGCGCGAGTTGTTTACGAGCGTTGCTTCGTTGAGCCAGGCTATCAAGCAGCTCCAGTCCGACGAGGCAGCCGCATGATGGTGGCGCCCGGGCGGCAGAAAGCGGTAGCGATCGCGCGGGGCCCAACGCGGGCGATGCCGGCCAGGGTCGGCGGCGTGGATCGCACAAGTTCGCGGCGATGGTCCGGGCCGGTCTCGGCCGAATATGCCCACCTGCAGCCGTTGCTGTGCATCGCGTCTGAGCATGCCACCGATGTCGATCGCGACGCGCGCTTTCCAACCGAGGCGCTGGGCGCGTTGCGCGAAGCAGGCCTAATGTCATCGCTGGTGCCGGCGCCGCTGGGTGGAGCCGGAGCATCGCTCAAGACCGTTGCAGGTATCTGCGAGGTGTTGGCGCGCGCCTGTGCATCCAGCGCGATGATGTTCGCGATGCACCAGGCGAGCGTCGCGTGGCTTGTGCTGCATCACGAAGCGCATGATGCCAGTCGCGCATTGCTGCAGCGACTGTGCGTCGAGCAAATGCTGTTCGGCATTGCCGGCATGGCCGACCCGGCCCCAGTCGCGGGCGCCGCCGGTGGGCCCGGGCCCGTGTTGCTGCAACACCATGCGGAGCAATTCACACTGCTGATCGACGGCACGACGATCCCATATGGTGCTTACGCAGACGGCTTGTTGCTGCCGGCGGGCGAAGACGGATTCGTCGCCGCGCCCAAGGAGCAGTACAAGCTGGAGCGGCGCGAAAGCTGGGATGCGCTTGGCATGCGAGGATTGTGCAGCGACGAATTCCGCGTGGTCGTCACGGGCGAGCCGGGGCAGATCCTGCCTACAGTGCGGGACGGTGCAGGCAACCTTCATGCGATTGTTCAATTGCTGCACAGCGCCGTATGGGTCGGCATCGCTGCCAGTGCATTGGAACGAGCGCAGGCTTACTTGAGGGGGCAAGGCGAGGCGCCGCACGCGTTGCTGCCCGGCGCCGCACGCCTTGCCGAAGCCAATGCGCTGTTGCAGATGATGCGCGCGCATCTGGGCAGCGCACTGGAGCAGGCCAGCAGCGGTCCGGGCGGCTTGCCGCCGCGGGGTCCCGCCTTCGTCGACGAAATGCAGGTGTTGAGAACCGGGGTATCGAGAAGCGCACTGGCGCTGGTCAACCACGCGATGATGGTCTGCGGGATGGACGGTTATCGCAACGATACCGATGTCAGTGTCGCGCGGCATCTGCGCGATTTGTACGCTGCGCCGCTCGGGTTGGGGTCTGCCCGCAACGCAGCAATTGCTCTCGCCTCCGCCTCCGACGCCACGCCGTCGAGCGATATCCTCCCCGATTAATCCCCGCTGTATTGCGCGGCGTACCGCCGCGCTCACGGTTCGCGCGTTTCAAACTGTAAATTCGATGTCGATGATGTTACATCGACGCCATGGATCCTGGTCAAAAGGGTAACGTCTGCGCCATGACCGGTAACTATTACGCGAATCTAAGGTTTGTCATTTCGGCGTTTGGTTAAATTAATAAAAAATTATGAATAATCAAAAGATTGCGGATGAAGTGTGGGGTGGCGAACATAGGCTGACGCCGGCTTGGCAATTCAAATTTGAAACAGTTTTGTGTGCTCTATAGCACCGCATCTCGAGCGTCGATCCGGTGCCTCGACGGGGTGTTTGGTTATGCCAAATGAGTCTTAACCCGCGTGCAGAAAAGGAATAAGCGGTAAAGCGCACATTCCGAGGCGGGTCACGCCGATGGCGTAATGCAACATCGAGTGTGTCCCGCGACCCCTAGTCTGTTCACCAATGCGACGCTTTTGGGCGGTGCAGCGGTGTCGCGGCTACGTGCGTCACGCGTAGACCGTTATTAATCAAGGACTTCTGACCTAGTGGCACACAACTCGCTGAATTAAGGCCATGTCCTCTCAAGAGGGCGACATGGCAACGTGACAGAAAACGTTCAACAGGTCGCGGATCCGAGGTCAAGGTAAAGATTGCAGCGGTTGCAATTGTCCTTGGATCGTGATCAGCGAGATTCGACGCACACCCCGCTGCGTTTGCGCAGCATAGCCAAACCGGAACACCAATATGCTCTACCTCAGAGACGATCTGCATGCGAACCACTTGCTTGGCGCCTTGACCGAGGAGGACTGGCGATCACTCGAGCCGCACCTCGAGCTGGTTCGCGTCAAGAGCTCGCAGCTGCTTTGCGATGCTGACGAACCGATCCGGCACATGTATTTCCCGACGACTGCGGTGATGTCGATGTTGTACCTGATGGAGGACGGCGCGACGGTCGAGGTTGCGGCGATCGGTAACGAGGGCGTGGTCGGGGTGCCAGTGCTCACCGGCGGCGGTACGATGCCCAGCCGCGTCGAAGTGCGCAGCAGCGGTTTTGCATACCGCGTGTCCGCCAGCGTGTTCCGAAAGGAGTTTGAAAAGTCGATGGGTATTCATCGGCTGATGCTGTTGTACATCCAGGCGCTGATGACGCAAATCGCTCAAAGTGCGCTATGCAACAGACACCATTCGGTCAATGAGCAACTCTGTCGCTGGCTTCTGCTGGCGCATGACCGCTTGTCCACGGACGAGCTGACGGTCACCCAGCAGATGATTGCGAACATGCTGGGGGTGCGTCGCGAGGGGGTGACCGAGGCGGCCGGCAAACTGCAGGAAGCAGGTTTGATAAGACAACGCCGCGGGCATATCACTGTACTTGACCGGCATGGCCTCGAGGCGCGTGCATGTGAGTGCTACGGCATGATTCGCCGAGAATTTGATCGGCTGTTGCCGCGTGCCGACGATGTCGTGGCGCTGGAGCGCTCACGCACGGTTGCGCCGGCCGACGAACGTGCGCTGCGCACGGTCGGCTACGTGCGTGTGCTGCAACCCGCCTAAGCGCTCGCGCGGAGAAATTCACGATGCTAGGAATCGTTGCAAGGCTATCGGATGTCTTGCTGGTTGCGGCTGGCGCATGGCTGGCGCATGCGTTGCGTTACAACGGCTCATTCGACTTAACTGACGCGGAGCGCTCGCTGGTGGCGCTGTCGTGTGCATTGACGCTGCTGGTCTTCCCGCCACTGGGTAACTACCGCTCGTGGCGGGGGCAGACACTGTACCGATTGTTATCGCGCGTCACGCTTGCCTGGTTCGCGGTGGTCGTGCTCGGCTTGTGCTTCATCTTCACGCTGCATCGCAGTAACGACATCTCGCGCCTGTGGCTGGGCACGGCGGTGTTGACCTGCGGCGCGTTGCTGCTCGCGGGCAAGTTGTTTATCCATGCGGTATTGCGCAAGGTCCGGCAAAGCGGAAAGAACCAACGTTCGGTGATCATCGTCGGCACCGAAAGCTATAGTCGGGCCGTTCTCGACCAGATGCACGCGGCGTCGGAAGCGGGTTTTCGGCCGGTGTATGTGTTTGACGATAGCGGCACGGTGCCTTCGGCGTGCATTGGCGGCGTACCGGTACTGACGGACTTCGCACAACTTGCCAACATCGTGCGTGCCGGTGGCATCGATGAAATGTGGCTTGCGTTGCCATTGTCGCATGAGCGCGCGATCCAGCACATCGTGCGTGAGTTTCGCCACGATTTCGTCAACCTAAGGTTTCTGCCGGACGTGCGGAGCATGACGCTATTCAGTCAGTCGGTTACCGAGGTGTTGGGCATGCCGGCGATCAACCTGGCGGCCAGTCCGGTCTCCGATCCGCAACTGTGGCCCAAGTTGGTGTTCGACCGGTTGTTTGCCTTGGCTGTGCTGGTGCCTTTGTTGCCGCTGTTCATTGTGCTAGGCATCGCGGTGAAGCTCTCGTCTCCCGGGCCGGTACTGTTCAAGCAAAAGCGCAAGGGCATCGATGGGCAGGAGTTCGAAATCTTTAAATTCCGCACGATGCGTGTGCACCAGGAGCAGCATGGTGTGGTGCGCCAGGCCTCGCGTCATGACTCGCGCATCACCAAAGTCGGCGCGTTTCTGCGCCGCACGTCGCTGGACGAGCTGCCGCAATTTCTGAACGTGCTGCTGGGCCAAATGTCGGTGGTTGGCCCGCGGCCGCATGCCATCGAGCACGACAACCTGTACAAGGACTTGATCGACGGCTACATGTATCGCTACCGTATCCGCCCGGGGATCACCGGATGGGCCCAAGTCAATGGTTACCGCGGTGAAACGCGTAAAGTGGAAAAGATGGAAGCGAGAGTCAAGTTTGATTTGTTCTACATACAAAACTGGACATTCTGGTTCGACATTAAGATTATCTTGATCACGCTGGTGAAGGGTTTTGTCGGCCGTAACGCATTTTGAGCCGTACCGTTCGATATGCCGCACGTCGGTCCGGTGGCCCGACGCATTGCTGCTGGATGAAGTGGAAAGAAATCTGCGCCCAAGGCCATACGCCGCGCGTGTCGCGCGCTTGCTCCGGCCAGCTGCGCAAAAAGGAGAAACGAAGATGTTGAAGCGCCCCATGGGGATGGCTGCCGTAATGACGGTGGCATTGTCCGGCTGTGTGTTGGCCCCGGGACCGGCATTGGACTCGAGCCGCATGCACGACGATCTAAGCAAACCAACTGATACGACGACCTACGACGTGAACCTGATCACGCCGGAACTCGTCTTCAAGCTGAAGGAGTCGGACGCGGCCGATGCGCGCGCGCGCGAGGCGAGCCTGCACGCGATGCCGGCCGATGAGGTGAGCGATTACCGGGTCGGGGTGAACGACGTGCTGGGCATTACTGTATGGGGGCATCCGGAGCTGACGCAAGGCGGCAATGCGGCGACGGCGCCGCTGCCGGACACGGGCACGCTGCAAGGCATGGGCAGCTTGGGGGCCGGCCAGCAGCAGCCGCAAAGCGCATTCAGTACCAATGGTCCGGGCGAGCTTGACGCACAGGGCCAGCGGGTCGCCGCCGATGGCACGATCTTCTTTCCGTCGCTGGGCCGCGTGCGGGTCCTGGGGCAGAGCACGGTGCAGATCTCGCGGCTGTTGTATGAGCGCTTGAAGGGCCGTCTGAAGGACCCGCAGATTGACGTGCGCGTGATCCAGTATCGCAGCCAGCAGGTACAGGTGACCGGCGGTGTGAAAAATCCGGGGCAGTTATCGCTGACCGGTTCGCCGATGCGGGTGATCGATGCGATCAACCGTGCCGGCGGCGGCAATCCGGACGCCGATTTGCAGCGGGTGCTGGTGTCGCGTGGCGGCAAGGTGATCACGATCGATGCGACGCGAATCCTGAACCGGGGCGACATGCGGCAGAACATCGTGTTACAGAACGGCGACATCGTGAACGTGCCGGACCGGACGCAGAACCGCGTGTTTGTGATGGGTGAGGTACCCAAGCCGCAGACGGTGTTCATGAACCAAGGCCAGTTGACGTTGGCTGACGCGCTGACCGCAGCCGGTAGTATTGATCCGGCCGGGGCGAACCCACGGCAAATCATCGTGATCCGCCATCCCAATCCGCCGCTCACGCAAATTTCCAATGGGCAGGATGGCCTGGAGGAGGGCTTCAAGAAAGCCAGCTACGCGCCGGCCGACAACAAGCCGGAGATCTTCCGACTGGACATGACACAGGTCGACGCCATGATGCTGGCCACCGAGTTCGACATGAAGCCGCTGGACGTAGTCTACGTTGGCACCGCACCGGCTGCCCGCTTCAATCGCCTGCTTGCGCAAATCCTGCCTTCGGCCGAATCGTTCTATCTGGTCTGGTCGGTGGCGCATAACCGCTAACTCTCTATCGACGCAGACATCCTGGACATGATTCAAATTGATGGCAACGAGCGATAACTGAGGATTTCACATGGAAGCGCGACACATCGACATGGGCTATTTGCCGCCGTCGGGCGCAAGCGAGGGGCTCGTACCACGAGACCTGGTTCGCGTGATCACTGACAACCTGTGGGCCGTGGTCGGCATCGCGGCGGTGATCACGGCGCTGGCGAGCGCGTACGCGTTCTTCGCCACGCCACTGTATTCAGCAGACACCTTGGTGCAGGTCGAAGTGCCCAAGCAAAACGAACTGGCAGACCTGGTTACCAAACAGCCAAGCCAGAACAACAGTTCGCCGAACGGACCACCGACGGAGACCGAGATGGCGATCGTCACCAGCCGCGCGGTCCTCGCCCCGGTGATCGCTCAGTACAGGCTGGATGTGCTCGTGACGCCGCATCGGTTTCCGGTGTTGGGCAAGATTGCCGAGGCGCTGGCCATGCGCGGCGAGCCATCGCGGGCGTGGTTTGGCTTGTCTAAGTACGCATGGGGCGGCGAGCTGGTGGATATTGCCCAACTGAACGTACCGCGCGAGTTGCAGGACAAGAAGCTTGAACTCAAGGTGTCCAGCGGTCGGCGTTATCAGTTGCTGGACGAACAAGGCAATCTGCTGGTGAACGGTATCGAGGGGCAACTGGCGCAAGCCGGCCCGGTATCGATGCTGGTCGAACGGCTGGCGGCGCGCGACGGCGAGACGTTTACCGTCGAGCGTCTGAACGAGGTAACGGCGGTACGGCGCTTCATTAATCAGCTCAAGGTCGTGCAGGTCGGCAAGGAAACCGGCATCGTGCAGATCAGCTACGAGAACAGTGATCCGGCGCTGGCTACGGCGGTGGCCAATGCGGTGACGCAGAACTACATTGGCTCGCGCGTCACGCAGACACAGGAAGAGGCGAGCAAGATGCTCGCGTTCATCAACAACGAGCTGCCGCGGCTGCGCGACGACCTAAAGCAGGCTGAGGCGCAGCTGCAGTCGCATCGGGTCGCGTCCGGCTCGATGCAGGCGACGACCGAGAGCCAAAGCTACCTGCAAGGTAGCATCGAATTTGACCGTCAGATTGCCGCACTGAATCTGCAGCGTACTCAATTGCTGGATCGGTTCACGGCGCAAAGTCCTGAAGTCAAGACGGTCGATGCGCAGCTAGCGCAGTTACGTGCGGCCAAGGGCAAGTTCGAGTCGCGTTTTGATTCGATGCCGAGCGCCGACCGGCAATCTGCCGATCTGGCGCGCGATGCGAAGGTGGCCGAGGAAATCTACGTGGCGATGGTCAATAAGGCGCACGAGCTGTCCGTGTCGCGCGCCGGCACGGTAGGCAACGTGCATGTGATCGACACCGCGGTGCAACCTTCCACCCCAGTCAAGCCGCGACGCGCGTTGATCATTTCAGCCGCAATTGTGCTCGGCCTGATGCTCGGCGTGCTGTATGTGATATCGCGCCGCTATTTGTCGCAATCGGTCAGCGAGCCCGAACAAATCGAAGGCAAACTGCGCCTGCCGGTGTTCGGTGCGGTATTGTTCAGCGACGAGCAGGTGCGGCTGGCGCGCACGCCGCCGCTGCCTGTGCTGGCCGGGGCACGCGAGCCGTCGCTACACGGCGACGCGCGCAGCGCGACGGCGCTAGTGGCGTCGCCCGATGCGGCGGCGGGTGGGTATCAGCCGCGTCCGCACGCCGGCGGGCTGCTGGCGGCCGCGCGTCCACGCGATGTCGCGACCGAGGCGCTGCGTGGCATCCGCACGATGCTCAACTCGAAACTGCTCAGTGCCACGAACCGGATCGTGATGGTGACCGGCGCAACGCCAGGCACCGGCAAGAGCTTTATCTCCGCCAATCTCGCTTTGCTGTATGCGCAAGCGGGCAAGCGCGTCTTGCTGGTCGATGCAGATCTGCGCCGCGGCCGGCTGGGTATACATTTCGGTTTGCCAACAGATACGGTGGGGTTGGCCGAGCTGCTCGGCGACGGATTGTCGCCGGAACAGGCGATCCATCCGACCAGTGTGGCCAACCTGTCATTGCTGCCGGCCGGCGCACGTCCCGGCAACCCGTCAGAGCTGTTGGCGATGGAGCGCATGACGGAGCAACTCGCGCAGTTCAATGAACGGTATGACTTGGTGTTGGTCGACACGCCGCCGGTGCTGGCGGTTGCCGATGCGTCGATTGTCGCCGGCTACGCAGGCGCGACGGTGCTGGTGATGCGGGAGAACGCGCAGACTGAACTGGAAGTGCAGGAAACGCTTAAGCGTTTGGGTCGGGCCGGTGCCCAGGTGGCCGGCGCGATTTTCAACGGAATGTCGGCGCGCCGCAGCGACCGCCGCAGCTACGAGTACATCTACGCTTATACGCGGGAAGGCGATGCGTCGGCAGCCTGAGCGCGAGTGTTCGCATGGCGGTACCGCGCCGCTGGCGGCCGTCTCGCCGCCGCGCGTGCAGCCCGCCGCTGGCGGCGGCACGCTGGCCAGTGAACGCAGCCACGCGGCGCCGTTACCGGCGTCCATCGCGATCAATGGCAAGTTTACGTCGCAGCGGCTCACCGGCGTACAGCGCGTGGCGCGCGAACTGACCGCGGCGTTATCGCAGCAGTGCGGCACACCCGCTGCGTCGCCGCTGCTGCTAGTGCCCCGCGATCACATAGACAGCGAACTGCCGGCCGCCACACCGCGGCACGTGGTGCCGTATCTGCGCGGCATCCTCTGGGAACAGCTCGCGCTGCCGTTCGCTGCTGGCTCTCGCACGCTGCTCAGCCTGTGCAACATCGGCCCGCTGTTCAAGCGCCGCCAGGTCCTGATGATCCACGACGCCGCCGTATTTGACTTGCCACAAGGCTACTCGACCAAGTTCCGCCTGTGGTATCGCTTCGCGTTCACGCTGCTCAAGCGTAACGTGCAGCATATCCTCACGGTCTCGTCGTTCTCAAAGGAGCGCATCGCTGCGCGGCTCGGCGTGCCGCCCGAGCGCATTTCCGTGATTCCGCCTGGTGTCGACCACTTTGACCGACTCGAGAGCGACTATGCCGTGCTGCAGCGGTTGAACCTGTCGTTTGACCGTTTCGTGCTGATCGTCGGCTCGCTGGCGCCGGGCAAGAATCTCGCACGCACGCTGGAGGCGATTGCGTTGCTCGAGCGCAAACATCCGGAGCTTACGTTCGTGATCGTCGGCGGGCAGAACGTGAAGGTGTTCGGTTCATCGTTACCGCGCGTTGCCAGCGTTGCCAAGCACATCGTCTGGGCTGGCTACGTCAGCGATGGCGAGCTAAAGGCATTGTACGAGAATGCGGCATGCTTCGTATTTCCGTCGTTGTACGAAGGGTTCGGCCTGCCGCCGCTCGAGGCGATGTACTGTGGCTGTCCGGTGATCGTCTCGCGCGAGGCGTCGCTGCCCGAAGTGTGTGGTGACGCGGCGCTTTACTGCGACGCGCATGATGCGGCTGACATTGCAGCGAAGCTCGTCGAGCTGATGGGCGACGTTGAGCAGCGCCGCGCGATGCGCGAGAAGGGCCGCGCTCATGCGCAACAGTATCGTTGGGATACGTCAGCGAGCCGCTTGCTGCGAGTGCTGCGCCAGTTCGGATGATGGCAGCGCCGCGGCGCACGACAGCCTGGCGGCGAACCACCGCCCGTGCGTGCTCGTGCGACGCTCGCTCGGCATCGCCGCCGCTGTCGCAGTTCAACGCGTAGGTGGCAGGCATGGACGGCGCGTTGCCGAATTCAGGCCGCCGCGGTGCTTCACGCCGGCACCATAGGCGCGTGTTACGTCAGCCGGCCTCGCCAGAGCGGGGGCGGGCGATGCCCAGCCTGGCCAGCCGCCGGTACAGTGTGGCACGCGACATGCCCAGTGCACGTGCAGCGCGCGTTGCGTGCCAGCGATGCTCAGCCAGTGCGTCCAGGATCCTGGATCGCTCGATGGCCAGCATATCGTAGGCGTGTGTGTTACCGAACCGCTCGCTCGTTGCATCGCCGTTCGTGGCGTGCCATGCTATGCCTGCGTGCGACGGATGCGGTGATTGCGCCAGGGTATCGAGCTGCGAGCGAACATCGGCCGGCAGGTGCGCTGCTGTGATCAGCTGCGTATCGCAAAGCAGGCACGCGTAGCGTAGTACGTTGCGCAGTTGCCGGACATTGCCCGGCCATGGGTGGCGCGCCAGCCGTGCAAGCAGCGTGCTGTCGAGCGTGAGCGCACGGGGCACACGCCGCGCCTCGTCCTGGAATACAGTGACGATCACATCTTCGATATCGGCTCGATCGCGTAACGCCGGCATCGTCAGTACGACGCCGCTGAGCCGATAATACAAATCCTCGCGGAACCGCCCGGAGGCGACCATCGCGCTTAGGTCGCGGTGGGTTGCGCAAATCACGCTTAGATCGACCTGTACTGGCGTATCGGCACCCAACGGTAATACCTCACCTTCAGCGAGCACGCGTAGCAGCCGCGTTTGCAGATCGATCGGCATGTCGCCGATTTCATCGAGGAACAGTATGCCGCCGTCGGCTTGCGCGATGCGTCCGCGTGCGCCTTTTGAGCGTGCGCCGGTGAACGCGCCAGGCGCATAGCCGAACAACTCGCTCTCGATCAGCGATTCCGGAATGGCGCCGCAGTTTACGGCAATGAAGGGCTGTTTGCTTCGTTCGCCAGACGCATGGATGGCCTTAGCGAACATTTCCTTGCCGGCGCCTGTTTCGCCTAGGATCAGGATGGGCAGGTGTTCGCCCGACAGTCGCAACGCGATGCGTGCATTGCGCGCGATCACCGGGTCACGGCTGTCGAGAAATACGCGCATCGACGGCGGCGCTGCCCGCGCCGGTGCATCGTCGGCTGTGCGAGGGAGTGCCGGAAAGCTGGGCGCCGACGGCTGCCACGGTGACATGCCTGCCTGCGGCGCGCGTATCCGCGCGTACAGCCTATCGCCCGTGGCACGCGAGCGCAGCGCGGTCATTCGCTGCAGACCGTCGATGGGAAGCAGGTCCGCGTCACGCACGTCGAACAACATCGACAGATGCGCAGGCGCACCCGACGCGAGCATCGGAAACCGCTGCTTGGCCTCACGGTTTGCCGCGACAATGGCGCCACTGTCATCGAACGCAATGAGCACTTCCGGATTCACCTCGACGAAGTGCGGGTTGTCGTGACCGAACAACAGCCAGTACTGCGCTGTTTGTTTCACGAAGTATCCATCCTCGATCAACTGCGCAGTATGCCGTACCAGTTGATGGACGATGCTCTGGCTGTCCGCGCCATCGGGCGACTGCAGCGCGGACGCATCCACGACGCCGATCAGCTTGCCGTCCGGTGCGAGGATCGGCGCGGCGGTGCACGTGAGGGTCGTGAACAGTGAACGGAAATGATCGACCTTATGCACGGTCATCGGCGCGCATTCGGCGAGTGCGCTACCGATACCGCAGGTGCCTTGCTCGCGCTCGGACCAGCAGGACCCGATGTACAGCCCCACTTCCTTGTACTGACGGCGCAAATGCGAATCGACTCGGTAGTCGACCGTCACACCTTGCGCATTGGCCAGCAGCACGCAGTAGCCGGCGCTGCGCAGCGTGTCATGCAGGCGCGACAGGTATTGACCGGAGGCGAGCAGGAAATCCTCTTCCTGTTGTTGGATCTGCTTAAGCTCGTACGCCGTCAGGATCCGCGGCGATGCCGGCGATGTCGGGTCGATGCCATACAGTTGTAGTGATCTGTGCCACGACGACAGCAGCCGCGGGTTGGTATCCGGAGAATCACTTGTGCCATTGCGGACTGCATCGATCACACGGTCCACGTGGGCGGTTTTCGGATCCCTTGCCATGAAGTCACCAGCCTTCAGCCGTCATACGCCTGATTGTTCTGTCGTATCCCGCAGACATTCGAGGACCGTATTCCCCCGCCCATCTTCCATTTGCGAATGTATCAGTGTATCGATGCGTGAGACACTGTGTGCCGAGCCCATGAATCGCCTCGCCGGCCCCGTCAATCGCGGCCGGCGGCCCAATGCGCGTACATCCCGCACTCGGCCGGTGGTGCTGCATGAGTCAAAAGTGTCTCAAACCATCATTTGTATGTGAGGATGCCGAAACTCGTAAACATTTGCAAGAGTTCGTTTTTTACGACAGCTCGACACCAATGGCATGGTCGTTGCTTTTAACAGTGTGAATCGGACGGCGATCGTTGCTCAGCCGTCAGGTAAATGAAATAAGTTGAAAGAATAATGAAATGTTAGCGTAAGTCGTTGCTCGCAGCAATGGGCGGATGTGGTTCAGTGCGACGCGGGCAGGCGCCACAACCTTATGGACTACTATGCTTTGTGCCAACGATCGAAATAGTAACCCGCTCCAGTTACCGCGTGCGGGACAACTGGACGCCCCGGCCAACGTCACGTGCCTGTTGGACGACGGCGCCGCGGGCTTGACCGTCGCAGTGCTGGCCCAGAACGTGGGGCTTCATGCGCGTGTCAGGACTGCGCTGCAGGAATACGGGATCGCCTGCTGCCCATTTGGCGACGACATCTCCCTGGTCCGGGCGGTATCCCGCCATGCATTCAGTGCGGTGCTGCTCGATGCGACGGCAGGCGTCGATCCGCTGCAGCCCATCCTGGCGCGTCGGCTGTGCTATCGCGCGCTGTTGATGCCGGTGATACTGGTTGGCGTGGCAGACGACGTGGCGAGCAGCAAGGCGGTACTCGAGTCGGGTGCCGACGACATCGTGTTGGCTCCAGTCAACGCGCGCGATTTGATGACCCGGCTGCAACTCGCGATACTACGTCATCGCCGCGACGTGCACGCGCGCGAAGGGCGGGAGCCTGTATTGCAGCGTGGCGAGTACCGGCTGGATCGGGGTGCGTGCACGGTATCGGTGCGGGACAGACAAGTGCGGCTGACGCCGCGCGAATTCGAGATCGCATGGATACTGTTCTCGAACGAAGGCGAATACGTCAGCCGTGAACATATCACGCGCACGATATGGCCTGGTTCCGACAAACGCGTTGATGGCGCCCTGGACCAACACATTTACAAGCTACGCAAGAAGCTCGCGCTCAACGGCGAGAGCGGATGGGCGATTCAGCCGCTATATGGGCACGGATACCGTGTCGTCGCACTGGATGCCACGGGGCCGCGACAGGCGGCGTAAGTGGCACCACGTCGGCTTGGCAACAGCGGATCAGTCTTCGATGCGCAGTCCGACTTTGAGGCTGACCTGCCAGTGAATGACCTTGCCACTCTCGATATGGCCGCGCGTGTCGGTGACCTCAAACCAATGCAGGTTGCGCAAGGTCCGTGACGCTTTCTCGATTGCGTTCTCGATAGCGTGCTGGATGGATTGCGTCGACGATCCAGTCAATTCGATCTGTTTATACACGTGGTCGCTCATGGTTTTCTCCCGGCAAAGTGGACGACGCTGGCGGCGCGTCGTCGCGTTCAGTCTTGCATGCTTGTAGCACGGCGTATGCCAGCCGCCGCACGCGCCGCGCGTGTGGCATGATGGTGCGCTGACAAGGCACGACAGGGGCAGCGAAGCCAATCCGCGTAGCGCGCGAACAGCTTGACGTCGCCGCAGGGTGAGCGGCTAGTGTGGTGCCGACGTATCGACGGCGGGCGAGCCCATGGCCTGGAACAACGATGCGGTATCTGCTAGCCGCGCGACGCGCGCGCGTATCGCATTGATACGCACCGAGTGCGCCTGCTGTTCGCTGGCGCGGACCGCCGATATCGGTAATGCCCCCAGCTCATGGCGTTGTCTTGCTGCTTGCGCGGCTTGTTCGGCCGCCTGCTGCGCGGCAAGCACGGCTGCCTGCGTGCGGGCATCGTGCTCCAGCGCGACAAGCGTATCAGCCACGTCGCGGAACGCGTCCAGCACAGTTTGCCGGTACTGGTCGAGCGCCGCATCATAGGCGTGGAGCGCAGCCCTGCGCTGCGCGCGCAGGGCGCCGCCATGGAACAGCGGCTGAGTCAGACTGGTGCCGATGTTCCACAGACGACCGGCGGCACGGGTCGCCAACGGCCAACTCAAGCCGCCCTGGCCCCACGACGCCGACAAGCTCAGGCTTGGAAACATCTGTGCGGTCGCGACGCCGACCTCGGCTGCCGCCGCCTGCACCGCTGCGTCGGCAGCGAGCACGTCCGGACGCTCGTGCAGCAGCTCCGACGGCAGTGATACGGGCACGGTGTCTGGCAATATGAGGCGGTCCAGCGCGAGGTCTTCGGGCGCTGCGTCCGGCGTGCGGCCCATTAACACCGCCAGGGCATGCCGTGCCGCGAGCCATTGCGCGCGCAGTGGCGGCAATGCGGATGCGGCCGCCTGCGCGTTTTGACGCGCATTCAGGGCATCGACCCGCGAGGCGGCGCCCAGTGCGACGCGCTTGTTCGTGTCGTCGGCTTCGGCTGCTGCCAGTGCGGCGATGCGTTCTTGGGCATCCCATTGTTCGTGCAGCGACGCCGCGGCTAGCGCGGCGCTGACGATATTGGCCGCGAGCGCGCGGCGTGCGGCGTCGAACTGGTACGACTGGACATCGACCTGCCGGGACAACGCTTGGTTAGCCAGCCGTGCTGCACCGAACAGATCAATCATGTAGTTCGCACGAACTTGTCCGACAAAGGTGTTGTAGCGCAACGTCGGCGGCCCCTGAATGGGCATGCTCAGCGCCCGTTGGCGCTGCACCTGCCCTCCGGCGTCGATTGACGGCAGCATAGATTCTCCGATCTGCGCACGCAGTTGTTCACGTGCGGCGGCGAGGGTTTTTTCCGCTGCCGCCAGCGTGGCGTTATTACGCAGCCCTTCGTTGACCCACGCGTTGAGGGTGTCGGACTGATACAGCATCCACCAGCGCGGCACGGCACGCGCGCCAAGCGCGAAGCGCTGCGCTACGCCTCCCGCCGTTACGCTCTGCGCTGCACCGGGCTGTGCGGCATAGTGGAGCGGCGCAGGCGGCGTGGGCCGTTCGCTCAGCGCGAATGCGCACCCGCCGAGTAGCGTGGCACACGCCGCGGCGACGCATGCTGTCGTTACGGCCGCCGCTCGCCTGTCGGCGGCGCGGTGCGGATGGATCCCACAGGTGAGTGACGGGCGTAAGCTAGGCCTGCGCTTTGACATGAGGGACAAGCTCAGCATGGACTCCGGCGTCGGCGAGGGTGATAACAGCGCGCTCGGCAAACGGCGCATCATCGTGCCTCCTGCGGTGGTTGGGTTTCGTCGTTGCGCACGCGGAACCACGTGGCGTACAGCGCGGGTAGGTAGAACAGCGTCAATACGGTGGCGCTGGTAATACCGCCCATCAGTGCAGTTGCCATCGGGCCGAAGAAATTGCTGCGCAGCAGCGGGATCAACGCTAGCACCGCAGCGGCGGCAGTCAGTGTGATAGGCCTGAAACGGCGTACCGTCGCGCCGACGATGGCAGCAAGGCGGCCGTGTCCTGCCGCGATATCCTGCTCGATCTGGTCGACCAGGATCACGGAGTTACGCATGATGATGCCGAACATCGCGATTACGCCGAGCAGCGCGACGAAGCCGAACGGCTGGCCGAACGCGAGCAGCGCGGCGACCACGCCGATCAATCCGAGCGGTGCGGTTAACACCACCATCATGACGCGTGAGAAGCTCTGCAGCTGGATCATCAGCAAGGTCAGCACAGCGATGACCATTAGCGGCAGTTGCGCATTGATCGATGCTTGCGCCTTTGCGTTTTCCTCGACCGAGCCGCCGACTTCGATGCGGTAGCCTACCGGCAGCTTCGCACGCAGCCCCGCCAATGCCTTGTCGATCGATTCGGTGACGTCGATGCCCTGTGCGCCGCCGCGCACATCGGACTGCACCGTGATCGTCGGTTGCCGATCGCGCTCCCAGATCACCGCGTATTCGAGCCCGTACGACAGCCGCCCGAGCGTGCCGAGCGGCACCGGCCCGGACGGCGTGGGCATCGCTAGCGACGCGAGCGCCGACGGGTCGACACGCTCGTTGCGGGGCGCGCGCAAGTCCACCCCGATCAGCTTGTCGCGCTCGCGATATTGCGTGACAGTGTAGCCGGACAGCGACATCTGTAGGAAGCTAGCAATATCCTGCGACGATACGCCTAACTCGCGAGCCTTGGCCTGATCAACCACAAAATGCACCGAGCGCTGCCCGGGCTCGTCCCAGTCGAATTGAACGTTGCGCGTGCGAGTGTCGTCCTGCATCACTGAGGCGACCTGTGTGGCGATGGCGCGTACCGTCGCGATGTCGTCGCCGCTGACGCGGAATTGCACCGGATAGCCGATCGGCGGGCCGTTTTCTAGTCGGGACAGCCGCGTGCGAACACCACTGAAGTCGGTCGCGAGCTTGTCGTCGAGGAAGCGCGCGAGCGCGTCACGATCCTGGATAGACTTTGCGGTGATGACGAACTGTGCGAAGTTGGGCAGTTGCAGTTGCTGGTCCAGCGGCAGGTAGAAGCGCGGCGCGCCGCTGCCCACGAAGCTGATCGCATGGTCAATCCCCGGCTGCTCTTTAAGTAGCGCCTCGATGCGCTGCGTTTCCCGCAACGTCGCGTCGAATGATGCGCTTTCGGTCAGCCGCACGTCGATCAACAACTCCGGCCGGTCCGAACTCGGGAAGAACTGCTGCGCGACCAGACCGAAGCCGCCGAGCGCGACCACGAAAAGGACGAGCGTCACGGCCAGCACGGCGAAGCGGCGCTTGACGCACCAGGTGATCCATACGCGCAGGCGGGCGTAAAAGCGCGTGTCGTAAATATCGTGCTCGTGTTCGTGCCCATTCTGTTGCTGGTGTCCGTGTACTTGCTCCTGCCCCTGTTCGTCTGCGTGCCCCCGCACTTGGGGAACAGTGGGTCGCTTGCGCTCGGGCAGCATGTGATAGCCGAGCAGCGGGATCACGATCACCGCGGCGAGCCACGATAACAGCAAAGCAATGGCTGATACCTCAAAGATCGAGCGGGTGTATTCGCCGGTGGCGGACTTGGCCAACGCGATCGGCAGGAAACCGGACACGGTTACTAGCGTGCCGGTAAGCATTGGAAACGCGGTGCTGGTGTACGCGAATGCAGCGGCTTTCGCGCGGCTCCAGCCTTGTTCGAGCTTGACTGCCATCATCTCGACCGCAATGATTGCATCATCGACCAGCAGGCCGAGAGCAAGCACCAGCGTGCCAAGCGACACCTTATGTAGCCCGATATTGAACACGCCCATCACCAGCGCGGTCACGGCCAGCACGATAGGGATCGAGATGACCACGACCATCCCGGTGCGCAGCCCGAGCGATACGAGGCTGACCACCAGCACGATGCCAACCGCTTCGGCGACGGCCCGCATAAAGTCGTCCACAGAATGCGACACGGCGTGCGGCATGCTGGAGACCTCGGTCAGTGCCACCCCGGCAGGCAATTGCGTGCGCAACTGCACGACGCGTGCGTTCAGCGCCTTGCCGAGCTTGATCACGTCGCCGTCTGGCTGCATCGTCACGCCGATGCCCAGCACCGGGCGGCTGTTGAAGCGCATCTGCGTGACCGGCGGATCATCGTAGTCGCGGCGGATCGTGGCGATGTCGCCCAGCCGGAACGAACGGTTGTTGATGCGCACCAGCGTATCGGCGAGCGCGTCAACATGATCGTATTGGCCGCTCGGCCGCACGAATAGGCGATCATCGGCAGTGGTCAGCACGCCGGCCGCCGCGACGGCGTTTTGCGTGTTGATCGCATCGGCGAGTTGTTGGGGGCTGATGCTGAGCCGGGACAACTGTGCGTTCGAAATCTCGATATAGATATGCTGGTTCGGATCGCCGAAGTAATCGACTTTGGCGACGCCCGGCACGCGCAGCAACTCGCTGCGCAGCTGGTCTGCATAGTCGTGCAGCTGTGCGGCAGAAAACCCGTCGCCCTCCAGCGCATAGATGTTCGTGTAGACGTCGCCGAACTCGTCGTTGAAAAACGGTCCCTGCACGCCGGGTGGCAAGGTATAGGCGATGTCGCCGATCTTCTTGCGGACCTGGTACCACGTGTCCGGCACGGTCGAGGCCGGGGCCGAATCCTTGATCGCGAAGAACAGCAGCGACTCACCAGGGCGCGAATAGCTGCGCAGGAAGTCAAGCTTTGGGGTTTCCTGCAGCTTGCGTGCGATCCGGTCGGTGATTTGCTGCTGGACCTGTTGGGCATCGGCGCCGGGCCACCTTGTCTGGATCACCATCACCTTGAAGGTGAACGGTGGATCTTCCGATTGCGACAGATTCCGGTACGACAGAATGCCGGCAAGTGTCACCAGCACCAGCACGAAGACTACCAATGCCTGGTGCCGCAGTGTCCAGGCGGACAGATTGAAGCGTCCTTCGTCGTACGAATGACCGGGCGGTTGGTATTGAGCGCCGGTCATAGCGAGAAATCCTCCGGATGCAGCGGCGCGACGGGCTTGACCTGCTCGCCCGCGCTGACCGTGTGCACGCCGCGTAGCACGACGCGCTCGCCGTCGGTCAGTCCGGCGCTGATCACCACGGTGCGCTCGGTGTAGTGCGACACTGTGACCGGCCGCAGTTCCAGCGTGCCCACGTCCTGTTTGCGCGCGTCGCGCGACTGGCCGGTGTCGCGCGACGCGGCATTGGCACGAATCACCCATACCGCGGGGCGTTCATTTTGATGGAACAGTGCGGTGGCGGGCAGGACGATGTCATGGTTGATCGCACGCGCAGCGTCCGGCTGGAAGGCCACGCGGGCGGTCATGCCCAGGCGCACCGTGTCGGCGCTGCCGCGGGGCAGCGCGAGCGTAAGCTTAGCGCGATAGGTCCGGCTGGCCGGATCAGCGGACGGCGCCAACTCGCGCAGCGTTGCGGTGAACGCCTGCTCAGGCAACGCAGTAAGCGTGACGCTGGCCTTCGCGCCGGGACCGATGAAAGCCAGTGTGCGCTCCGGCAGATCGCAGATCACGTCCAGCGCGTCGGACCACGCGAGCTGGTAGACCGCTTGTCCAGCCGACAGGTTCTGCCCAGTGTCGGCCAGTTCCTGTGTGATCACTCCCGCGTGGTCGGCGGCGAGCGTGGTGTAGCTGAGCTGATCCTTTGCCAGCGCGGCTTGCTGAGCGGCGGCGTCGCGCTGCGCGAGGGCCGTGGCATGATTGTCCTCGGTTTGCTCGAGTTGCAGCTTGCTGATCAAGTTTGACTGCGCCTGCGCGCGGTCGCGCTCGAGTTGTTGTCGGGCGAACAGCAGTCGGTGCTCGGCCGCGCTCAACTGTGCGGCGGCGCTCGCGGCCTTCTTGCGCGCATCGGCGGGATCGAGTTGCGCGATGATCTGACCGGCGCGCACGGCCTCGCCCAGATGGACCCGGCGCTCGATCAGTTTGCCGCTGACGCGAAACGACAGCGACGTCGAGAATCGCGCGGCCACTTCGCCGGGAACGGTTGTTACGGCAACGGCGCTAGCTGTGGCGCTGTGCACAGTGGCCGCCACCACCGGTCGAGCCGGCACGTCAGGGGCGACACGGTCGCGGCACGCGTTGAGCAGCACGAGCGCGGCCAGCGCGCTGGCGACGGCGGTATTGCACGGCGCCAGGCGCGCGCGACGACGCGGGGCGGAATGCAGCAAGACGAGAGCTTTCACGGCAACTCCGGCGAGAGGCGGCAGACGCAATGAGCCGATGCGTCGCCCGGACACGCCTCTGATGCGCGTGGCACCGCACCCGCCCGCTGAATACTAGGTCACATTCTAATGCACAGTTGTATCTGAATGCAAAGACGTATTTACGTGGTCGATGGTGATACCATATGTCCATGTCGACGTCTCGTGCCCGCCACCGTACCCGGCTCACGCGAGAGCAAAGCCGGGAGCAGACGCGTCAGCGCCTGATGGACGCTGCGCAGACGCTTTTCGTGAAGAAAGGATTCGACGCGTCCAGCGTCGAGGATGTCGCTGCGGCAGCCGGCTATACGCGCGGGGCGTTTTATTCGAATTTCAAAGACAAGGCGGAGTTGCTGCTGGCGTTGCTTAAGCGCGATCACGGCAATATCCAGCAGGCGTTGCAGCGCATTTTTGATTTGCAAGGCAGCGTGCAGGACATCGAAGCGCAGATCCTGACGTACTACAGTACGCTGTACCGCGAGAACAAGTGTTTCCTGGTATGGATGCAGGCGCGGTTGCTGGCCGCGCGCGACGCGAAGTTTCGCGCGCGGTTCAATGCGCTGTCGCGGCAGACTCGCGCAGACATCGCGTATTTCATCGATGCGTTCTCCGCGCGCCTGGGCATCAGGCCGATCGTGCCGGCAGCGCAGCTCGCGCTTGGCCTGATGGCGCTGTGCGACGGCATCCAGTTCTTCTACGCGTCGGATCCGCACGTGACCGACGCAATGGCCGAGAACGTGCTGGCGGCGTTCTTTGGCGCGGCGGCGTTCGGCCATCGGGCGGCGGGGTCTCGCTGAGCGCGTCGTCGCGCGCACACGCTAGGCGGATAGGCCGGGACCTGCCGCACTGGCGAGCCAGCGCGCGACCGACTGCGGATCCGGGTAGTCACGCTCGGGCAGCGCCTGCAGCGCGAGCAGCACGTCGTTGCTGGCGCCCGCTGAGCAGGCGGCGGCCACCAGCGCGTCGCGCGTGGCGGGATAGCGCACGTCGCGCAGCGTCTGGCTGAGCTGCTGATCAATCGGGTCGGTGACGCTCATGTTCGTATCTTGACATGCCGCGCGGGTCCTGCGGCAAGGTCGGGGCGGGGCGTCGGCAACTCAATGGTTTGCCAGTGTTCAACAGACACTGTACCGTCCTGCTGCGCTAGGCTGCGGACGGCGGTCGGCACCGTGCCAGCGTGTCGCGTGTGCGAAGCACGGGTCACGTCGGGTACCCCGCTGTCGCAGGGCACGATGGCGATGAGCGGCGTGCTGACGAGGGCTGCGGCCAGCGCTGCTAGCGGATGTGACATGAACGGATTCATGGTGTCGGTCTTCCACTGAAACGCGATGGCGATATTCGCGCAAACTGCGTGCCTGCGTTCCGCGAGGGGTGCGTCGCGCTGCGCGCCGGCATGCGGTCAACGGACTGCGTCAAACAGCGTCCACGGCTGGGACGCGCGATCGCGCATGTAACCGTTGAGCCAATTCCACTGCGGATGGCGACGCATAAACGCTTGTGCGTCGAACGGCCGGCCGCATGGGTGACCCCAGCGTGCCCACAATTCGAGTCGTACCGCCATGTCGCTGTCGACCACCTTGCCGTCGTTGGCGCCCCATGGATTGAATGGACCGTGATCAGCGTCGCCAAAGCGTGCGTCGTCCAGTTCCAAGTGGCCGCAAAGGGTGCGCGAACTCGGATGATCGTCGCGATCGAGGTACACATCGTAATGATCGGCGAGCATTTCCTTGGCCAGTTCAGCATCGATCCGGCCGCGGTGTTTTTCCATCAGTTGCATCCAGCGCAGCCGGCGCGCACCATTGCGCCGCACGTCGTTGTAGTCATCCCCCTGGCTAATGCATTCCTGGTTGCGGATCTTCAGGTCGTTGGCCGTGTTGAAGCCGCTGTAAAAGCCGTCTTTGGTGACCTCGAATCCGGAATAATGCAGCCCAAGCTCGTAGCGTGCGATTTCACCGGTTTTGGTATCGCCGAGCAGCCAGCTGTTCGCGTAGCCGCCGTTGTTGTCGGTCGCGAAGCGCTCGCACCACGAGCCAATGCTATCGGCATACTGCGTCGCCTTGCGCGAGCGGTAGAACTCCGGCGAGCCGGAGGTGTTGTAGCCGACAAAATTGGAAATCGTCGTCTCGGTCACCATCAGGCCCGCTGACGTGATCCAAAAGTCCGTTAGGCTGGAGATGCAGCCCGGCAGTCCCTGCATTAGGATCCGGTTGCCCTCCTCGGGCACAATATCGAAGATCACGTTGAACGCATCGCCGGCCGCATAGCGGTCCCACGAGTTGTGCGCCATCACGATGCGGCCATCGCGCGTGGCACTGCCGGTTGCAATGAATGCACTGCAGTGATGGCCGAGGCGCCCTCGCCATGGCTTGCCGGCGAACTGCGGCCGTGTTTGGCTGACATGCGCGGGCCACCAGCTTTGCAGCAGATCCATGTAGCCGTTCCAGGCGAGCACCTGTTCGTAGGGCAACTGCGCGCCATCGGCAATGCCGCGCATCTCGGCGGTGAACTCGTCATCGACACGGTCGGTGAATTGGTCGATTGCGGCGTTCACGAAGGTGTCAAACTCCTCGCCGGTGTCCCACTTGGCTAGATATTGCGCGGCGCGGATCGCGCTGCTGATCTCGCGGGCAAGCAACTGGCCGTGCTGCAGGCCACGCTCGTATGGCGCACCCTCGATATGCACAAAGATCCAACCGGCCTGGTCGCGCCGCAGTGCAGGAGTCGATTGTTCGGACATGTTGCACCCTCCGAATCCATTGTAGTGAATCCGTTGCTTTTTGCCGTCGCGACGACGCGTCGCATGCGGCGTGACTCAATCGCTAGCATTCATCCGGAAGTATGCCTGCAGCAGCGAGGTCTTGTAGACTACGCCTAGCAATTTAGGCGCCTGCTTCGATGCGACGACGGGCAGCCGCTCGCCTTGGAAGGCGAGAAAGTGCTGCAACGCGGCGGCAAGCGGCATGTCCGGCGTCAGCGCGGCGAAATCTCGGCGCAGGTAGTCACGCGCACGGTGCTCGCGCGGGCCGTGCTTGTCGAGCAGGTCGGAGGTGATGTCCTTTAACGCGACCACGCCCTGAAACCAGCCGGCAGCGTCGACGATATAGATGTACTTAACCGGATATTCGAGAAATACGCGCGTCATGTCCGCCACGCTCGCGTCTAGGCCAAGGACGGTGTCGGCCGGGCGCACCAGTTCACGCATCTGCGTGGCCTTCAGGCGCAGCCGTTCACGCCGCTCGCGGTTGCGCCGCAGTGTGACCTCGTACATTGAAGTCTCGGCCAGGGCCCGCGCGATGAAATAGGCGATCACGCTAGCCAGCATCAACGGCAGCACGACCTGATAGCTGAGCGTCATCTCAAAGATCATCAAGATCGCCATCAACGGCGCATGGGTCGCTGCCGCGAGGAAAGCCCCCATCCCGACGATGGCATACGTGAACGGCGCCGACGTGGCGAGCGGCAAGTGCGCATGGGCCGCGAGTCCGTAGATCGCGCCGAGCACCGCACCGACGAACAGCGTCGGCGTGAAAATACCACCGACCGCGCCTGAGCCGACCGTCGCGCAGGTCGCCGCTACCTTGAACGCTAACACTGCGACGAGCGCTTGCCAGGTCCAAGGCTGGTGCAGAATGGCGTTCACCACGCTATAGCCGTTGCCCCACACTTGCGGTGCCTGGATCGATAAGGCGCCCACCAGCGCGCCGCCCAGTGCGAGCCGCCAGGGCAGGGGCGCCACCCATCGGCCGAACAGCCGGCGCGAGGCACCCAGCAGGAGGAGGAACGCCGGCGCGAGCATCCCGCACAGGATGCCGAGCCCGACGAACCACAGTACTTCGAGGCCGGAGATGGTCGGAAAGGGCGGCATCTCGTAGGGCGCCTGGTAGCCGGACAATGCGCGCATCGTGACATTGGCGACCACAGATGACACGATGATTGGCCCGAAGCTCTCCATCGCGATCGAGCCCAGCACGATTTCAGTGACGAACAGCGCGCCGGCGATCGGGGCGCTGTACGCGGCCGTGATGCCGGCCGCGGCGCCGCACGCCACCAGCAAGCGCAGACGTTCTGGGTCGACATGCACGAGGCGGCCGAGCAGTGATGCGCTGAGCGCGGCAAGCTGCACCATCGAGCCCTCGCGGCCGATTGAGCCACCCGAGGCAATCGTGACCAGCGACGAGCCGCTGCGCCATAGGCTTTGCCGCACGGGCACCACCCCTTCGCCGATAGTAATCGCTTCCATATAGTCAGCATGGCTCTTGCCGTCGTCGTCACGCCGGGCTGCCAGCAGGAGCATGCCGGCCACGGCGCCGCCGACGCTGGGCAGCGCGAGCCGTGCGTACCACGGTAGGTCGCGCGCGACCTCCACCAGTCCGCTCGCGTTAGGATCGACGAGCGATTCCAGCCAGTCGACGCCGAGGCGGAACACGATGGTCGCGGCCGCGCCGACCAAGCCGGCGAGGGTGGCCCACAGCAGCATCGTATGCTCGTCGGACAGCCTGAGTAGGCGTTGCGCGCGGGTGCGCAGCTTGAGCAAAAAGGCCAGCACGGCGCGATGGCGATGAGTCAACTGGCGTCCAATTCCGCGTAGTGCCGGAATATGCACGACTCGTTGTGCGGGATGCGGCGAGGCGACGCCAGGTACGCGGCGATACGCGGCCGCGCGCGCACCGCTTCATGCAGCGCTGTGAGCTTCGGATACTGTGTCGCGAAGCGAGCGGTGGCACGCGGAAACGCGTAGCGCAGTCCATCAATGAGTTGGAACATCGACAGGTCTGCGTAGCTCAATGCCGCGCCGACCAGGTGCGCGCATCCCGCGGGGTTCTGCTCGAGCACCCGCTCGAAATAGCGCATGAACTTCGGTATCCGGTTGGCGATGAAATCGGCGGCGCGCTGCCGGGCGGCGTCGCGTTGCTGCTCGAAATACAGTGCGTTGGCAATCGGGTGGTGCGTGTCGTGTGCCTCGCTCACCATGTCGGCAATCGTCAGCTGCAGTCCGTGGACCCAGTGGCGCAGTGTTTCATCGGCGGGCACCAGGCCGAGCCGGGGTCCCAGGTACAGCAGAATGTTAGCGGTCTGCGCAATGAGTGTTGTGCCGTCGCGCAGGAAGGGGGGAGCGAACGGGATGCAGGGCTCGGTTTGGCTTTGCAGAATCGACATCATCGTGCCGATGCCGTGCTCTGTGCCTTGCGGATTTGCGTCTTCGCGGCGACCGGACGGCGGTAAGCGCGCGACGTCAAGATAATCTGCCCCTGCCTCTTCGAGCGCTAAGCGGACGAATTCACCGCGGCCCTGTAGGCCCGGCCAGTAGTACAGTTCGTAGCTCATCATCACAGTCCTGAGATAGCGTAGCGACGGACAGCCGCCGCTGGCAGCCAGTGTTTCGGCGTCCGACGGCCGCTGCGCCCGCGCGGCACCGCAAGCCGGGCCGCGCCTGCCATCACGATACCATTGACTGCTGTACCACTGGGCTAGAGCGTGTTATGCACTTTGCAAGTACTTTCAGATCTGGCCTGCATGATGTAGTCGCACGCTCCCCTCCCAATGATAGACTTCGCGTGCCAGCTCGGCAGAGATATAGCCATTTCGGATGTCGTCGCGAACCGCATCGGGATCGCGCATCGACGGATCACCGTATCCGCCACCTGAGCCCGTACGCACGCGGACCACATCGCCGCGATCGAGCTTGACGCCGCTGGCCATGGCGTAGCGCTCGCTGCGGCCGTCGGCGCGCACGATCTCGACGTAATTGAGTGAGCCGTCACGCCCGTTCGCCTGGCCCCACGGTGGCACTTTGGCGCGCGTATATCCGCAGGTCAGGAAGCTGCCGTCGGAGCGGATCCGATAATCGAGCCGGATGCCGCGGCCGCCGCGATATTGCCCGTATCCCCCTGGCTCGTCGTTCAGTTCCATGCGCTCGACATAGACGCCATAGCGCGCCTCGCAGATCTCGGCCGGGCAGTTGTATGTCTCGCCATGCATTGCGGAGAACATCGCACTGTTGCCGTCGCGATCCCGCTTTGCTCCCCAACCGCCGATCTCAGGCTCGATCAACGTGAAAATGCGCGCGGTTTCCGGATGGGGGCCGCCAATCACGGTGGCGCATATCGACGAGAAACTGCCGGCGGGGATGCGGTCGGGCAGATGCGGCGCAAGACAGCGTAAGATCAGGTCGTGCACCCGGATCAGGTTTTCAAAGTAAAACCCTTCTGCCGCAGGGCTACACGCATCAAACAGCGAACCAGGCCGTGTCACAACCTTCAGCGGCCGGAAGGTGCCGCCGTTGGCGCTGCCGTTCGGCTCGGTGATCGACTTAAATGCCATCTGGGCAGCCACTACCGTGCCGTCGCGGCTGAGATTGCCCGGTCCATGGACCTGGTCCGGGTTGTCGCGCAAGTCGACGATCATTCCGTTGTCGCCGATTTCAACGACTACTTTGTATACCTTGTCGTCGTCCTGAGGTTCGGCCAGTTCGAAGCGCCCTTTCGGCGTGTGACGCAGTGCTTTCAGCGAGACCTTTTCACCGTAGTCCATGAAGTCTTGCATTGCCTGCAGGAACATTGCTTTACCGTACTTCTGGGTCAGTTCAATCAAGCGTGTCGCGCCGCTGCGCGCGGCAGCGATGCCTGCCCAAAGATCACCTTCCATGAAGTCGGGCATGCGCGTGTTATAGCGCAGAATCTGCATCACGGGACGCACTGGCTTGCCGCGTGAGATCAATTTTACCGCGGCCAGGCGCAGCCCTTCCTGGAAGATCTCGGTCGCATCGGTAGAGAATGATCCCGGGACCATGCCGCCAACATCGTTCCAGTGAGCAATATTGGCCGTCCACGCGACGATGTCGTCGCCAACGAAAACCGGCATCGACAGTACCACGTCGTTCAGATGCGTCACGCCGCCTGAGTACGGGTCGTTGGTGATGAAGATGTCGCCCGGCTCGATGTCGCCTGGTTGGCCGTGCTCGACCAAAATGCGGCGCACCGCCTTATCCAGCACGCCAACAAAGGCAGGGATACCGGCGCCGGAGCTGGCGATATTGCCTTGTGCATTGGTGATGCCAGTCCCCATGTCGAGCACCTCGTAGATGATCGGGCTCATCGCGGTCTTGCGCATCGCGGTGAACATCTCGTCGGCGATGGCTTGCAGTGCATTCTGAATGATATCGAGCGTGAAGATATCGATCTTATCGCTGTGGCTCATGATGATGGCTCACATGGAAAGAGTGATGTGAAAGTTGCCGAGGCGGTCGACGCTCACGGCGTTATTCGGGTGGACCACGATGGTCGTGCCGGGGTCTTCGATAATTGCCGGACCGGCGAAGTGCATGCCAGGCTCGATGCGTTCCGCGTCGTAGACGATCGCTTCGTGCCTCCCTTCGAGCGCATAGTCGACGGTGCGACGGCCTTTTGCCGCGGCCTGAATAGTGGCGCCGGTGACTGGCAGGTCGGCCAGGTTGAGCTTGCCGATTTCTGCCACGGCGACGATATGAAAGCCGACGATCTCCAGCGGGGCGTTCAGCCGATAGGTGTACTGCTGCTCGTAGCTGGCGTGAAAGCGGGCAACGATATCGGCCCAATGCGTGGCGACGCGTTCATCTTGCCGCAGCGGCACCTCGACCGCATGCTCCTGGTTCTGGTAGCGGATCTTGCAGTACAGGGCCAATTCGATAGCGTCGGCGCCGATGCCCTCGGTCGCGTACTGTGCCGTTGCATCATGCGACAGCTGTTCAAGCAGCGCTTGCGCACCGAGCGCCGCATCCGGACGATCCATCTCAAAGAGGCGGTTGACGAAGCAGTCGCGACGCAGGTCGGACATCGTCATGCCCCACGCGGAAAAGACAGACGCGCCACGCGGAATCACCACCTTTTTCACGCCGAGTTCCTGCGCGAGCGCAACGGCGTGCATCGCGCCGCCGCCACCAAAGGCGAGCAGCGTGAAGTCGCGCGGATCATGGCCCCGGCTGAGCGACACCAACTTCAGCGCATTCACCATGTTGTCGTTGGCGATCCGAATAATGCCGCGCGCGATTTCCTGCGGCGACAGCCGTAGCCGCTCGGTCAGCGGTGCCATGGCCCGGGCCACGGCTTTGATGTCGGCAATGAACGTACCGCCGCAGAAATAATCCTTATTAATGCGGTCCAGAATTAGGTTTGCATCGGTGGTGGTCACATGGGTGCCGCCGCGACCGTAGGCTGCGGGACCAGGCGACGCCCCAGCCGATTGCGGGCCGACATGCAACTTGTCGAATTCGTCGATCCACGCGATCGAGCCGCCACCATTGCCGATCTCGACCAAATCGACCACAGGTACCATAATCGGATAGCCGGTATGCGTCCGGTCGCGCTCGAACCAGTAGTCCGTTTTGATGGAGATCTGCCCGTCCTTGATCAGTGTGCATTTGGCTGTGGTGCCGCCGATATCGAGCGCGAGCACATTGGGCTCGCCGATCAGACGGCCTAGTTCGGCCGCTCCCCAGAAGCCGCTGGCCGGCCCCGACTCCACCATCGTAATCGGGATTTCTCGGGCGTGAGCCACGGTGTCGACACCGCAGTTCGACTGCATCACATAGAGCGGCGCCCGATAGCCGTTCGATCGCAATCCGTCTTCAAGCCGCTGTAGGTAGCGTGCGGCGATTGGCTGCACATAGGCGGACAGTACCGCGGTACTGGAGCGCTCGTATTCCCGCCACTCGCGCGTGATTTGGTGCGATGCCACCGCCGATGCCTGTGGCCAGAGCCGACGCACACCGGCCAGCACCGCTTGTTCGTGCACCGGATTGGTATAGGCGTGCAGCAGGCAGATCGCGACGGCTTCCACCCCTTCGGCGCGGAATGTGTCGACGATGGCGGGCAGGCCAGATAGGTCCAGCGGCTCGCGCTCGCTGCCGTCTACATGCAGGCGTCCCGGTATTTCACGACGCAGGTAGCGTGGCACAAATGGCGCGGGCTTGACCCAGCTCAAATTGAAAAAGTCAGGCCGGTTGGCACGCGCAATTTCTAGCGTATCGCCAAAGCCTTGTGTCGTGATCAGTCCCGTCTTAACGCCACGGCGTTCGGTCAGCGCATTGATCACTACGGTGGTGCCGTGCGCGAGGAAGGTAACAGCGCTCAAATCCACATCGGCCTTTTTTAGTACGTTGAGGATGCCCTGCTCGTAGTCAGGCGGCGTCGTATCCGACTTGGCAGTCCGTACCGATTGCCGGCCTGTGCGCGGATCGACTTCGAAGTACACCAGGTCGGTAAAAGTGCCACCGACGTCAGTAGCCACGCGAATCGTCTTGTTTAGTTTGCTCATCGCGTGTCTCCTTGCCACTGAAGGCCGTCGCCCTGTCCTTTGATGTGACGCGCGCCGGCTTTTTGCTGTCGTATATGTTTAGCGCACCGATCCAGATCACTTCCGCATCTAGATCGGCCCGGCCAGGCGGTCGATGTCTTGCCCGGTGCCAAATGCTGCCGTTACAGCGTATTCTCGGTCATGTCAAATGCGGTTGCCTCGACCACTGCCGCGACACGGCAGGCGGCCTCACCGTGATCGCGCATTTTGCGATGCGTGACCCAACCGCCGCATTCAATTGCTACATGCCCCACTCTCGAACTGGCATCGACCGGATAGCATTGCAATACAGCGACTCGCCATTGAGACGGACCTGCGTCATGTGGCGCCGGAACGGGTCCAGGTGACCCGGCGCCCCCTGGGGGCACGCGGCTGGGCCGCCTGCTCATAAGCATAGGATGCGTGCCACAGTTGTGGGGGCATACAGGCGGATAGGGTTAAAAAGCGGCCGCTCAATTATATGGATCGGTGCCGTCCGATGACCGCTACGCTTTATGGACTAGCTCGTATTGGGGGGGAACTGTTTACCGGTATGCCAGTCAGCTCGCGCGCCGAGGCACTCAAGAAATTAAACTGGTATGCCATGCGCTGGAAGATCGAGGCACTTCATAAGAACGTGAATTGGGGTGCAGGGCAGAATGAGGCTGACTCAAAAATCCGGCCATTCAAAAGTAGAAAAATCCGGCACGATGTGTGAATCCTGAAGCTACCCCCTCATACACCTATCGAATATGCCCGTTGCGGTGACGCGGCATGGTCAGACGGTAGGGTACTTCATTCCGGCACATGGTCAAGCCGAAGCGCATCTTGCCGCTATGAAAAAGGCGAGTGAAATCTTGGGTGATCTGCTGACTGGTCGTGGCGTGGATGTCGAAGGGGTAGTGTCCGAGTTTAAGGCAGTTCGCCGGGCATCGACTGGCAAGAACAAGACCGGTGCCAAATCTGCATGAGCAATAAGGCAATCGTACCCGATGCGAACATCTTGATCCGGGCAGTTCTTGGCACGCGCGTGCGCGAGTTGGTCATGGTGTATGCTCACGCAGTTCAGTGTTTCGCTCCCGACGTGACGTACACGGACGCCAGAAAGTACCTGCCAGCATTACTGGAGAAGAGAGGCGTTGCGCCGGAGTCAGCGATAGCCGTGCTGGATAGCTTGGTTCCCTTGATCCCAATTGTTGATGCTGAAATCTATGGAGATACGCAGGCCGCTGCGCTCCAGCGCATCGGGCAAGGGATGCCGACGATTGGCCCGTCCTGGCATGTGCTATGGCAATCGGATGCCCGGTTTGGACGGAGGATGCGGATTTCTTCGGGACGGGGGTGGCGACTTGGACGACAGATCGAATCCAATTCTATTTGAATTAGATCCTACGTAGCGTGAGAACAGCCAAAGGGAGGTGTGCTCGACTTACGATATCGGATCACCAGCCGCTCAATCTGACGCGCGCTTAGCACCAGCCGTTCGGTGAACTCCAACCCCGTTCGCATTTTCGCTTTCTTAGTCGTTAGGCGAGCCCGCCGGGGCGTTGACCGTCAAGATGTAGGTAGACTTATTTCCCGAATGGGTTGAACACCGGTACGTCAAAGCGTTCAAAGTCGCGAACGTTTCTTGTGGCGACGATAAGCTTGTGCGTCAGCGCGCTGGCCGCGATCATGGCGTCTTCATAGACTGTGTTCGACTGACGATGCATCAGCTTCGCCCAGAGCCGGAAGGTCGCAGTGTCCATGGGCAAGACATTGTAGGTCGCGCTGACTTGATCGGCCCACGCTTCTATCGCCGATGCCTTGTCGGCGTCTTGCTCGCGCGTGATTTCGATGCCTGCTTGAATTTCACCGAGTGTCACGGCGGATAGGTAAAGCTCGTGATCGGCAACGCTTTCGAGCCATGACACGACTGCCCCATGCGGGCGCAGCTTGCGAAGCTCAGAAACAATATTCGTATCCAGAAGGAACACGGTGGTTTTATAGAGCAAGCGTTGTGCGACGCTGCGCCCGTCCACGTTGTGGCAAGTCAAGGTCACCACGACTGAAATCGGACAACAGCAAGGCTTTCAGCGAGGGGCGTGCGGCGGCGTTGAGCCGTTTCCACTCCGTGATAGGCACCAGCACAGCTGTTTCTGCGCCGCGACGGGTCACCAGCTGCGGCCCCTCACTGACACAGGCGTCAAGTAGCTCGCTGAAACGGGCTTTCGCGTCTTGTACAGGCCAAGCATGCATGGCGGATCCCTAATAACTAGACATATAACTAGTTTATACGTGCCATCACCGCAATGCAAGGGTTCATTAATTGGTGCTGATTCACAACCGCATGTCTGGCGACAATTACTGGCTCTTCCCCACTTTGTGTGAAGGTTCACGTCATAAGTCAGCACCGATTCAACACGTGAGTACGAAGCAGTTGGAAGCCGGCGCGGCCATACATTGGGCGCTTGAGAAACTTGAGCCGATTGACATGGCCTTCGACGATGCCGTTACTGTAGGGTGTGAGCTGTGCAGCGTGTACGGCATCGTAGTCGTGCCCAATGCTTGGCTGCAAACCGCTGCATTTCTGGTACACCGCTGGCCTGCGCTTGACGCAGCCAGCTTGCCAACGCTTGATGTGCGCGGCGCTTGACTATGTTGGTGAACTGGAGCGACAGTCGCTGGATTGCTGTTATCTGGGAATTTCGCTCGGCGAGTCGTTGAACCAAGCGCTCGATGTGCCGCTCTTTGTCGTCGGTGAGCGCGGCCGTGCCCCGATCCATTAACCAGTAGCCTCGATGTTGTTGCCACGCCGGGCGCATTCTATTCGATCGCTGGCAATGCGACAGAAGCGTGCTCGTGATTGAGCGAGCGTGCAACTTCGCGGATAGGCCGCTGGCAGCGGCTCAGCGCGCGTTCAATGGCATCGCCAAGATGCTTCAATAGATGCCATCGGTCGGCCACTTGTATGGCTTGTGGCGCGCCACGGGTGATGCCTTCGGCGTCAATACCAGCGCGATCGCGTGACACGATTCAGATTGCGCGGTTTCCTGCTAGCCAGTTCGCCACCGATGTCGCATCACGATCGGGCAACCGATCCAATGGGCGCCGTTGCTCGAGATCGACCAGTAGGGTGCCATAGCGATGAGCGTGTTTGAATGCCCAGTCATCGACGCCAACTGTGGTAGGGCTGAATGTCGTCGCGACGTACTTTTGGCCGTTGCGCTTGAGCAAACGAAGCATCGTTTCGCCGCTGATCGAAATGCCCAGCCGCTGTGCTAGGCGCGCACCTGCGGCGTCATTAAGTGCCAAGCCCACATGCCACAGCACCGTCTGTGCCCGGGCTGTGCGGCGCTGCTGACGCGCGCCGAATGGCGCAAGGCATTGGGCGAATGTTCGCCGGCAACACATTGTGTTATCGCAACGAAAGCGCCGCACCTGGATTTTCAGTGTGACGCGATGGCCGCTACACGGTAGATCCTCAACGCGTCGTCGGTACCCTCCGTGTATCCGGGAACTGGTCGCTCCACACGCCGCGCAGTGTGCAACGAGCCCTTGATGCTTCAATGCAACGATGAGTCGATTGCCGATCATTTCCCATCCGACAATGCGCATGTCGGCAGCGGGTAACAGGCGTTGAAGGAAGGAAAAATCCATGCCGATTATCCGAATGGTGCGATACCGGCTTGATTCTTATTGCCATCTGCAGGTTCACACAAAGTGGGAAGAGCCATTTTTACTTTGTGCGCAACAGTGAGCTTAACCAACTACGGTCTAACCTGTTTGCCATCACTGCCTGATCGCTCTTTTCTTTCCCGACTTGGATGACTTACCCAATGTAGCAAATCAGCCTGCCGGCATGGTGTTATCCGACAAAGATGTAGACGCCGCTGCTCACCGCTGTGTTGTTACGTGCGCTTTTACCCATACTAAAAGCACTACCGCCTTGGGTTGTGCGTGTCTCACTCTTTACGGAGCTTGCCAATAGACTTTGACACAAGTGCCGCATCCAACAGTGCTCAAATAGCGATATATACAATGGAAAACCAGCGAGCCGGCCGTCCTGCTGTGGCTGCTCCGCCGGATTCTGTAAGCCAGACGGCATCTGTAAGCACACGCGTGCTGCAACGTTCCACGACTGGTCAAACAAGCTACCCAACAACATACCGTGATTTGCCTGCAGAAATTCTTCAAGAGGTGGCCGGTCATCTGCCATTCGACGAAGCAGGCAACCTATCGACCGTAAGCAGGCGAAGCTATTACGCACTACAAGAAAGACGGCTAAGCTGGCTTTGCTACCAGCGAGCCAAGCATGCTAAAGCGCTGGATCTTGTATCGGTGTAGCAGTTACTAGCCGAGATCGAGCGTATCCGTGCTGAGCCGGCGTTGCGTGCCGAACCTCTTCGGGCGCTGTGGCCGCGAATACTGGGCTTGCCAGACGAGCAGCAGCAAACAGCATTTCAACGGGTTTTCGAAGCTGCACGCCATGTGCCAAAGCAAGGTCTGCAAATACAGAAAGACATGATTAAATCGATAAGAGAATTTCCTGATGGGCAAAGAATCGATTTATATAATTTTGTTTATGCTGACGCCGAACGACGAAGTCCTAAACAAGGCAGCACTTGGGCCGCTGTTGCATCGCTAATGTCACAATTACCAGAGGATCAATTCCCTTTTGAAAGCACCTATCAAAATTTTATAAGCCGGCTTCCCGAGTTAAATGCGGCCGAGCAAGCTGAACTGATTGTGCAACTAGCGTGGCAGTTACAATACGAAGTTCTCGGCATTAATCTTATTAATCCACAAATAACGATCGCTGAGTATCATCAAATACTACAGGAATGGGTGCGACGTTTGCCAAGGTCGTACCAAGGTGAGCCGATTGGTGAGTTAGCTAAATCAATATGGGCGCTAAATGGACAAAAGCTTAATCACTATGTTGCGCTGCGTGACTTGACACTATTACTGCCAAATCACCAGTTGGGTAGCGCACTACGCTATCTGCCGCTCGCGTTGGCGGAACTAACGTGGGAACACCATGCTTACGAACTTTCATTGCTTGAAGATGCGGCTCGGCGCGTGATACCTGGGCAACGTACACTGGTGGCTGCTGGACTGATCCAAGCTGCTCTAGGAGTGAGTGAGGCCTTAGCGAAACAGATATGGCAACTTGCACTGCGCCTGCTCGACGGCGGCAATGAAACGGACATACTCGATGTTTTCCATGAACTGGAAAAACCCGATAGTATATTGGCTCTCGATGAGAATCCGAGAATAATATTATATGTGCCAAATCACGCAAAAACAGAAATTAAGGACTTTATCAAGCGCAACCGACTTAGTCAGGCAATTTGCGACGAGTTATTTACCTACTTTGCACAGCGAACTTACTCGTAACTAGTCGAGCCTGCAAAAATCTTGAGATGCTGTTATGGTCAGACGCAGAAGTCGATCGAGGGGTTGCGCCACTCCCAGAAAGATAATCCAATAGGGGCAATTTCTGGGAGTTTTAAACACCACCGATGAGCACGAGCCAGACAAGTTCTTGTGGGGCACCGGATTTTTTTCGTAGCCGCCTGGATGCGATGATTGATCTGCGGCACCCGCTTGCGGTGCTAGCCACGCGTATGCCATGGCGCACGATTGAAGCGACGCTCGCCCCGCTGTTTGAGCGGCGCACGCGCGAAGCTCTAAGCAGCACCGTGCCCGATCTGTTCGGGATGGCGCCGAAGCTCGCTGGCGCCGGTGTGAGCGTAGCCGGGCGTCCTCGACTGTCAATGCGATTGATGGTGGGGCTGCTCTATCTGAAGCATGCCTACAACGAAAGTGATGAGTCGGTGTGCGAGCGCTGGGCACAGGACGTGTACTTTCAGTTCTTCTGCGGTGAGCAGTACTTTCAACCACGCCTGCCGTGTGATCCGACCCATTTAGTGCGTTTTCGGCAAGCCTTGGGCGAAGCCGGCGTCGAAGAATTGCTGGCCGCGACCCTTACCGCTGCCGCACAGATGAAGGCGCTCAAGCCAGCCGAATTTGAAAGCGTGATTGTGGATACTACCGTCCAAGAGAAAGCGATGGCTTATCCGACTGACAGCCGGCTGCTGGAGGTGGCGCGTAGCAAGCTGGTGCGCTTGGCCCAGCACGCGGGCTTGGCGCTCAAGCAAACCTACGAGCGCGAAGGCAAACGACTACGCCGACGCGCCGGTGGCTACGCGCATGCCAAGCAGTTTAAGCGTCTGCGCCGTGTGCTCAAGCGCCAGCGTACCGTGTTGGGCCGAGTGCTGCGCGAGATCGAACGCAAGCTAGGCGAGATCTCGCACGAGCGACAAGCGCCATTGCACAGGTGGCTGCAACGAGCCTGGCGCATTTGCCGACAGCGTCCCAAGGACAAAGACAAACTGTATGCACTACACGCGCCGGAAGTTGCATGCATCGGCAAAGGTAAGGCCTGCCAACCGTACGAGTTCGGCGTCAAGGTGAGCCTGGCTATCACGCACAAACAAGGGCTCATTGTCGGTACGCGAGCATTCGCTGGCAACCCCTACGACGGCCACATTTTGGCCGAACAGCTCGAACAAACCTCGATCCTGATACAGGATCTGGCCGGTGCCCCACGTGTGAAGACTGTGCTGACCGATCTGGGCTTTCGTGGTGTGGATGCTCAGGTTGCGCCCGTACAGTTGATACATCGCGGAAAACTCAACAGGCTGACCCCGGCACAACAGCGTCGTTTGAAGCGGCGTCAAGCCATCGAGCCGATCATCGGGCATGTCAAACAGGATCATGGAATGCGGCGCTACTGGCTCAAAGGCGTCACCGGTGATGCGGTACATGCCGTGCTGTGCTCGACAGGCTATAACCTGCGCTGGCTGCTGCGCGCCATTACCCGATTGGGCATCCAGCCCGCCTTTTTTGTGCTTGGGTGGCTGCGCTCGCTTTGGCGCTGCACCACTACCTGTCCTGTTTCACTTCCTTCGCACCGAACTTCTCATCCAAATTTTGAAGGGCCGACGACGTACTCAGCGCTTCGTTGCGCTGTCGCTCCAGCAGCGACGGCCAGATTCTTGACTTAAAATGAAACGAATAATCGATTTAACATAATCCGGCCCTAAAGTTGGGTAACAAAAGTCCAGCTCAGAAAGCCTTTTATTGGTCTTTTTGGCACACCATATTATGGATTCATCTGCTAAACCATTTTTGTGCTCCAACGAATCGGGCAATAAAGTTGTGTCAAATATAGAAGATAGAGCAATCAGATTGTCATCCAAGGTTTTCTTGGCAGCGGAATTTAGCGAGCGCGTCCACTCCTGCCAAGTTAATTTATTTTCATCAATATTAATTCCATAGTCACGCATCTGTGCAACAAATTCATCCAGATCAATTAACTGATGCCCCTTGATATGGGCAATCTGGTACTGTTCCGCTTGATGCACCGCCAGCTTAACAATAGCGCGTGCAGCATAATCCACAGGTGTTTGTGGATAAGTCTCCGTCGCATCAGATACGAGACCTAGCGCCGCAATGGCGCGAATCGTGCGATAAATACGGTCTTTAATGTTGCAGTACCCTGTCACGGAGTCAGCCGTTATCTGGCCGAGACGATAAATGCCGCATGGAATGCCTTGTTTTGCTGCTGCACCAACCAGCTTCTCTGCAACCCACTTGCTTTGAACATAGCCGTTTGGAACAGGAACATCCGATATCTCGCCGTCCTCTGTAAACAGTCCCGAGCCTTTCCATGGAGCTACAGCCAATGTGGAAATGTAGTGCAGGCTCTTTTCCTTTCCTGTAGCTGCGATACGAATCAGCGCGTTGGTCGCAAGTACGTTGGCTTGGCGTAATTCACGATAAGAGAAAAAATGGTTAACTATTGCGCCATTATGCACAATCGCATCGAGCTCGTTTGCTAATTGGGTGAGTTGTACCTGCGTTAGTCCCAAATTGACCTGGTCCAAATCACCACAGAGTACCGAGATACGGCGCAAGTCTATGTCGTAGTGCCCAATTTCGTGCAATACGGACACGATTCGGCGCATAGCTTGATCTTTATCTTCAGATTTTATTAAGCAAATGATATGCGCAGCAGTTTGCTGCAAAAGTTCCAGTAATAAATAACGACCTACAAAACCTGTTGAGCCGGTCAGCAATACTTGTTTCCACGTGCGGGAGATGTTGCTCGTTGGGATTTGCCGCCTTATTTCCGGAGCAAGTATAGCGTCAACCTTCATCAGATGCGGTATCTCAATAGGCTTCTCCGCTGGAGTCTGAGCATGCGCACTTGATTTGATGCGTTCAGCAAGCTTTGCAACACTGCGTGTGTCAAATAAAACCTGCACAGATAGCTGTACATTGAAGATTTTTTGTATCTGGAAAATCAACTTCATCGCCGCCAAAGAATGACCGCCCAAATCGAAGAAGTTATCATGTCGGCCAATGCGCTCGACACCCAACAGCTTGGTCCAGATTGCAGCCAGTTTGGTCTCGCACTCGCCCTGCGGTGCCTCATACGCCTTATGCGCGAACGCGTCAGTGCTGGGTACCGGCAGTGCGCGCCGGTCCAGCTTGCCGTTCGGTGTCAGCGGCCACGCGTCGAGTCGCACAAAAGCGCTGGGCACCATATACTCGGGCAGGCTTGCCGCCACCTGTGCGCGCAGCGTGCTCGCCAATTGCTCGTCCGCTTCGGCCTGCACATACGCAACAAGCCGCTTAGCCGAGCCCTCACCTGTTGCTACCACCACCGCATCACGCACCTGCGGGTGCGCCGTTAAGCACGCTGCGATTTCACCCGGTTCAATCCGCAAGCCGCGAATCTTCACTTGGTCATCGTTGCGCCCCAAATACTCCAGATTGCCGTCTGGTCGGTAACGCGCCACATCCCCGGTCTTATACAGCCGTGCACCCGCGTCCTCGGAGAACGGATCCGGCACAAAGCGTTCAGCGGTCAGCGCCGGGCGGTTCCAATAGCCGCGTGCCACCCCGGCGCCACCGATGTACAGTTCACCGACCGCCCCCAGTGGCACTGGCTGGCCGCATGCATCCAGCAAGTAGACCTGCGTGTTCGTGAGCGGCCGCCCAATCGAAATAGTGCCCTCTGTACAGGCCACGGGACAGGTCCAAAACGTTGTACCAATGGCATTTTCAGTGGGGCCATACAAGTTGTGAACTTGCGCGTCAGGCAGCAGCGTTTGACACCGCTGGGCAGTTGCACCGGGTAGCGCTTCACCACTGCAAATTACATGCTTCACCGATGTGCAGCGCTGAACCCCTTCCGTATCCAAGAAAATGCTAAGCATGGACGGCACAAAGTAAACCGTCGTGATACGCTCCTGGACAATGAGATCCTTCAAGGCAACCGGATCTTTATGAGCGCCGGCGTCTGCAACAACAAGGGTTGCGCCATTGAGCAACGTCCAAAAAAGCTCCCAAATTGAGATATCAAAGTTAAAGGGTGTTTTCTGGAGCACGCGATCGGCAGGCGCCAGACGATAACCTCGTTGCCGGTCGATCAGCGCCTGATCTTCATTGAAGGTCCCGTCAGACTTGATAACCTCGACTAAGCGGGCAATTTGACCATGTTCGATCATCACGCCCTTCGGCGTGCCGGTGGAGCCAGACGTGTAGATGACATAGGCAAGATGGCGAGAAGCCAGTTCGGCTACCCGTGGGTTGGGTGCAGCTTGATCGAGCGGTGCATCGAGCTCAAGTACCGTTTGGCACGCAAGCGCCCCTTCCCCCAACGTGGACCTGCCCGTTGCATCAGCTAGGACGATCGTTGGCGCCGCATCATTCAGAATATGCGCGAGGCGTTCGGATGGATACGCGGGATCGAGCGGCACGCAAGCACCGCCGGCCTTCAGAATCGCTAATAGTCCTACGACCATCGCCGGTGAGCGTTCGACGCAGATCGCCACCCGGGCATCCGGCTTGGCGCCCAATTCAATGAGCCGATGCGCGAGGCAGTTGGCCCGGGCATTCAATTGCGCATAGCTCAGTGTCTGCGCTTCATACACCAGTGCCGTGGCATTGGGGCTGCGCTCCACCTGCGCCTCGAACAACTGGTGAATGCACTGGTGAGTGGGGTAGGGAGCCGCCGTCGCGTTCCATGTCTGCAGCAGCAACTGACGCTCATCCGCTCCCAGTACCTGAAGTGTTGCCACCGGTTGCTGTGGGTTGGCCACCATCGCTTGCAACATCGTTGTCAGATACCCAACGTATCGCTCGATCGTCGCGGGGTCAAATAGCGCGCTCGCATAGCACAATGCCCCAACAATCTCCTCGCCCGCCTCATATAGATGCAACTCAAGGTCAAACCTGACCATGTTGTAGTCAAGCTCGCCAGGCTTGACATCTAGCCCGGGTAGGCGCCACTGTCCGGTTTCATTGCTCTGCCACGCGAACATCACTTGAAACAGCGGCGTATGGTCGAGCCGGCGCGGCGGCTGCACGATCTCGACCACTTGCTCGAACGGCAGATCTTGATGCGCCTGCGCGTCCAGCGTCGTGCGCCGCACGCGCTTAAGCAGCTCGTTCGTATTGGGCTCGCCAGATAAGTCGACACGCAACGCTAGCGTATTGACAAAAAAGCCGATCAACGGCTCGATTGCAGCATGCCCCCGATTGGCACTGGGCGTGCCAATGACCAAATTCTGCTGACCTGACAAGCGCGCGAGTACTGCACTCCATGCCGCGAGCACCGTCATAAATAGCGTCGTGCCATGCTCAGCGCCTAAGCGCTTGAGCGCTTGCGTGGTCGATGCGTCAATGCGCACCGGCACGTGTGCACCGGCAAATGACTGTTGCGCCGGGCGCGGCCGGTTGGTCGGTAGCTCAAGCAGCACCGGTGTGTCGGCCAGCGTCGTACGCCAGTAGTCGCTTTGCACCTGCAGTCGCTCACCCGTAAGCCACTGCCGCTGCCACGCCGCATAGTCCGGATACTGGATCGTCAACGCTGGCAGCGGATCGGCTTGCGCCCCAACGTTCGCTGCGTAGAGTGCACTCAGCTCGCGCGTGAGCACGCCAAGCGACCAGCCGTCCGACACAATATGGTGTTGCGTAAGCAATACCACGTGTTCGTCATCGGCCACTTGAATGCCGCATGCGCGTATCAACGGGCCGCGCGCCAGATCAAACGGCGCATGCGCCGCTTCATGACTTAACCGCGACAGCTGCACGTCGGCATCGAGCATCCCACGCAGATCATGCCAGCGCAGCGGCACGCCCGCGTCCGCCGGCAGCAGCCGCACCTGCGGCTGACCCTCAACGCTCACAAACGTCGAGCGCAGCGCTTCATGACGCGCCAACAGCGCATCCAATGCCTGTTGCCATGCGGCCCGATCAAGCGGCCCGCGCACATGCAGCGCCAGCGGCATATGATACGACTCACTGACCCCATCGAGCTGGGCGAGGAACCACAGCCGCTGCTGGGCGAACGATAATGGCAAACTGCCTTCGCGCGACACCGGCGTAATCTCGGGCAGCGCATCGGGGCCTTGTTGCCAGTGGGCGTCGAGCGCCGCGGCAAACGCGGCCAACGTGGGCGTCGCGAACAAGGTCGCCAGCGGCACGTCGGCGCCCAGCATTCTCACCCGGTTTATCAACCGCACCGCCAGCAGCGAGTGGCCCCCAAGCGCAAAGAAGCTGTCGTGCCGACCGACCTGCTTGACTCCCAATAGCTCCGACCAAATCGTCGCGAGCGTCGTCTCGAGCTCGCCTTGCGGCGCTTCATACGCTTGATGCGCGAGCGCCGCGTCATCCGGTGCGGGCAGCGCACGCCGATCCAGCTTGCCGTTCGGTGTCAGCGGCCACGCATCGAGCCGCACAAAAGCGCTGGGCACCATATATTCGGGCAGCCTCGCCGCCACCTGCGCGCGTAGTGTGCTCGCTAGCGCGTCATCGGGATCGGCCACCACATACGCGACCAGACGCTTGTTCTGCCCTTCGCCCAACGCCAACACCACCGCATCACGCACCTGCGGGTGCGCCGTTAAGCATGCTTCGATCTCCCCTGGTTCAATCCGAAAGCCGCGGATCTTGACTTGCTCATCATTGCGCCCCAAAAACTCCAGATTGCCGTCCGGTCGGTAACGCGCCACATCCCCGCTCTTATACAGCCGTGCACCCGCGTCATCGGAGAACGGATCGGGCACAAAACGCTCAGCGGTCAGATCAGGACGGTTCAAATAGCCGCGCGCCACACCGTCACCACTGATATACAGCTCGCCGGCCGCACCGAGCGGTAGCGGCTGGCCGTATGCATCAAGCAAGTAGACTTGGGTGTTCGCGATGGGCCGCCCAATCGGAATATTGTCCTCTGTACAGGCCACTGAACAGGTCCAAAACGTTGTACCAATGGGATTTTCAGCGGGACCATACAAGTTATGAACTTGCGCGTCAGGCAGCAGCGTTTGACACTGCTGGACAGTCGCACCGGGCAGTGCTTCGCCACCGCAAATCAAATGCTTTACCGATGTGCAGCGCTGAACACCTTCCGTATCCAAGAAAATGCTGAGCATGGAGGGTACAAAGTGAACCGTCGTGATGCGCTCCCGGACAATGAGTTCCCTCAAGGCAACAGGATCTTTATGAACGTCGGCGTCTGCTACCACAAGGGTCGCGCCATTGAGCAACGTCCAAAAAAGCTCCCAAATTGATACATCGAAGTTAAAGGATGCTTTTTGAAGAACGCGATCGGCAGACGTCAGGCTATAACCTCGTGGTTGGTGGATCAGCGCCTGATCTTCGTTGAGGGTCCCGTTAGGCTTTGTAACCTCAAATAAGCGTGCAATTTGCACATGCTCGATCATCACGCCCTTCGGCGTGCCGGTGGACCCAGACGTGTAGATGACATAGGCAAGATGACGAGGAGTCAGTTCGGCTACCCGTGGGTTGGGTGTGGCTTGATCGAGCGGTACATCGGGCTCAAGTACGATTCGGCACGCTAGCGCCGCTTCCCCCAACGTGGCCCTACCCGTTGCATCAGCGAGTACGATCATTGGCGCCGCCTCATGCAGAATATGTGCAAGGCGCTCGGACGGATACGCGGGATCAAGTGGCACACAAGCGCCGCCCGCCTTCATGATCGCCAATAGTCCCACGACCATTGCCGGCGAGCGCTCGACGCAGATTGCCACTCGGGCATCCGGCTTGACGCCCAATTCAATGAGCCGATGCGCGAGGCGGTTAGCCCGTGCGTTCAATTGCGCATAGCTCAGTTCCCGCTCTTCATACACCAGCGCAGTAGCTTCCGGGCTGCGCTCTACCTGCGCCTCGAACAACTGATGAACGCACTGGTGGCCTGGGTAGGGAACCGCCGTCGCGTTCCATGTCTGCAGCAACAACTGACGCTCATCCGGACCCAGCATTTGAAGCGTTGCCACCGGTTGCTGTGGGCAGGCCGCCATCGCCTGCAACATCGTCGTCAGATACTCAACGTACCGCTCGACCGTCGCAGGGTCAAACAATGCACTCGCGTAGTGCAACGACCCGATGATCTGCTCACCTGCTTCATACAGATGCATTTCCAGGTCAAACCTGACCATGTCGTAATTAAGCTCGCCAGGCTTGACATCTAGCCCGGGTAGGCGCCACTGCCCTGTCTCATTACTCTGCCACGCGAACATCACTTGAAACAGCGGCGTATGGTCGAGCCGGCGCGGCGGCTGCACGATCTCGACCACTTGCTCAAACGGCAGATCTTGATGCGCCTGCGCGTCCAGCGTCGTGCGCCGCACGCGCTTAAGCAGTTCGCTTGTATTGGGCTCGTCAGATAAGTCGACACGCAACGCCAGCGTATTGACAAAAAAGCCAAGCAACGGCTCGATTGCAGCATGCCCCCGATTGGCACTGGGCGTGCCAATGACCAAATCATCCTGGCCCGACAGGCGCGCGAGCACCGCGCTCCACGCGGCAAGCACCGTCATAAATAGCGTCGTGCCATGCTCCGCGCTTAAGCGCTTGAGCGCTTGCGTCGTGGCTGCATCAATACGCACCGGCACCTGTGCACCGGCAAACGACTGTTGCGCCGGGCGCGGCCGGTCCGTCGGGAGTTCCAGCAGCACCGGCGCATCGGCCAGCGTCGCGCGCCAGTAGTCGCTTTGCGCCTGCAGTCGCTCGCCCGTGAGCCACTGTCGTTGCCAGGCCGCATAGTCCGGATACTGAACCGCCAGCGGCGGCAAGGGATCGGCTTGCGCCCCGACGCTCGCCGCGTACATTGTACTCAACTCGCGCACCATCACCCCGATCGACCAGCCATCGGACACAATATGGTGCTGGGTGAGTAGCACCACGTGTTCGTCATCGGCCACTTGAATGCCGCACGCGTGGATCAACGGGCCCTGCGCCAGATCGAACGGCGCGTGCGCCGCTTCGTGACGCAAGCGTGCCAGTTGCGCCTGCGCATCGGGCACCCCACGCAGATCATGCCAGCGCAGCGGCACGCCCGTGTCGGCCGGCAGCAGCTGCACCTGCGGCTGACCCTCGACGCTCACAAACGTCGAGCGCAGCGCTTCGTGGCGCGCAAGGAGCGCATCCAATGCCTGTTGCCATGCAGCCCGATCAAGCGACCCGCGCACATGCAGCGCTAGCGGAATATGATACGACTCACTGGCCCCATCGAGCTGCGCGAGAAACCACAGCCGCTGCTGGGCGAACGACAGCGGCAAACTGCTTTCGCGCGACACCGGCGTGATCTCGGGCAGCGCATCGGTGCCTTGTTGCAAGCGGGCTTCGAGCGCCGCGGCAAACGCCGCCAACGTTGGCTTGGCGAACAAGGTCGCCAGCGGCACGTCGGCACCCAGCCCTCTGATCTGGTTCATCAACCGCACCGCGAGCAGCGAGTGGCCCCCGAGCGCAAAGAAGCTGTCGTGCCGACCTACACGTTCGACACCCAATAGCTTGGCCCAGATCTCAGCCAGCGTCGTCTCGAGCTCGCCTTGCGGCGCCTCGTATGCCTGATGCGCCAGCGCATCATCATCCGGTGCGGGTAGCGCACGCCGATCGAGCTTGCCGTTGGGCGTCAGCGGCCACGCATCGAGCCGCACAAACGCGCTGGGCACCATATACTCGGGCAGCGCCGCGGCCACGTGCATGCGCAGTGTGCTAGCCAACGCTGCATCCGCCTCAGCCACCACATACGCGATCAGCCGCTTATCATTGCCTTCGCCCAGGGCCAGCACCACCGCGTCGCGCACCTGCGGGTGCGCCGTTAAGCACGCTTCGATCTCGCCCGGTTCAATCCGAAAGCCGCGAATCTTCACTTGGTCATCGTTGCGCCCCACAAACTCCAGATTGCCGTCCGGTAAATAACGCGCCAGGTCACCAGTCTTATACAGCCGCGCACCCGCTTCATCGGAGAACGGATCCGGCACAAAACGCTCGGCGGTCAACTCCGGGCGGTTCAAATAACCGCGCGCGACCCCCGCACCACCAAGATACAGCTCGCCAACCGCACCCAGTGGCACCGGCTGCCCATGCGCATCGAGCAGATAAACGCGCGTGTTGGCAATGGGTCGGCCAATTGGTAAACGTTCGGATCGATCGCCAAGCTCAGTGACCTCATAAGTCGTTGAAAAAGTCGTATTTTCGGTCGGCCCGTAGCAGTGGATCAAATGCTTCGGCCCGTCATGCTTTAGCAGCTGCGCAAAGCGCTCAGGGTTCTCTTGTTCTCCACCACAGAGCAAATATTTCAATCGTGCCAAAGCCGGGGCCATCAAAGGAACCAGCTGATTGAATAACACCGTTGTCAGAAAAAGTGTGGTCACCCTGTATCGTGTCAGTGTCTCCTCTAGAGGTTGGGGATTCAGCACCGCGTCCCGATCGAATAGGACAACGGTGGCGCCATTTAACAGCGGTGCCCACACTTCAAACGTGCTCGCGTCGAAAGCCGGGTTCGCTGCGAATGCCACACGATCACCGGCGCGAATGTCAACATAGCCATTGTTGATAACCAGCCGCGCAATCGCATGATGTGGCACCATCACGCCTTTTGGGATGCCGGTCGAGCCCGACGTATAAATCACATACGCCAGATGCCGGGTCTTCAACTCGGCTACCGATGGATTGGTGTCCGGCAATGCTGGCACGGTGGCCGGATCGAGCACCGTGCACTCGGCGAGCGCCGCCTCGCCCAACGCAGCACGCCCGGCCGCATCCGCCAGCACAATGCTCGGTGCCGCATCGACGAGAATGTGCATCAAGCGCTCACCCGGATAGCTCGGATCGAGCGGCACATAAGCGCCGCCCGCTTTCAAAATCGCCAGTAGCCCGACGACCAGCGCCGGTGAACGCTGCAAACAGATCGCCACCCGCATATCCGGCTTGACACCCAGTTCGATCAACTGATGCGCGAGGCGATTGGCCCGCGCATTCAGTTGCGCGTAGCTCAACGTCTGGTCTTCATAGACCAGCGCCGTCGCCTCAGGGGTACGCTCGACCTGCGCCTCGAATAGCTGGTGTACGCACCGATGTTTCGGATAGGCCTGCTGCGTCGCGTTCCACATGCCAAGCAGCAACTGACGTTCAACCGGTGACAGCAACTCAAGCGTTGCGACTGGCTGCTGCGGATGAGCCACCATGGCGCGCAACATCGTCTGTAGATACCCGACATGCCGCTCGATCGTGGATCGCTCGAACAGCGACGTCGCATACCCTAAACTGCCGATGATCTCCTCGCCTGCCTCAGATAAGTTCAGCTCGAGATCGAACTTCACGACGTCATGCTCCAGCTCAGCCGGCGTGGCCGTGAGCCCAGGTAGGCACCACTCGCCTGGCGCATTGTTCTGCCACGCCAACATCACTTGAAACAGCGGCGTATGGTCGAGCCGACGCGGCGGCTGCACGATCTCCACCACTTGCTCAAACGGCAGATCCTGGTGTGCTTGTGCGTCCAGCGTCGTGCGCCGCACGCGCGCGAGCAGCTGGGCAGTATCGAGTTCGCCCGACAAATCCACGCGCAACGCCAGCGTATTGACAAAAAAACCAATCAACGGCTCGATCTGGCGGTGGTTGCGATTAGCGCTGGGTGTGCCGATGACCACATCATCCTGGCCCGACAGGCGCGCGAGTACCGCGCTCCATGCGGCAAGCACCGTCATAAATAGCGTCGTGCCATGCTCCGCGCTTAAGCGCTTGAGCGCTTGCGTGGTCGATACATCAATACGCACCGGCACCTGTGCGCCGGCAAACGACTGTTGCGCCGGGCGCGGCCGATCGGTCGGTAGCTCCAGCAGCACGGGTGCGTCCGTGAGTGTGGCGCGCCAATAGTCGCTTTGCGTCTGCAGCCGCTCGCCCGTGAGCCACTGTCGCTGCCATGCCGCATAGTCCGGATACTGAACCGTCAGCGGCGGCAGCGGATCGGCTTGCACGCCGACGCTCGTGGCGTAAAGTGCACTTAACTCGCGCGCGAGCACCCCGATTGACCAGCCATCCGACACAATATGGTGCTGCACGAGTAACATCACGTGTTCGTCATCGGCCACTTGAATGCCGCACGCATGGATCAACGGGCCGCACGCCAAAACAAACGGCGCGTGCGTGGCTTCGTGACTTAAGCGTGCTAGTTGCGCCTGCGCGTCCGGCACACCGCGCAGATCATGCCAGCGCAGCGGCACACCCCTGTCTGCCGGCAGCAGCCGTACCTGCGGTTGACCCTCGACGCTCACAAACGTCGAGCGCAGCGCTTCATGACGCGCTAACAGCGCATCCAATGCCTGTTGCCATGCGACCCGATCAAGCGACCCGCGCACATGCAGCGCCAGCGGAACGTGATATGACTCACTGCCCCCATCGAGTTGCGCGAGAAACCACAACCGTTGCTGGGCGAACGACAGCGGCAAACTGCCTTCGCGCGGCACCGGCGTGATCTCGGGCAGCGCATCGGTGCCTTGCTGCAAGTGGGCTTCGAGCGCCGCGGCAAACGCGGTCAACGTTGGCGTCTCGAACAAGGTCGCCAGCGGCACATCAGCGCCCAGTATTCTCACCCGGTTCAACAACCGCACCGCGAGCAGTGAATGCCCCCCGAGCGCAAAGAAGCTGTCGTGCCGACCGACCTGCTTCACATCCAATAGCTCGGCCCAGATCATCGCGAGCGTCGTCTCGAGCTCGCCTTGCGGCGCTTCATACGCTTCATACGCTTGATGCGCCAGCGCCGCGTCATCCGGTGCGGGCAGTGCGCGCCGATCGAGCTTGCCGTTCGGCGTCAGCGGCCACGCATCGAGCCGCACAAATGCACTGGGCACCATATACTCGGGCAGGCTCGCTGCCAGCTGTGCGCGCAGCGTGCTCGCCAGTTGCTCATCCGCTTCGGCCTGCACATACGCCACGAGCCGCTTCGCCGAGCCCTCACCGCACGCGACTACCACCGCATCGCGCACCTGCGGGTGCGCCGTTAAGCACGCTTCGATCTCCCCCGGTTCAATGCGAAAGCCGCGGATCTTCACTTGCTCATCGTTGCGCCCCAAATACTCCAGATTGCCGTCCGGTAAATAACGCGCCACATCCCCGGTCTTATACAGCCGTGCATCCGCTTCCTCTGAGAACGGATCCGGCACAAAGCGCTCAGCGGTCAGCGCCGGGCGGTTCAGATAGCCGCGTGTGACCCCGGCCCCACCAATATATAACTCCCCGACCGCACCGAGTGGCACCGGCTGGTCGTGCGCATCGAGCAGATAAATGCGCGTGTTGGCAATCGGCCTTCCGATCGGCACCGAACCAGATTGTGGCAGCGGCGTACTTGCCTCATACACAGCGCATCCCACTACCGTCTCTGTAGGTCCATATTCGTTAATCAGCCGTACACCCGGCTGTATGCGTTGCCACATCGCCACGGTCGAAGCATTCAGCGCTTCTCCTCCAATCACAAACGCAGCCACCCGCGTTCTAATTCCTTCCTGTTGTAACCGCTGGCCCAGTATGTCTAGATGAACCGGCGTGATCTTCACCAACCCTTCACTCTGCGCCTGGCGTACATACGCCTCCAATGCCTCGATTTCGTTAACGGCACTCAATAATTTCACCGTGCTACCGTATAGTAGCGGTGTCCATAAGCTGGTAACCGTTGCATCAAAAGAGAGTGAGGAAAATACCACCGCGCCTTCTTTAGGAGCATACGCCCGCATAGCCCAACTCAAATAATTGCTCAACCCGCGGTGTTCGACCATTACACCCTTGGGCATACCGGTCGAGCCGGATGTATAGATCACATACGCCAGATGCCGGGCCGTCAGCGCGGCGACCAACGGATTCGTGTCCGGCAACGCCGGCAATATGGTCGGATCGAGCACCGTGCACTCGGCCAGCGCCGCCTCGCCCAACGCAGTGCGCCCGGCCGCATCGGTCAGCACAATGTTCGGGGCCGCATCGGCCAGAATATGCGCCAAGCGCTCACTCGGGTAGTTCGGATCGAGCGGCACATAGGCGCCGCCGGCCTTTAAAATCGCCAGTAGCCCGACGACCAGTGCGGGACTGCGCTGCATACAGATCACCACGCGCGCGTCCGGCTTGACACCTAACTCGATCAGCTGGTGCGCGAGACGATTGGCCCGGGCATTGAGCTGCGCATAACTGAACGTTTGGTCTTCATACACCAGCGCCGGCGCTTCGGGCGTGCGCTCAACCCGTGCTTCGAACAACTGGTGGATGCATAAGTGCGATGGATAGTCTTGTTTTGTCGCATTCCACTCGACCAGCAGCCGATGCCGCTCGTCAGCGTCGAGCAGATCGATGCCGCTAATCGGTTGTGTGGCATCGGCAGCGAGCACTTGCATGAACCGGATAAACCGGCGCTGATGCGTGTCGAGCATCTCCGCGGTGTAGCAAGCCGGATTGGCATCAAAGTCGATCCGTAATTGACGGCTATTGGATGTCCAATAAACACCGAGCATTAGATCTTCAACCGGACCCGCGAGCAGATTATGGCTCGTCGATGAATGCCCGCCAAACGACAGCGCGTAGTCAAACGGCATCACGTTGACCTTGATGCCCAATAGTGACTGCCCGGGCGCCAGCCCAAGTTGACGCTGCAGCGCTTCGCTCGGGTAGCGTTGATATTGCAGTGCGCTTTGGATTTCCTTCGCCGCCTGCCGCATCAGCGACAATAAGTTGACCTCCGGCTCGAATCTGAACCGCAACGGAACCGTATTGGCGACCATGCCAGGAATGTGCCCGTCTGCCCCCAAGCGGGCAGTCACTGGAAAACCGACCACCACGTCCTGCGCGCCAGTCATGCGATGCAGATACGCAGCGAGCGCGGCGCTCAGAAACTGCGCCAGCCGTCCCGCATCCAGCACATAGTCGTCTACCCATTGAATGGCCAGGTCAGTCGTCTGACGCAGCCGCTGCTGGAAAGCAGGGGCTGCGCGGCTTGCCAGCGTCGCCGGCTCAGGCCAATGGGCGCAGTGCTTAAGCCAATACGCTTCGTCTTGTGCCCGTTGGGCAGATGTCTGATATTGCGCTTCGCTTTCCAATAGCTGTCGGATCGAGCCAAAATCACATGCCGCCAGCGCCGTTCCCGCGCACAGCGCGCTATACACGTGTGCAACGCGTTGTGCGATCAGGTACTGACCATATCCATCCGTCATGATATGGTGATAGCGCTGATACCAAATCCACTGCTCGGGTGCCACTTTCAGCAACGCATAGCAAAAAAGCGGCCCCTGCATCAGATTGACCGATTGCTGATAATCGGCTTGCATCCACGCCTGGGCCGCTGCCTCAGGATCGGCTTGTGCCGTCAGATCCCGCACCGGCATTGACCATGCGGGTGTACCGATCCTCTGCCGCAGCCCGTCATCGCTATCGACAAATTGCAAGCGCAGGGTGTCGGCCTCATCGATGACTTGACGTAATGCCGCTTCAAAAACGACCGTGTCAATCGTGCCATCGATCACCGTGTACTGCGCAATGTTGTAGACCGGACTGTCTGGATACAGTTGCTGCGCGAGCCAGATCTCCGTTTGAGCAGTGGTTAATGCATACGTAATGGGCGTGATGCTAGTACCCATAACAAAACTCCGATTCAAGCGACCGAGCAGCCTGATATTTAATAGGTGTAAAAAACGATACGACGACGCAATCAGAATCTATCGTTGCTCGTTGGGAACCAATACGGCTTTTATGACACGTCGCGTGCAATCCCTAACCATTCACTGCGGCGACCAGGGCCACTCATCGGCAGGCGTCAGTGCGCCGTCCGTGTCACTTGGTCAGCCAGTGAGCACGTCACGATCAAATTGTGTCAACCGAAAACGCTGAGCATAACGCGCGTGATACTGCGCGCGGCTTGGCCTTGCAGCCGGCCAAGCAAGACAGTTAAAAAGAACAGGACCAGCACCTGCACCGTACAGGCGCAGCGTCTTGGGGGTCAGACTGGGGTACTTCTTCATTTTCCTTCCAGACATCACTTTTATCTAGCCACACGGCTATGACAACGCAGCCGTTCGCAGATCCATCAGCTCGACGTTCACTGCTTCAATTTTTGCCGCAAGCACTGTGCCCAGCTGTCGTGGGCCGCTATAAAGTTTCAGGAGAGGTGGCTGCGCAAATTCGGACAGTTGGATAAGTGGAAAGGATGGGGTCTGAACCGGCGATAATGCTGGCAAAGGAACCTGGAAGATGACGAAGAGAACGAGAGGGACGCACTCAGCGACGTTCAAAGCAAAGGTGGCGCTGGCGGCGGTCAAAGGCGAGCGAATGCTGGCCGAACTAGCGCAGCAGTTCGATGTTCACCCGAACCAGATCACGCAATGGAAACGGCAGTTGCAGGAACGCGCGGCAGACGTGTTCGGCACGGCTGGCACGTTCTCGAGTGAGCCGCCGGTAGAGCTGAAGGCGCCGCATGCGAAGATCGGTTAGTTGACCCTGGAGAATGATTTTTTAGAAGGTGCGCTCACCCAAGCGGGATTGCTGAGCGCAAAGCGATGATCGACCGTACGCATGCGCTGCCGGTTTTGCAGCAAGCGCGGCTAGTGGGCATCGCGAGATCGAGCGCGTACTATCGAGCGCAGCCGACGAGCGAGGCGGATCAGTTGCTGATGCGACGAATCGACGGACTGCATATGGAGTTTGCGTTTGCCGGAGCACGGATGCTGGCGCGTTTGCTGTATCGTGAGGGGCATAAGGTCGGCCGCCGGCATGTGCGCACGCTGATGAAGCGCATGGGCGTCGAGGCACTGTACTGCAAGCCGAGCACAAGCCGCCACAACGCGCAGCATAAGCTCTGGCCGTACCTGCTGCGCAGCATGAAGATCGAGCGGGCCAACCAGGCGTGGGCACTGGACACGACCTACAGTACGCCCAGCCAGCGTAGCCCGACCGCATGGGGGTGGCGCTGCTTGAGCATGTTTGGAATGCAATACCCCGGAGAAGTTGAGGTTGGGGTATGCCCTTCCTCTGCTGCGAGAGGAAGTGAGCCGAAGCGGCGGTGACTTGCCGACACTGGCAAGGTGACGTAGTCCGTGGGGAACGGGGCTTGCGGCGAAGCGGTTACGCCAAGATGAGCCTCCAGGCTGAGCATGGGACGGTTGAGGAACACGAACCTGTTAAACCGCATCTGAGGGTTGAAGTGTCACCTCTGCCCACACCGCTTTATGGGCAGAACGCGCACTGTTGCCGGTTACACGTATGGCCCGGCAGCACGAGGGCTGACTGGATAGGTATGCTGGTCGGCAGGGAACCACGGGGAGCGCGCAGCTAGACCGTGGTGTTCGCGAGGACTTGCGGCAAGCAAGGATAAAGACTGCGACAGGCAACCTCGCCCATGCGTTGAGTCCGACATGTGAACTGGGGAAGGTCTGCACGGATGCCAAGGGAGTGTGCCCCCGATGACGTGCAGGCTGGCAGAGCCTCCGTAGTAGTCCGAGGTCGGGAGAGCCGGCCACACGGCGAAGGGAGGCAGTTGTAGTGAGGTGAAGACCTTTGATAATCAGTGAAATGCAAAGCAAACTGGCGACGTGGTCAACGGAGAACAAAGAGCGCAAGTTCAATCGACTCCTGAGGCTGATTGCCGATAGAGATTGGCTGAGTGAAGCGGCTCGCATTACGCTGGTATCCAGCGGAGCTCGCACGCCGGGTGTGGACGGCGTCGACAGACGCACGTTGGAAGCAAATCTCCAGCATGAACTGGCGAGGATACGCGAAGAACTGCTGGCGGGATCGTATAGTCCGCTGCCCGCACGACGCGTGTACATACCGAAAGTGAACGGCAAGCTCAGACCACTCGGCATTGCGAGCCTGCGGGATCGGATCGTACAACGGGCCAACATGGGTGCTGCAAGGCCAAAACAGTCGAGGGTGGTATGGGGTGGTGGCGCTTCGGCGTCTTGTTACCAGCCGGAAGGGCCAATTCAGGTGGCGTACGCCGTCGGAAAACCCATATATCATGTGCAATGAGGCCCGAAACACCATCGAGTCACGCTATGCCGATGTCGCCTTTGCTATGAGCAACGCTTGAATGGAGAGCCGGATGCGCTGAGAGGTGCAAGTCCGGTTCGGGGAGCAGAGGCAGGGAGATAGTTCGACTACGCCCTGCCTCTTACTCCACTCTGGGCGCAAGGCCGTTGGCATTATCTGGCGGCGGTGCTCGACCTGTTCACGCGGCGGGTTGTTGGCTGGGCGTTCTCGACGCGTCCGGATGCCGACTTAGTCGTGCAGGCGTTGGAAATGGCCTATGAGCAGCGTGGCCGAGCGCAAGGATTGTTGTTCCACTCGGATCAGGGCGGTCAGTATGCCAGCCGGAAATTGCGTCAGTGGCTGTGGCGCTATCGGATAAAGCAGAGCATGAGCCGTCGCGGAAATGGTTGGGACAATTCGCCGATGGAGAGGTTGCTGCGCAGCTTTAAGACAGAATGGCTGCCACCAATGGGTTACCTGTCGGCACAGGAAGCACACCGGGATATCAGTCACTACCTGATGCACCGGTACAACTGGATACGGCCGCATCAGTTCAATGACGCACTGGCTCCAGCAGTTGCGGAAGAAAAACTTAATGCAGTATTCGGAATCAGTTGACCACTACACTGCACGTCTTCCCCTACTTTTCGTTAACCTGCTGCACAGCTTCGCTACGCGTGGTGTCTTTTTACCGATTACTGAGCTTGCTAATGGGCTTCGATTTGAATGCCGCTTTAAACCCTCACCCGCAGAGCAGGCGGGTCAAAAGCCTGCCGCCTCAGCGCCGCCACGACTGTCTTCCAACGACGCGTTGACTCGTCCCTTGCCCACCCGACCGACGACGTATGATGACCTGCCGTCCGAACTGATTGCCCGGATCGGTGACTATGTACCCATTCAAGACGTGATGCCGTTCGCCACAGTCGATCGCCGCACGTATCATGCGATGCAAACTAGGCGTTTGGTTCACCGCTATTGGCAGCGGGCAAACCAGGCCGTCAGCTTGGCGTCAGTCAACCAGCTGCTGGACGAAATAGGCGGTGCGTTGAGCAATCCAGCGCAGTATGTCGAACCCATTGATGCGCTGAGTCAGCGTCTGCAAGCGTTGCCAGAAGCCGAGCGAGTCGAGGCATTCAAGCGCGTGTTTGCGGCTGCGGAACGTATCCCGCGGGACGGCGTGCAAATACAAAAAGCGCTATTACGTGCTTTTTTATTTTTCCTCCGAGCCGGCGTGCTGAACTATTCGACTTTGCTTATGCGATGGCGGAACGGCGCGCGCCCGGGCAAGACAATATCTGGGCGGAACTGGCTGACAGTTTGCAGTTCTTTTCGTTCCGCTCACCTTTTGCCGAGCAGCGTTATCAGGCGTTCTTGGCTCGGCTTGCGTCGCTGAAGGTATCCGAACAAGCGAAGCTTATCCCGGTATTGTCGAACTTGCTCCTTTACTCCAATAAGACAGACCCGCGCGTCCCTGAACGCTATGCGCTCTTACGCGGACACGCGTTACAACTGCCGCCCTCTCATCAAGGTGCATCGGTCGGCATGTTAGCGAGTTGCGTACGGATTTTGCCAAAAGCAGAGCAGTTTGCCCAATACACGCAGATGCGTGATTGGGCGCTGTCGCTGCCTGACGAGCAGTGGGGGATTGCTTTGCAGTATTTGCCTGAAGGGCTTAAAGAGCTGTCGTATGAACAACGTGCGCAGGAGCTGACGTTGCTTGAGGGTCATTTAGCGCGCGTGCCTATGTCACAGCGTGTTTCGGCAGCGTTTGGACTACTCAAATGCCACTTGTTTTTAGACGATGTACAAATAAAGTGGGCCTGGCGGCAAGGTTTGAACCTACTGAATGATGCGGGCGAAGCCGCTTTATGGGATTTGCTTCGCCAACTTCGGGCCGCTTGGGTGTTATCTGAGTTCAGCAATTTCAGATGGGAAATGGCAGTGGAGGAGATTACGCGCTTTATGGAGGCCAGCCAGTTCTCCGAGCCGGCGCGGGCGCGATTCCGGGCCAATGTAGATTGGCTCAGAAGTGAGCCAATAATATTTATTGAAACTGAACCCAGTATGCTTCGTTGATCCAACGCCGGAACAAATACCGTCGTGCCATCGGCGCGCTGGCAAGGGTTCGTCGTTGTTGTCATGCAACCTGAGCGCCGCGAGATGCTCACCTGCAAGATCCAGCAAGGTCTGACGTCTGGCAGACGAACCCATTGGCAAGTGGGCCGGGCATCCTTAACTTTGCGATCTCTCGGCCCATCACTTTATTTTAGTCGAAACGATGCCTGTGAATCGTACAAATCAAGGACATGGCAGCAGTTGTCGAAGGCGTCACTCGTCGGCTTGCATTTCGTCGTCTTTGCCATGCTCATGCTCGTTCATGCCGTGCCTATCTTGCAAAGTGCATAACACGCTCTAGCCGAGCCAGCGCTCGACACCGAGCGTTAGCGCGTAACCTCCAGCGATCAGCCAGAGCTGTAACAGCGCGCCGGCGATCAGCGCACGTGGCCCAGCCTCGCGAATCTGCGCGACCCGAGTTTCGATCCCGAGCGCGGTCATCGCCATCGTCAGTGCGAAGGTGTCCAGGCTATTGAGGACGTGTGACACGTGCGACGGGATCACGTGCAGCGAGTTCACCAGCACCAGCATGAGGAAGCCGAGCGCGAACCACGGCACGGGCAACTTGCCGCGCCGCGTGCTACTGCCGGCCGGCTGTGCATCGCGCGCGGCACGGGCGATAAAGCCGGCGACTACAAAAATCGCCGGCACCAGCAGCATCACACGGGTCATCTTGACGATCGTCGCCACGTGTACCGTTTGCGCGTTGATCGCGCTGGCGGCGCCGACCACTTGCGCCACCTCGTGAATGGTGCCGCCAAAGTATAGGCCGAGTCCGGTCGCGTCCAGGTAAAGCCATCCGGCATTGGCCATCAGCGGATAGACAAACATCGACAGCGTGCCGAACAGCACCACCGTGCCGACCGCCATCGCGCTCTTGTGCGGCTTGGATTGCAACGTGGACTCGAACGCGACGACTGCCGCCGCACCGCAGATCGCGCTGCCCGCGGCTGTGAGCAGTGCGGTATCCCGGTCCAACTTCAGCCATCGGGTTCCAACCCACCAGCCGATAGCCAGCGTCGCAGCGACGACCACGACGGACATCGCCAGCCCGGCCAGCCCGACTTGCGCGATTTCCTGCAAACTGACACGTAGCCCAAAGAAGGCGACCGCGATGCGCAGCAGCTTGCGCGCGGAGAAGTTCACACCGGCAGCCCAACTGTCTGGCATGGCGATGCGCAATGCGTTGCCGTACACCGCGCCGCACGCGATGCCCACGATCAGCGGGCTCATGCCGAGCCCGGCGATGGGCGGCCACGCGGCCAATTGGGTGACCGCGAAGGCGAACAGCGCAACGAATAGCACGCCGTTGAGCAGCCCGCGACGTGACGCTGCGACAGCGCCCGCTGGCGTGCCCCGCGACGGCGAGGAGGACTCGGAAATTAAGAGGGACATGGCATTCACCTGAGAGATGACCTCGACAGCCTCATCGTAAAATGGATATAACGATATGAAAAATCGTCATTTGGGATGTAAACTATCGGCTAATCTGATAGATTAAGCGCATGACCCCCGATCAACTTTTGACTTTTGCAGCCGTCGCAGAACATCAGAACATCAGCCGGGCGGCCGAAGCGGTACATTTATCGCAACCAGCGGTGTCTGGACAGCTGCGGTTGCTGCAAGAGGAATTCGGTGAGCCGTTGTACGTGCGTGACGGCCGCGGCGTGCGGCTTACGGACGCTGGCCGGCAACTGGCTGTCCATGCCGCGCGGTTGCGCGACACATGGCGGCAGGCGCATGCGCTGCGCGACGCGTTGCGGGGTCTGGAGTATGGCACATTGCGCATCGGTGCCAGCACGACGCCAGCCAGCTATCTGCTGCCCTATCTGGTCGCGGACTTTCACCGCGCCCATCCCAATATCGAGATCCGCACCACCTATGGCAATACGAGCGATGTCTGCCATGTGCTGCAGGGGTTGGACATCGCGCTGATTGAAGGCGGTGTGCCCGCCGAGCTGCCGGCTGACACGCGCGTGCATCCATGGCACGACGACGAGATTGTCGCGATCGTGCCAGCCGGTCACCCGTTGGCCACCGATAGAGCCGTACCGTTGTCGCGGATTAGCCAGTTTCCGCTGATCTGGCGTGAGTCCGGCTCTGGCGTGCGGCACGAGGTCGAGCGCGCGTTTGCGCGGGCCGGCGCGCGCGCGCGGGTCGCGTTGGAGCTGGCCGGCGTCGAGGGCGTGAAGGAGGCGGTGCGCGCCGGCATGGGCGTGGGCTTTGTGTCGGCGATGGCGATGCGGCATGAGGATGCGCGCCTGACCAGCGTGTCGCTGGCGCCGCAACCGCTGACGCGGCGTTTCTCGATCCTGGTCATGCACGGTTCGGCGGCGTCGCGCGCGGCGCTCAAGTTCCTGGCCATTTGCAGCATCGATTAGAGTTAGTCTGCGTGGCGCGATGTGCAAACCCGTACGGACCATTCCAGCATCCATCAGGCGCGGACCTCGCGCCTTTTCGATGAGAAATCGGAACCGGTATGTGAATCGGAACCCATTTCAGAATTGGCTTTAAAAATGGACTCCATCGCCTCTTACTGCGCGAGATGTTGGCATGCCTGTGCCACGCGGGGCGCCGACGGTGAGCTGAGGGTGCGCGCGTCAACACAGCGGCGCTGACGGCCGTACTACGCGACCGCCCAGCCGCGCCGAATCAGCGCCGCGCACAGGAACCGATAGGGCGGCTCACCGCAGCGCAACAGTGGCGGCACGACCCATGGCGCGAGACGGTAAGCGAGCACGGCGCACGTCATGCCGAGCAGCATGCCACAGCCGACATCCAGCGGGAAGTGGATGCCGGCATAGATGCGAGCCCAGCCGACCATCAGCCCGGCCAACGCCAGGGCCACTCCGGTCACCCGGGTGCCGGCGTGCAGCAGTAAGCTGCAGGCGACTGAGAAAGCGAGCGTGGTATGGTCGCTGGGCAGCGATGCGTCGTCGGCGTGGGCAATCCATGCGTGTCCCAAACCGATCGCGAACGGCCGTGGGTGGGGCCACATTGCACCGATGATTTGGGCGATCCCCAGGCCGAGCATGGCGGCCAATGCGGCTTCGACGAAATGGCCACGGCATGCTTGCGGGCGGGCGGCCGCACCGGTGAAGGCCACCGCATGCGTCGGGCGCGCGCGGCTCGGCACGCGTAACCAGCCGGCGATGAGCGTCGCCGGCATGGCCCAGATCAGCGCATTCGCGCAAAATGACATTAATGCGTGCAGCGTCGGCGACGGCGCACTCGCGTTGAGCAACAGGAACAGCGTTTGATTTAAGGATTCCATCGATTGGTGCAGCACGATTTTAGAAATGATGAGCGCCCGAGGATATCGCAACCACCTTAACGTGTGCTAGGGCTGCGGCCACGGCACGCTTGGCGCGGCGGCGGGCTTCACAGGGCTGAAGCCATCCCGACTGGCATGCGCGGCTGACTGTGATAGCCTCGGCACTCTTTCCGAGCCCTACATCCATGCCCCGTCCGCCTTTTCTCTTTAACGATCCGCTGCGCGAGCACCTTGCCCGTGTCATCAGCGACCTGTTGCCGGAAACCGCCCACTTTACCGATACGCAGACCGAGGCCGGCCATCCGGCGCTGCGCATCGACTGGACAGTCTCGCCCTTTTCGCGGCGGCACTCGAAGGTCACGCTTGATGTGGTGTTCGTCGATTCGAGCCTGGCGCGCTATGCGGTCGCGCCGCCCAACGAGCGCGCGCGGGCCGAAGCCGTGCTGCGCGCCTACTTAGAGGCGGTGATCGGTTCGATGGAAGAGCAGTATGCGCTGGGCAAGGAGATCGAGCCGGTGTCCGAGGTCGAACTCGGGCGCGAGTTCGCATGACGCGTGCGTTGCGGCCAGGCGCACGCCACGCCGGATCGGCGCGATCGAATTGACGAGCGCCGGTGCGCTCGTGGATTTGTTTCGTGAAAGCAGGTTGCCGCAAAGCAACTTTATTCGGGAAGCAGGCCGCGCTTGATGCCTTTCTAGACAATCGCTTTGGCCGCTATCTATGAGACAGCCGGAGCGGAAACTCATTCGGGCGTGAACGGCGGCCTGCCGGCAGCGAGGGGGAAGGGCTCAACGGAATGCGCTGGCGCGAGGAGCCGATCCTGCAGCGCGCGTCGGTCCGCGTCACATGGCGCATCGTTGTCGAAAATCAGCAGTTGGGGGTAGTCGGCCGGATTGGGTTCGAAACGTCGCTGGCGATAGATTTCCCAATGTGCGAGCTTGTATGCGTCATTGGCGTTCGACCGCCGCACGATGCGCTCGCGCGCGATATGTTCCGACACGCTAACCCAGACCCAACGCACATCGACGTGCGCCGGCACGCGTAGCCAATCGCGATCGAAGATTCGCCGGTCGCGTACCTCCCGCGACAAGGGGCCGACGACAACCGCACTGATGCCCAGCGATACGTTTTCGCGCGCAGTGTCGAGCAGCCCCTGGTATTCGGGGTCACGCAACGTCTGTAGATAGACCGGGCTGTCGCGGTCGTTCGGGTCGTGCGTGAGCGCTTGCATCGCGACTGCGCTGTAGCGGCCGTACAGCGTGTCTTTGTCGAGCAGGCACAGCGGCTCGCGCGTGGCGTCGAGCAACGCCGGGACCAGTTGCTTAGCCAGCGTGGTCTTGCCCGCGCCGGCGTGCCCGCAAAAGAAAAGCAATCGAGTCATCGTAGCGGCCGCCCGCAGCCCGCCTGGTGCAGCGTAACCGAGGCATGCGTGGGGCGGCTCATGCGGATCAGTCGTGCCAACGACAGGCACGACCGTCCCGCGAGTCGGACCGCATCCGCGCCAGGTTCCTTTCGTTTTCCAGCCACATCGCGTTGATCACACCGAAGCCCAGCGCCACGCCGATACCCAGTATCCAGCAGAAGTACCACATTGCAGTTTTCTCCATTGGGTTGGATGCTGCCGCGCCGGCCGGCCGCAGCGGGACATAACCATGCCCGATGGAGTAATGATGACCGCGCACGCGTGCGCACGCAAGCATCACGATGCACGATGCGTGGGACAGTAGGCGGCGTTAACCGTTCGCGGTGGTCGACGGTGCCGCTTGCGGCACGTGGCTTGCCGACGGAATCAGCAACACCGGTAGCTGCGCGAGCCGCAGCGTTTGTTCCGCCACGCTGCCCAGCACCAGTCGGCGCACGCCGCGCCGTCCATGGGTACCGAGCACGAGCAGGTCCGCGTTGAACGCCTGTGCCGCCTGCACGATACACTCGGCAATCCCTTCGAGGGACGATGTCGTCAATATCTGCGGCGTGCCGGCGATGCCTCGAGTACGCATCGCGTCAGCCGCCTCGTCGATCACGCGTTGGCCTTCCTCCGTCTGCGCGCGCATGACGATTGACGGATCGTAGCCGGGCACCGAATAGTAGAGTGGGACGTCGTCGACGACGAAGATTGGCTGGAGCTGCGCGCTCTCGGACGCTGCAAGATCGAGCGCGGCGTTGAATGCATGACGCGAGGTGCGGCTGCCGTCGACGGCCACGAGGATGCGATGGTACATGCTGGCGTTCTCCTGGTGTGATGGTCCCTTCGTGCGCCCGAGCGTGCGCACGCACCTATGCATTATCGCCGCAAAGGGGGGGCGCAGCGTTTGCCGCTCCCCACGAGCCTGCCCGCCTCGTCGTGCGCTGCCTGTTGTTGCGGTGCGCGGCATGGGTGGCGCGTCACCCGTACAGTAGCGCGGTACCCACCGGCAGGTCGTCGACCATCAATGGCGTGCGATTGCGGGACGCAGGGGGAGGCTGTCTGCATTGGAATCTGCGCTCCTTGAAGCGTCGGATACGGGCGGCGTGATGCGCAAGTACGCTCCTCAACCGTCGCACGAAGACACACCGCGTCGCATCGATGTTTTATCGGACATCGTTAATAGAATCTTTGATTCGCTTTGTCCCTTGTTTTGACCTGCAACACCCTATAGTCTCGCCGGTGGCGTGGGCCGACTCGTGTTCGAACAAGGAGCGAACGATGTTCAAAAAGCTGATTGGCGGTACCGTACTGGCGGCTGGTCTGGCGTGCGCCGGCCTCGGCAGTGGTCATGCGGAACAAGCGGCAGACGTGGTGCAGGCGGAGCCGGCGCTGCATTCGGATTGGGCCGGCGGGTCCGGCCGCGCCGTCAAGGTGATGATCGTTTCGATGTTCGGGCCGGAGGGCCAGGTATGGCTGGATCAGCTAGGGCCATGGCAGGCGATCCGTGTTCCGGGCTTGTCGTCCGACTATCCGTCTGTGCACTGCAATCGCAGTGACGTTTGTGTGCTGACGACCGGCATGGGCCATGCAAACGCGGCGGCATCGACGATGGCGCTGGTCCTGTCCCGGCAGTTCGACCTGCGACGGACCTATTTCATCGTCGCCGGGATCGCGGGCATCGATCCGGCGCAGGGCACGATCGGCTCTGCTGCTTGGGCGCATTACCTCGTCGATTTCGGTCTGCAGTGGGAACTAGATGCGCGTGAGATCCCCGCCGGATGGCAGTCCGGTTACCTCGGCGTCAACACGAAGAGTCCGGTAGAGAAGCCGCCGCTGGATTATCGCACTGAGGTATTCGAGCTAAACGACGCGCTGGTGCAGCGCGCGTTCGCATTGTCGCGCAGCGTGCAATTATCGGATAGCGCACCAGCGCAGGTGGCCCGCGCGCGGTTCGGCTACGCGCCGGCCAACCTGCCGCCGTCTGTGATCCAGTGCGATACGCTGGCGAGCGACACGTGGTGGTCCGGCACGCAGCTTGGTCAACGTGCGCGTGACTGGACGAAGCTGGTGACGCACGACAAGGGTGTCTATTGCACCACGCAGCAGGAGGACAACGCGACGTACGAGGCGCTCAAGCGGGGGGCCGCGGCGCACCGGGTGGACCTGTCGCGCGTGGCGGTGCTGCGCACCGGCTCGGATTTCGATCGACCGGCTGCGGGCCAGAGCAGCGCGGATAACCTACTTAACTATGCGGCGCAAGGAGGCTTTCAGGTTGCGCTGCAGAACCTGTACCTGGCCGGCAACCCATTGGTGCAGGAGATCGTGACGCACTGGAAGGCTTGGCGCGATGGCGTGCCGAAGCACTGAGCTTCTCGCGCGCTCGTGTCGCTCGATGAAACGCGTGTGCCAAGCGGCAATCCTCGCGCATTACTTAGTATCTCACCCAATGCGGCGCATCGATCTCCATGCGCTCGTACGGACCCCGCCAGCGTTCGAGTCCGATCGATAGCGACGGATGGACGTAGCGGTCGCGCGTCGGCACTAGGTATTGCACCGGAGCATGGGCGCGCCGCTTATGCGGCATACGCAGCCGTGGGACGATATTGGCCGCGACGCGGTAGACTTGCATCCCCGAAGCCCCTATGGCGGTGCGAATGATCGAGGTTACGATGCAGCAACAACATTTTGACGAGGCCAGCGAATGCGCGGCGCACATTGCTAGCGCGACGCTGCCGACCCGCTATGGGACTTTTGCGTCCCACGTGTTTCGCGTCAGGGGCGACGGCACGGAGCACCTGGCACTGGTCATGGGGGAGGTGCGCGCGCGCGAGGCGGTGCTCACACGGCTGCATTCGGAGTGCCTGACCGGCGATGTGCTCGGCTCGTTCCGCTGCGATTGCGGCGAGCAGTTGGACGCGGCGCTGCGCCACATCGCGGCCGAGGCGGCAGGCGTGCTGCTGTATCTGCGCGGACACGAAGGACGCGGCATCGGATTGTCGAACAAGATTCTCGCGTACGCACTGCAGGAGCAGGGCCGCGACACGGTCGATGCAAACCGAGACCTTGGGTTGCCCGATGATGCGCGCGAATACGATTCAGCTGCCAGCATCCTGCGCTGGCTCGGGGTGTCGTCGGTACGATTGATGAGCAACAATCCGGACAAGTTTGACACGCTACGGCGCCATGGCATTCCCGTGCATGACCGCGTCGACCTCGCCATCCCGATGCGCGAGGAAAACGAACGCTATATCTGGGCTAAGCGCAAGCGCTTTGGCCACTATTTCAGCGAGAACGAATAGGATACGTGTCGGATCTGCGAGCACCTATCTGTCAACGTTGGCCGGCACCTCGGACGAAGTTCTTGCCGGCGTTGGAAACCGCAGGCCGAGCGCGTGATTTGTTTGGAGGCGACGCTGGAGCTGTTGTTGCGCGCAGGCGCAGATAACAAGAAGCTGCCGCGCTCGTAAGCAAGGAAACAAAGTAGGAGGATCGTTGTCTGGACCGGCACGCCATGACTATGCTTGATGAGGTTTGCGTACTGTCGAATCCCGGCTCACTGCTGTCGCCGCACGCCCACGTGGCGGCCTCATATGACCTGAAGGTGACCGGCAAGCCGGCACATGGCTACCAGCCGTTGTCGGTGGTGAGCTGGATCCACAATGCGAATGTGGTGCCCTTCACGATCGACTATCGCCAGCAAACGCATTTGCATGTGGTTAACGGCATGGGTGTCACACTCGGTGACTCGATTATTGGATTGAGCGCGCTTGACGCAATCCGACGCCTGCATCCGTCGTTGTCGGTGACGATTTATCGGCCCGCCCATGCGCCAGATTACGTGAAGCAACTGTATGCATTGGCGGCACCCCGCTTCGGCGACGTGATCGACTTGCCGGTGCCGCTCGGCTCGATTCCAGCAACCGAACTCGCCATCGACGTTGGTAACCATCTTTTCTGGCCCGGCTTTGCGACCCTGCCGATGATTGATTTTTTCCTGTTCGCGCTCGGCATGGCGCCCCACACCGTGCCCGCGCGGTACAAGGCGAACGATTGGCTCACCACGCTGACATTACCGGCTCCCGGCAGAGGGTGGTGTGCACGTGGCTATACGTTGTTTTGTCCAGAGGCGAGCACGCCGGTGCGCAGTATCCCGGCCGCTGTGCGCGTGTCGATCGTCGATGAGATGTGGCGCACCTTCGGCTTGCCAGTGCTGGGCTTCGGTGCGCTGGAGCACGATCACTATACGGATATTGCCGCACTGTCGCCCGATACGGCGAGCTTTCTGAGCTGGGTTGCTCATGCCCGCCACGTGGTGACCTCCGACACGGCCGCGGTACACGTGGCGGCAGGCTTTAGCGTGCCAAGTACCGCGTATTTCACGACGATCGCACCGGCGCTGCGCGTGCGCGACTATCCACACTGCAAGGCGCTCGCGCTGGACGTGCCGGAATTGGATGGAATGCAAGTGAGCGAGCGGGCCGCCGACTTGCGTCGGGTCGAGCGCGCGTACCACGAATGGTATGCGGCCCGCGGCAACTGGTTAGCAACCTGTGATCGCGCGCCGGGGCAGCTGCTGTTGAGTCAACCGGAGCAGGGCTAACTGGAATCGGGCCAATCGGAACTGGCCCTGCCGGAATTGACGCCAATCGGGCTGGGCTAACCGGTGCTGAGTCCGCCTACGCTGAGCGTAACCTGCGCCGGTTCGCTCAGCCGACCCGTCGATCGTGCAATAGCGCCTCAGAAGCGCATTCCGACGCCGATGCCCACCACTAGCGGGTCGATTTTCAACGAGCCAAGCTGCGTGTCACCGATCGATGCGCTGGTGCGCATCCAGATCTTCTTGATGTCGGCGTTGACGAAAATGCTCTGGGTCACTTGCACGTCCACACCAGCCTGCAGCGCCGGGCCGAAACTGGAATGCTTGATTGACACCGGCGTGCCGCCCGCATGCAGCCCATCGTTATAGAAATAAGTGTAGTTCAACCCGGCGCCCACATACGGGCGGATCTTGCCGGCTGGATTGAAGTGATATTGCAACAACAACGTGGGCGGCAGCACGTTGACACCACCCAATGCGCCGATGTTGGACGTAATCTGGTGCCGCGATGTCCCAAGGATCAACTCGATGCCGATGTTGCGTGTCGCCATGTACGTGAAATCGAGTTCCGGAACGATCGCATTGTTGACCCCGGTGCCGAGTTGGCCGAGCGTGCCGCCGGCCGACACGTCGGGCTGAATGCTAATCGCGCGCAAGCGGGCCAGGATATCACCTTGCTCAGCCTGGACGGGCGCCGCAAACACGACGGGCGCTGCAAGCAGCATGCCGGCTGCGATACGGAAAAGTGCGTTCATGGTGTCGTCTTCTTGTGCAATGTTGTGGGTGGGTCATGTATATTGTCGAACGGACGTTCACGCTCTGTATTGACGTGAGTCAATACCCATGCTCGCGCCGGGTAAGAGTCGAGCGACGCGCTCGTCGTACAATTGCATGCCACGCCCACGCCCACGCCCACGCCCACGCCCACGCCCACGCCCACGCCCACGCCCACGCCCACGCCCACGCCCACGCCGGCGCGATGACCGTGCTCAGTTTTTTTCTGTGATTGCCGACACGAATGTTTGGACGAGTGCGGATGCATTGCTCCGATACAGCATCGCAATGGCAGTGGTATTGCCGGCGCCGGCCAGCCGAATGAAGCGCACGCCTGCTGGCGCGATTAAGCGCATGCTTTCTGCGACCAGTGATACGCCGAAACCTGCTTCGATCAGGCTCAGTTGCGTCGTCTTGCGTGATGTCACGCGAGCCGAACGCGGAAAGTAGCCGTTTTTCATGCACAATTCCGCGACACGAAAACTCAACCCTCCTCGTTCGTGATGCGGCAGTGACACGAACGGCTCCTCGCGTAGCTCGGCAATCGAAACTGCTTCGCGTACCGCAAGCGGATGTGTGGCGCTAACGGCCAGCATCAGTGGCTCCGAATAAAGCTCGTCAGCACGCACACCGGGAAATTCCAGGTGAACAGGCAGTCGTACAAAGCCGACATCGTTCACGCCTTGCTCGATACTCGCCATCTGTTCTTCTGACGGCATTTGGGACACCTGCGCTGAAACGTGCTCGTTGGCGTCAAGATAGCGTCGAACGCGTTCCAGCAAGGGTCCAGCGAATGGCACCGAGCTTGAATGGACCAGGCGGATGATGCCTTGCTCGCCGCGATTCGCATGACGCGTCTGTACAAGCGTTTCATTGAGGTTGAACAGTAGACGCTTTGCGCCATCATACAGCGCCTTTCCAGCCCGGGTTAGTTCGATCCGGCGCGCACCGCGCACGAGTAGCTGCACTTGTGCCGTTGCCTCTAGTTCCTTGATCTGCCTGCTCAAGGCGGATTGCGCGATGAAAAGCCGCTCGGCGGCAAGACTGTAGCTGCCCGCCTCGACGATTTCCACAAAGTAACGCAGTTGCCGTAGCGACATCATCTCCATGCCTTATTGAGATAGCACTTTGCCAAAATGGTATTGGTTGGCCAAAAATTAGCGCGATATATTGCCTGCGGATTTGGCGGTTAGGTTAAATAATTGGGCTGATAAATAAGGGTCGTAACGAATTCTGTCATTGTTTTCCTATTTCGAGTGATCGATGTAGAACACCGAAATAGCAATAAATCAAGGACCGCAATTGATCTTCGATCTGACTGTAACGCATTTGTTCATCGTATGGTTAGGGATCGCATTAGCGTATGTCGTGTTCGGCATGACTGGGTTTGGCACTGCACTGGTGGCTAGTCCGCTGTTGGCCCAGTTCATACCGGTATCGCACATTGTCCCACTGCTCGCATTGCTGGATTTTTGTGCGGCCACCACGAATGTAGTGCGAGACGGCAGAAAAGCCGAGCGCGGCGAATTGAAGCGACTGGTTCCTTTGATGGTGGCCGGCAGCGGAATCGGTGCGGTGATCTTGTTGGTGACGAAACCGGATCTGTTGCTGCTGCTGCTTGGGATTTTTGTGATTGGTTACGCAGCATACTCGTTAAGTGGCTATCGGCCAATGACACAATTAAGTTCATGGTCGTCGGTGCCTTTCGGCCTCGTTGGTGGCATCTTCAGCGCGTTATTTGGCAGTGGCGGTTTTATTTATGCGATTTATCTGCAGGGACGGCTTGAAAACAAGGAGCATATCCGCATCACGCAAACCACGCTGATTGGATTGTCGACGCTTACCAGGCTGGTGATGTTCTTGGCGGCCGGCGTCTACGCCAACCGCAGTCTGCTGCTGCTCGCGGTGCTGCTCGCGCCAGGCATGCTGGCCGGCGTGTGGATAGGACGCCGCATTACGCTGAGGCTCTCGCGTGAGCAATTCGTCAAGCTGGTGAATAGCGTCATCCTCGTATCCGGTGTGTTTTTGTTGGTGCGGTATTTTTCGTCAATTTCATAGGTTATACCCGGTAGGACCGGGCGGTTCCATGGCGCTGTAGGCAGTCGCGGTTAGATTTAACGTTACCAGGAGTATCCATGATTCAAAGCACATCCGCGGCATTGAAGCTGGAAGCCGCTGAGAAGGACGAAATGTTGACGGCTGACGAGTATCTCGCCAGTCTCGACGACGGCCGTGAAGTGTTCATCTATGGTGAAAAAATTCGATCCGTCACGCAGCACGTGGCATTTCGCAACAGTGCGAGATCCATCGCTCGGTTGTACGATGCGCTGCATGCACCGGCGTCCCGAGACACCATGACGACACTGGATCCGTCCGGTTATCGCACGCATTGCTATTTCACCCCAGCGCGTTCGGCCGACGACTTGCTGCGGGCCCGCGCCGCAATCGCACACTGGTCGCGGCTGTCGTACGGCTTCATGGGGCGTACGCCCGACTACAAGGCGGGGTTTACCGCAACGTTGCTGTCCGATCCTGACTTCTATGATCCGTTCCGCGACAATGCGATCCGCTGGTATCACGAGACGGCGCGCAAGGTGCTGTTCATGAATCATGTCCTGGTGAATCCACCAGTGGGCCGGGCCAAGTCGATTGACAGCATGCGTGACGTCTATCTGCATGTGGAGAAAGAGCGTGACGACGGTATCGTCGTGCGTGGCGCTAAGATGGTGGCGACCAGCGCGGCGATATCGAATGCCACGTTCGTGGCACAAAACAGTGCAACGCAGTACCAGCAGGGTCGGGAAGAGGATTTTGCGCTGTGCTTCATCTTGCCGATGAGCACGCCAAACTTAAAAATTGTTTGTCGGCGCTCATACGAAGCGTCGTCGTTGAGTCCGTTTGACAATCCATTGTCCAGCCGTTTTGACGAGAATGATTCGGTGCTGATTTTCGATGGCGTGTTTGTGCCATGGGAAAACGTGTTGATCTACCGGGATATACCGAAGGCGCGCAGTTTCTATTCGGCCTCGGGATTCCTGAATCGTTATCCGTTGCAATCCGGCACGCGGCTCGCAGTCAAATTGGATTTCCTTTGTGGCGCGTTGATTAAACTGCTCGAATCAAACGGCAGCTACGAATTCAGAGGCGTGCGCACGAAGGTGGCCGATGTGGTCGGCTGGCGCAACGCGATGTGGGCGATGACTGAAGCGATGTGCATTGCGCCGCAAAAGCGCAGCGACGGCTCTGTCGTACCGCGGCTCGAAGTGGCGGCGACAGTGCGGCACTTCGGCGCGCAGGTGATGACCCACATCAAGCCGATTTTCGACACGATCCTCGGTGGCTCGCTGATCATGCAGGTGGCCAGTTTCGCGGACATGCACAATCCAGAACTGCGTGGGCTCATCGATACGTACTATCAAGGCACCGATTCGAGCGCACAGGAGCGGCTCAAGCTTGTGAAATTGCTGTGGGACGCGATCGGCAGCGAGTTTGGCGGCCGGCACGAGCTGTACGAGTACAACTATGCGGGTAACCATGAGCAGGTACGGCTGGACATGCTGAACCATTCCACCGCATGTGGTGCGATCGACCAATGCAGGTCGCTCGTCGAGCAGTGTCTTGCCGATTACGACGTTGATGGCTGGCGCAATCCGTCATGGCAGTTTGACGGCCAGCGTGAAGCCTACCCGTTTGCGTGATGAGGTGAACAATGATCTATTCTGGAAAGTGGGACCAGGATGCGCTCGACTATCGGGCGCTGCGCGATCAGTGGCATGTGGTCGCCCGCTCGGACGATGTGGCACGTGATATGCCGCTCGCCGTGCGCTTGCTGGGCGAGGACTTGGTGCTGTGGCGGAACCATGCCGGCATCAACGCGTGGCTCGATTATTGCGGTCATCGTGGCGCGCGGCTTTCGCTGGGCTGTGTGCGCGACGGGGAAATTGAGTGCCCTTATCATGGATGGCGTTATGCGTCGTCGGGACAATGCACGAAAGTGCCTGCGCATCCGGACCAAACGCCGCCCGCACAGCGGCTTGTTCGCGTGTACCGTGTAACCGAACGCTACGGGCTAGTTTGGGTCTGTGTCGGACAACCGGCAGCTGACGTGCCGCCGTTCCCCGAATGGGATGACGCGAGTTTCCGCAAGGTGTATGCGGGACCTTACCGCTATCGGGCAAACGCATTGCGCTCAGTGGAGAATTTCCTCGATGCTTCGCATTTTCCATTCGTGCACGCAAATCTAAACGGCGATCCAAATTGTCCCGATAAAATTGAGGATTACGAAGTAAAAATGACAGAAAACGGTCTCAAAACTTCGGAAATCGAGGTATTTCAGCCGTATGGCGATCATCGTGGGATCCCGGTTACCGCTCGCTATACCTATCACGCTTTTCGGCCCACGACCGCCTATTTCTCGAAGAAGACCGGTGTTATCGAACGCTTTTGCACGTTTCTGAACGCGACGCCCGTTGACGAGGACGAGTGCGTGATACAGCTCATTGTGGCGATCAACTTCGGTGAAGACTTGAGCGACGCACAAATCCTCCAGCGCCAGGACCGGGTGTTTGAGCAGGATCGCCACATCGTCGAATCGCAGCGTCCCTATCGGCTGCCACTGGACTTGCGCGAAGAGATGCATGTGCGCAGCGACCGCCTCGCGGTGGAGTATCGACGCTGGTTGCGTGCGCTGGGTGAGGCTGCAACAGCGGGCTGCAGCGCCCACCAAACCGCTGGCGTGCAACAGCATGCTCGCAGTGAGCATTCAAAGGAGTCGTATCATGCATAAGCAAACGCTGGATGCATTGTCCATGCTCGAGCATCGTGAGTCCAATGCCCGTACGTATGCACGCTCGATCACTCGCGTCCTCACGCGGGCAGAGCTTGCGACCGTCTACGATAGTGAAGGCCGTCAATATTTGGACTGCCTCGCGTGCGCTGGCGCGCTGCCGTTGGGACACAATCATCCGTACGTCATGGAGCGGGTCAGCCAGTTTCTCGCATCGGGCCACATTCTGCAGGCACTGGACATTGCGACGCCGGCGAAGATCGAATTTGTCGAAGCGTTATATCGCGTATTGCCGCCGCAGTTTGCCAACGATGCCAAGCTTCAGTTTTGTGGGCCGACCGGCTCCGATGCGGTCGAGGCGGCGATCAAGCTATTCAAGACAGTCACGGGCCGGCGGTCGGTACTGGCATTTCACGGCGCGTATCACGGCATGACGATGGGCGCGTTGAGTCTGATGGGCAACCGGGGGCCGAAGGAAAGCGTGGCCGGGGCGATGGCAGAAGTGCATTTTTTGCCTTATCCGAATGCCTATCGATGCCCGTTCGGTGTTGGCGGTGCACAAAGCGATACGTTGTCGTTGGCGTATATCCGCCATCTTCTTGAGGATCCGGAGAGCGGCATCACGAAGCCCGCGCTGATCCTGTTGGAAGCAGTGCAGGGCGAGGGCGGCTGCATTCCGGCCAGTGCCGACTGGTTGACCGGATTGTCCGAGCTGGCGCTGCGTCATCAGATTCCGCTTGTTATCGACGAGGTGCAGACCGGCTTCGGTCGTACCGGCACGATGTTCGCGCATGAGGTGGCTGGCATCATACCCGACGCGATCATCCTGTCTAAGGCAGTGGGCGGCGGTTTTCCACTGTCCGTGCTCGCCTATCGGCGCTGCTACGACGGTTGGCGACCCGGTGCCCATGCGGGGACGTTTCGAGGCAACCAGATCGCACTGGTGGCGGGTGCCGCCACGCTCGAATTTCTACGCTCGCACGGCATTGTGCAACAGGCAGCTGAGCGCGGCGCCAGGCTGCGCGCCGGTCTTGAATCGTTGCAACGGCGCTACGCGTGTATCGGCGACGTGCGTGGTCGTGGCCTGATGCTCGGCGTCGAGATCGTTGCTCCACACGGTCCGCTGGATGCGCGCGGATTGCCGCCAGCGGAGGGCGAACTAGCGCGACGCATCAAGCATGCTTGCTTGGACGAAGGCTTGATCATTGAGACGGGAGGACGTCACGGTGCGGTGCTGCGGCTGTTGCCGCCGCTGATCATTACAGAGGCTGAAACGGACGAAATCCTAGCTCGTCTCGAACGAGCGTTGTCGACGGTGACCAGCGCGGTGGATGCGCCCTTGCTTACCCCTGACGGTATCGGCCGCAACGCTCACATTTCTGTATCGGAGACCTTATGAAAGCAGGACACGACGCCGCCACGGCGCTTGAACCTTGCGTTCACGATGTGATTGGAATCGGCTTTGGTCCCGCCAACATTGCGCTTGCCGTAGCGCTTGAGGAGCTGACCGACGGCCTCGACGTTTTGTTTCTCGAAAGGCGCGATGCGGCGTGCTGGCAGCAGGGCATGCTGCTGGAGGAGTCGGACATCCAGAACCATCCACTGCGCGATCTGGTCACGCCACGCAACCCACGCAGTCGCTATTCATTTACCAATTTCCTGTTCGAGAACGGGCGATTATTCGAGCATTTGAACCTCGGGCTATCGTTTCCATTGCGGATCGAGTATGCGCAGTACGTGCAGTGGGTGGCCGGTTTCTTCGCGCATCAAGTCAATTATGGCGTGGACGTGACGAGCATTGAGCCGGTCATCGACGCGCGTTCTGGACTGTTGGATGGCTATGTGGTGCGCGATTGCACTGGTCGCACATGGCGGGCCCGCTCGGTTGTTGTCGCGCCGGGGCGTACGCCGAACGTGCCGATGCAGTTCGCCGGCTTTGACGATCCGCGCATTGTCCACTTAAATGACTATCTCTTTGCGCTGCGACGGGCGTGTGACGGCGGCCGCAAGCCGCGCATCGCGGTCATTGGTGGTAGCCAGAGCGCAGTTGAGATTGTGCTGCACGCGTATGGTACCGGCTCGTGCGCGTCGGTTGTCGGCATCACGCGTAACTTTGCGTTCCGGCAGAAGGACACGAGCCCGTTTTCCGACGAGGTTTATTTTCCTGAATTTGTTCAAACATTCTTTTTTGCGGACCAGGCAACGCGCAATCGGTTGCGCGCGGAACTGATGCCGACCAATTATGCTTCGGCGGACAAGGACGTACTGGATGCGCTGTACGTCAAGCGCTACGTGAACCGAATATTGGGACGTGATGGTTTGGCGATACGGACCAATACGTACGTCGATGCTGTGACGGTCACAGAAGAGGGGATTCGCCTGGCGCTCGTCAACTCGGTGAGCGGTGAGCATGTGCTCGACTGCTTCGACCTGGTTGTCCTGGCAACGGGCTTTCTTGATATCGGCGACGGTCCGAGGTACGAGCCCTATCCACCGCTGCTGCGGGAGCTGGCGCCGCTGCTCGACTTGAGCCGCGGGCACCTGGATGTGTCGTTCGACTACCGCGTGCATTTCTCGTGTGCAGTGGCGCCGGACGCACCGCTGTATTTAAACGGGTTATGCGAGTCATCCCACGGCATGGGGGACTCCGGCTCGTTCAGTCTGCTGGCGTTGCGCTCCGAGGCCATTGCTCGGTCGCTCTACGCGCAGCTGTCGCGCCCCGCGGCACGCGTCAGTTCGAATGCAGTCGTGCCTTCTGCCACGGCCACTGCGGCCATCCATGATACGGACAAAAATGGAACCTCTAGCGAACCAACCCGTTTCGTTTCATTATGATGCGTTCCGCTTTACTGATCCGGAGCGGATCGACGCGATCATCGACAACTTTCCGCTCGCGTTGATCGTCAGCACGGACGCGGGGCTATCTCATGCGAGCCATATCCCGCTTTTCCGCGAACGCCAGTCGCGCAATCTATTCGGTCATGTCGATGCGGCAAACCCTCAGTTCTGTAATGTTAAAACGGCGCGTGCGCGTATTGTGTTCACTGGACCCGACAGCTATATTCCGCCCGAAGCGTACGTGACGCGGCAACTTCCGACGTGGAACTACGTGGCTGTCCATCTGGTGGGCTCTGTGCATGTCGTGACCGACCTGGCGCAGAAGATCGACGTGCTGCGTGAGACAGCGGCCCGCTTGCAGCCCGACGATGCACGATGGCAGTTCGACGCGAATGATGAGCGGGTGGCGCGATTCGCGCCGGGCGTGCTCGCGTTGCGCGTACACGTCGAGCATGAGGAGGCGCGCATCAAGCTTTCGCAGGATAAGGGCTTAGAGGACCAGTATGCGGCGCTCGACTGTCTGTTGTCCACGCGCGCGCGTAGTCTGCGGCCGCTGCTGGAGACATTCCTGCCGCCACGGGAGGGAGCCGCGCATGCTCGATGACGCGCAAGTCGTAGCCTCGCTTCGCAGCAGCGGAATCGAGCCGGACGCAAGCCAGCGCCGGGCAATCGCAGCGTTATGTATGCTGCTCATGGCACCGGGTCGGCGCTGGCTGGGCGCGCTGCACCGGTTGCATGGCGTGTATTGCCATGGTCTACCCGGGCGAGGCAAGAGCATGGTCGTCGATGCGGTCTTTCAGCTCGCGCCAGGATCGAAGCGGCGGATTCATTTTCATGAGTTTCTGCGGGATATCAATTGCAGGCTTGTGAAGGCACCGCGCAGTAGCGATCGGCTCGCGGACGTCGCGAAGACTTGGCTGCACGGCGTCAATCTGCTGTGTTTTGATGAATTTCACGTGCATGACATCGCTGATGCGTTTCTTATTGGGCGATTTCTGACAACGGCCATCGCCGAGGGCGTGCGTATTGTGCTCACGTCGAACTATGCGCCGGACGATCTGCTGCCGAACCAGGAATACCATGCGCGTTTCGCACCGACGATCGACATGATTAAGCGTCATTTCACGATCGTGCACTTCGATGGACCGCGCGATTACCGGTTCAGTGATGCGGATACCGCGCAGCCTCGGTTCTTTTCGCCGCTTGCGCTTGCTCGTGAGCCGTTACGTGCCATTTTCGTCACTCGGGAAGGCGAAGCTGCGCTGCAACCTGGCGTTATGGAGTTGGCGGGTCGGCCATTGCCGGTGAGCGCTGCGGGCGAGACAACGGTATGGGTGGATTTCGACGTGCTTTGCATGGCGCAGCGTTCGCATGTCGATTATTTGGCGATGGTTGATCGCTGGCAATGGGTCATCATTGACAACGTCCACGCAATGGCACTGGAAAATCCCGATACATTGCAGCGTCTGGTGTGGTTGATCGACATTTTGTATGACCGCAAGTGCGGTGTCTGTATCGCATCGGACATTGCGATCAGCGATGCACTTGAGGGCCTCGAAGGTGCGCATGATCTATCGAGGACAGTTAGCCGCCTTGCCGAGATGCAGTCTCGTGCCTACGCCGGTTTTACCAAAAATTCACTTACCATGATTCAGGAGACTTGAATATGCCAATCGTCAAAATCGAAGAGCCGCAGCCGCGTACCGCAGACGAGAAGGCGCGACTCGTCGACTTGCTATTCAGCGTACTGCGACAAACACTGGGGGTTACTCCGAACGAGTTGCAAGCGAGATACCAGACGTTCGAACCGGAGGATTTTTATCCGCCGGCGGGCACCGGCGAGTATCTGGTGATCGAGATCACGCTGTTCGCCGGACGCTCGCTCGATGTCAAGCGCCGACTTTACGAACGCGTTGTCGCGGAGGTGGCGCAGGCGCGTCAGGTTGATCCATCCCGCATCCTAGTTCTGTTGCGTGAAGAGCCGCTCGACAACTGGGGGTTACACGGCGGCCATGCTGCAACGGACCTAAAGTTCGATTACGCGATTGCGATATGAAATGCGATGAACCCGGCTCGGTGGGTTCCGATGTAGGATCGACGCACGTGCCGGCAGGCGCTTTTCCACCGGCCGGTATTGCGTTCTGGTGCCAAGGCACCGGCCTTGTCATATCCGCCGTCGATCGACGACAGCTTGCCTCCCCCACGTTATGGCGCATGCTGGAGGCAGCGCGGCGATCGTATCAACGTGCTGCTTGCGCGGTGGCAGCCCCCGGCCCTGAAGGCGGTGACGAGCATGTGTCTGATGAGTAATCGGTGACGTCGCGCGATCCATGACCATGTTCGGGCGGCCGTGATGGTCAGCCCACATCCAGTCGGTCGCGAAACGCTGCACGTGGTCCAAGTCTTTCCAGTGGTACAACGACAGCCATTCGTACCGCACGCTCCGGTTGAACCGCTCGACATGCGCATTGTGCTGAGGTTCACCCGGCTGGATGGAGTCAAGCCTGATGCCATACTGCCGGGCCCATTCGGTGATCGCCGTGCTCAGGTATTCGGGCCGTTGTCACACCGAATCGCTTTCGGCCTGCCACGCCAACTGATGATCTGCCGCAGCGCACGGATCACCCGCTGCGACGGCAACGAGAAATCGATCTCGATGCCGAGCGCCTCGCGGTTGAAATCGTTGATCCGATGCAGTCTCGATTCATCGGCATCATCGTGAGCATCTGGATTGTGCCGCGAAGCAGTCACGACCCATGAAATCGTGTCCGACGCTTTGCGCGGTCAGCGCCGATGTCGAGCATGCAACGATATCAAGTATCCCGTCGAGTTCCAGGTGCCTTCGGTGCCGGCCGCGCCGAACTCCCCTGAATTTGCGGTGGCGCAGAGTTTGTGATTGAAATGTCCCGCGTCGCCATCAGTGCGCCGAGCACGCCCACCGTGACGGTGATCCAGTCGATCGTCGCGCGGTCCCGATATTCTCGGAGCACCAGAATACCGGGACCCGCTCCGTGATTTGCGTGTATAGTGACTGATGTCCCCGTCGAGGAGCAATTATGTCGACACCGCTGCGACTTTTCTATAAGGGGTTCGAGCTTCGTCCGCTCGTTTTCGCGCGCCAATTCAGCCGTTTCGACGGTCACTCGCGCTATGCTGAAGGTTATGACGTTGCCGTGCGCATCTGCCGTCTGGGAACAGACGGCGCCGCGGGCGCGGGCCGCGTATTCAAGGTCGACCAGGAACATGTGTTTGCCGATTTCGGCGTGGCCCGACGTGTTGCCTGTCAGCAAGGACAGGACATCATCGACGGCAAGGTGGACGGCGCGTCGGTGATCGACATGTGAGCGGGCCAGCCATTACTTGCTTTAGCTGATGTTTCGTATGAGCATGCGACGCCTTGGGTTTCGCACAGGCGTGCGGTACCTTTTTCTCCCATTGAACTCAAAGGAATGATTTGACCACTGTTATCCCGAAGCCTAATGAGCCCGTCGAGGTTGCACTCCGGCGTTTCCGCCGTTCGATCGAAAGCACTGGCTTGATCAAAGAGTTGCGTGCCCGCACGGCATATGAAAAGCCCACCACAGAGCGCAAGCGGAAGAAGGCAGCCGCCGTGGCGAGATTGCGCAAGCAGATTCGCCGTTCCTTGCCGCCCCGGAAGTTGTATTGACCCTATCGCGTGCGGCGAGTCAGCCGCCCGGTGCGCGCATCCAATACAGCAGCAGCGACAGCGACACCAGGGAGCCCATCGTGGACAGCAGGATTGTCTGCGCCGTCACGGCGGCTTCGCGGCGGTAAAACTCGGCTAGCATGTACGGCCCCGTGCCGGTGGGCAACGCGGCGAGCAGCACGGCGACGTCGGCCAGTGGCGTGGCGAGAGCGAATACGTGGACTGCCAGCCACCATGCAAGCATTGGCTGCACGAGCAGCTTGACGCCGGTAAACACGAGCGCCGCGCGGGTAGTGCCGGTTGCCGGCCGGGGCTCGGCCAGGAACAACCCGAGGCTCACGAGCGCGCATGGACTGGCCGCGCCGCCTAGCAGTTTCGTGAACGCAGCCAGGCCGGGCGGCAGCGCGATCGCGGCACCGGAGACGAGCGCGCCGACGACAGGTGCCATGGTTAGCGGATTTTTCACGAGTGACCACGCCACCTTCGCCGCGAGCTTGCGCGGCGCGCGTTCATTTTGCACGCCGATTTCTATTAGCACGATCGCAAAGGTAAACAGTACGCAGGTGACGATGACCGTAGCGATCGTGGTCGGCGCAAGGCCAGCATGGCCGAACGCGAGCAGGACAAGGGGGAAGCCGAGATAGCCGGTGTTCGGATAAGACGCGGCGATCGCGTCAACGCTGGCGTCTGCCAACTGTCGCCCCGCCATCAACCGCGCAGCCAACACGATGGCGAACACCGCGGTGCAGCTGACAGAGAACGTGGCGACCAGCGCCGGGTTAGTCAGCTGCGCCCAGTCCGAATGGGCGGTGATGTCGAAAAGCAGCGCTGGAAGCGCGAGCCGTACAACAAAGCGGTTCAATTCGGACGCGGCCGTGGGCCAAGCAGTGCGCGCTGGCGACACACGAAGCCGGCAAAAATCAGTGCGAAGACGGGAAGCAGGATGCCGAGCGTCGATAACATCGCGAAGCCGTAAGTTAAGTTGGGCTGGAAAGCCGGTCGCGACAGGTTAAGCGGTTACAACGATACAATTCAATTTAGAATGCGGTGGTTGGCCATGCTTTTGCACCGTGATCGACGTCAAGCCGCTTTGCTATTGGGTTGCGTTCGCGCAGCCCCCATTTCGCGCGGGCAGCCGCGCGACTGAACTTGATCCCCCGGAGCCGGCAGTTGGGCGCGTTGGAGGCGCCGCGCAATGCGCAATTCTACCGGTTCGGGGACGTGCCCACGTCCGGGCCACTTGGCTGCGTGGCCGTCGCGCGCGCATCGATCACGAAGTTGCGCTGTGGATTGGCCAACTCGATGCCCCGTTCCGTGAAACGATCCAAGATGCGCCGGTTGAATTCACGCTGAACCGGCCAGCGACGGGTATCGCGGCACGCGATCTGACCGACCAGCGTAATGCTCGCGCCATCGATCTGGTCGACACCCCAGAAGCTGAAGTCGGACAAGATGCCATCCTTGAACTTGTCATCGCTGCGCAACTCGGCGCCGATATCGACCAGCGTCTGGATCGCGTACTGGACGTCTGCCCCTGCTGCGATCACGACCTTCACTGCGGCGTTGCCGATGCCGCGATTGGTGTTGTTGACCGTTGTGACAGAGCTGAATGGCACCGTGTACAGCGAGCCGTCGCCGCCGCGCAAACGTACGGTGCGGATCGACAAATACTCGACAGAGCCCGATACGCCCGCAACCGTCACCCAGTCGCCGACCTGCATCGCGTTTTCCATCAATAGGAAAATACCGGTGATGAAGTCTTGCACCAGCTTTTGCGAGCCGAATCCGAGCGCGACGCCAAAGATGCTTGCGCCGGCCAGCAGGGGGCCCGTGTTGACACCGATTTGGCTCAGCGCGGTGAGCCCGACGATCATCAAGATCGCGATGAATAGCGTGGTACGCAGCATCGGTAATAGCGTGCGCAGCCGCGCCGCCCGGATCACGTCGCCAGCCGCCGTCCACCGCTCGAGCCGCCGCTCGGCGCCTACGTTCGCGATCTCCCAGATCAACACTGCGACCAGCGCTGCAATCGCGATCGTCACCAGCGCCGAGCCAAGCCGGTTGCCGATTGGATTGTAGACAAGGAACGTGCCGACGTGCAGTCCCCATATCGACAGCAGCACCAACAAAGTTGCGACGCCGATCACCACGGACAAGGCTTGACGCAGCAGCGGATAATAGCGGTACGCGCGCCGACGTCCGACGCTGGAAGTGCTGTCGTCCACGCCTTGTCCAAACACGCGTCCGAGCGCGCCGAACGCGACAATGGCGACGACGCGCGCGGCGAGCAGCACAGCGAGCGACAGCCCGCCCAGGTGTAACACCATCTCGTAGCCGTTGCGCACGTCGAGCGCCCAGACTAGCCACAGCGCGAGGATCACGAATACCGTCGAGCCTGCCCAGATGTCCGCCAGCCAGTGGCCCAGGTATGCGAGCGTTGGCCGTTTCGTGAAATAGCCACGGATCGTGCGCGCCACCGGTACCCGGCATTGCAGGATTGCGATCGCCGCCATGATGTGTACCGTTAGCGCCACCAGCTTGACCAGTGCCAACTGCGCTTCCTGCGTCATGCCGAGCCGGCCGGCAGCGCCTGCCCATGCTCCGCCGGCCCCTGCGACGACCACCATTCGAGTCATCCAGCTTTGTGCAAACGACGCCCAGTGATCCCGCAAAGGAAGTAGACGCAGGTGTGGCGCGTTAGGCGCAAAAAAGAATGTACAGGCGAGCAACACCGCCCGGCCAATTACGTACGCGTCAACGACTACGCCTATTGCGCTCGACGCTTGCGCGTTGGAAGTGCCCCACACGGACAACAGCATGGATGCACATAGCGCAAACGCGGCCAACGGCACCGCACCAAGCGACAAGTGGACCAGCGCGCGGGGTAGCACTTGCAGGCGGCTCCAATGATGTGCCGCGCGCGACGCAGACGCTCGCGGCACGCCTGCGTCGCCGGGCTGGGTGCCACTTTGGGGCGATGGGGCAGGCGACTCGTGGGGTGTGGCGTGATGGGACGCCAGCGCGCTGCGTGAGCGCCGTACTGCCCGTCGCACCAGCAATTCGAGCATTAGTGACGGCGCCAGCACGGCAAGTAGCAGTTCCAGCAGTCCTAGCAACGCATGCTTGCCTTGTGGGCTGGATAAATGCCATGCCCACCATTGACGGACCGACGGAAAGTCGAGCAATGCCGAACTCGACAGGTGCACGCGCTGTCCGAAAGTGGAAGCGGATTGTGCGATGTGCCGCGATAACTGTGTCACCAGTCCATCCGCGTCGAGCGCCTTGGCCAACGACCCAGCTGGACCGCTGGCGGTTGACGGCACACTCGCGGCGACGGCAGAGGGCGACGCGGCTGGGCTAGCCAGCGTACCCGCCGCGGCGATCGCCCGCAGCGTGTCCTCGAACTGCGCGCGGCGTCGAGGATCGTTCAATACTTGCAAAGCGGTACGTGCCTGCTCCGGCGTGAGCGTGACCGCGGCGTTGCTCGTTGGCGCGGCCGGCGTGCCAGATGACGGTGGCGCAGCAGTGCTAGGGGTGGGGGTGGGCGCCGCGCTTACTCGCACTGCGATAGACAACGCGACCACCATCACTGCGAATACGGTTGCAATCCAGGTAAGCTGACGGGCGGGTTGGCAAAGCGGCGGACGGAAAGAAACGGGCATGGCAGTAATTCGAAAAGGCACAAATCGACTACGACAGCGTTCGTGCAGAGGAATTCATCTCGGCGCTACTTCGGGGCGATGCAGCAACATGTCGATGTCCTATTGCTGCGGTACACTGCGTTGCAATAGATAAGTCGGACATCCCAAGAAAACCGACGCCGATCATATAAGCGTTTCTGCCCTTCGGATCTTCATGTGATGTTGTCCGGTTTTCAAGCGGGGCCTGCGTTGGCGGACGAATACAGGGTAAAATGACGTTGGATCGTTTGATTTTACCCGAAAGGAGCGTGCTCGTCTCGCCCTGAGGCTGGTAAATCCAGAACCGAATGACGGCCCGCGATGGCGCGCGACGCGATTGTCATTGCGATGCCTAGCCAATCACGCGGTCCTGGACATGGATGCATTCAAAGAAGCAGTCGTTATTGCCGCGCATCATGCAGAAAGTGATGTCATTACATACCGTAATTGCCCGACAGCTGTTTGACTCAATGCATACTGCCTCAGCATGCGTTCGAGTTTCCTTGGTAATGAATTTAACGTTGTTGCGGCGTTTCTTACCATCGTAGCCGGCGTATCAGTTGCAAGAGTCAGCTGTTAAGCCATATCATGCTTGACGCGACTGAACATGCATTACACAATCGCGGTTCACACATCGTTATTGAATATAGCTTAATTGGCCTCTACATAAATTATATAATATTTTAATAATGTTACTGATTTATGTCGACGACGTAGACAGGACATGTGCATTTTTGCATCAAATACATTGGTCCAACAATAACAGCGCTACCACCACTGTAAGCGCCCCACCGATCCGAGTGGCAAGTTGCGCAAACGGCATCAATGGCAAACGGTTGGCCGCGGTGAGAATGGCCAAGTCTCCGACACTACCCATGCCACTATGACATGCGTTGACCAACGCGCTTTCAATCGCCGGCAGCCCCGTCCAACGTCCGACGAGAAAGCCGGTGGTCATTAGTACAAGCACCGTGACAAGTGCTGTGACAAGGTGCACTGGACTCAGAGCGGCAATGACTGCATCCCATGGCATCAATGTGATGCCAACACCACATAGCAGTGGATAAGACACCGTGCATGCGAAGAAACGATAATTCCAGTGCGCGCCATGTTCGAGGTGAGAGGGCACGGCACCAATTAGCTTAATCAAAACGGCGAACGCTAACATGCCGATCGGTGCGGGCAAGCTTGTAAAATGTTGAATAACCAGGCCAGCAAAATACAAGCTAATGGCAATCGTTGCGGCTGCCGCAATGTGCTCAATGGGAACAGACTTGCGGCATAACAGTGTAGTGTTATCCGCCGTCGTCAGCCAAGCCTGGTTGTCTTGGGGCCAACTTCGGCTGACTCGATGCAGTATTGCGGCACTAGCGATGGCGCCTAAATTGCCTAGGACAATCGCCGGCACTACTTGCGCAAACAATTGGCCTTGTGGTTGCTGTAATAGCGCGGCATAGCCGATGGTAAGAGGAATCGCACCTTCGCCGATTCCGCCGGCCATAATAGGTACAACAATGAAAAAGAATGTATCCTGCGCGCTCAAACCGAATGCAACACCCGTTGCGGTGCCAGCTAATGCCGCAGTCACTGAACCGGCCACAACAGGGACGCAGAATCGCACAATGCCTTTAATCAATACTTGTCGATCCATACCCAGTAAGCAGCCCGCGATCACGAGGATGCAGAATAGATAGAGGATATTTGTTGCCACCCACAGCTCGCGGATTGAAACAATCAAATTTTTTGGCAACCATTGATGATGGGTCAAACAAGAGGGTAATAATAGTGTCATGATCACCGGACCACCCATGTGACGTAGCACGGGCATCCGGGCGCCAATTTCAAAACAAGTGAACCCGACAACTGCAAGCACGGCGATGAGTACTGGCAATTCGCTCGGTAGCTCCTCAAGCGCAATAAGTGCGCTTAAGCATGCGAGGATGAGCCCATACGCTGGCAATGGGATAATGCCAATATGTCGTTTCATCAGCCGTTGCCAATACGCAGAGGCACAGAACCCGCGAAAAGGGAAAAGAAATGCTTGACGAAGAAACTGCCGAGTCGAGCGACCAGCAATAGGCGGCATAGCCATGGCTTGGTTCCTTGAGCAGGATTTTTTACTGCCCCTTGTTTTGCAGGGACGCGAATCGATCGTGGTTGACAAACTGAATGCAAGAAACTCGCCTGGCCGAGATACTGCCAGCCCGGGTCCGAGTGCAGCCTTGGCCGTGTGCTTCGGGTTGATCAATCGCTTGTTTAGCATCCTCCCTACCAGGTTGAACAACGGGTGCTGTGAAGTTTCATAGACGAAGACCTTGCCGCTATATAGGTCCAAGATCGATGCAAAATACAGCTTTTAACCCCTCTTTTGCGTTCGTCACGTCGGTTACGCGAGTTGGGTCGAGACGTCGCACATTGAACTGTTGTTCAAGAAAGTTGGGCGTATTGTGGCTGAACGCATCGCTCCAGATACACCGCAACTTTTCCGGTAGCGTATCGTTGGTAGGGTCCTGCGAGACTTCGAGGGCTGGTTGGCGACAGGCCTTGTCCATCGACGAGCTGAATTTCGGCGCGGGTAACTTGATCACAGTGAGCTTTCCATTGGCCGTTAATGGTAGAGATTCAAGTGCTGTAAAAGTCGACAGCGCCATATGCTGCGGGAGTAAACGCATGGCATGGCAAAGGACGCTAGCCACCCTGTCCTTGCCGAGTACAACATACGCATCGGGCCGAGCAGACGCTGCGTCGTCAACGCTTGCACAATTCACAACACAGTGTGTTCATGCTTCGGCACGCGGAGTCGGTTAAGGCGGAGGGAATGCGTGATTGGGGACATTGGCCGTCAAGTTGACCCAGATCTGGAGATTCACTGACGCGAGTCGCCCGAGTCGGGCACGCGGATCGCTTAAGCGCCCAGGATATTTTTGCCGGAGCACGAAATGGCCCAACTCATCCAAGAATTTAAGCAGTTTGCGATCAAAGGCAACGTGATGGACCTGGCCGTTGGTGTGATCATCGGCGGCGCATTCTCGACGATTGTCAATTCGGTGGTCAAGGACTTAATCATGCCAGTCATCGGTGCCGTCACGGGCGGGCTAGACTTTTCAAACAAGTTCATCCGTATCGGACGTATTCCGGCCACGTTCAAAGGCAATCCCGACTCGTACAAAGACCTGCAGGCGGCAGGCGTCGCGGTGTTTGGCTACGGGGCCTTCATTACAGTGGTCTTGAATTTTTTGATCCTGGCGGTGATCGTCTTCTTGCTCGTCAAGGCGGTGAACGAATTGCGCAGACTGGACGCGCATAAGGCTAAAGAGACGCCTGCCGCTCCTGCGCCGCCGCCCGAGGATATCCTACTGCTGCGCGAGATCCGCGATGCTCTGAAGCGTAGCGACGGCAGTATCGAGCGCACGCAAGGCGCTCGATACTGTTGCCCTGGCCTAGCAATGGGCAGCTCGTCACCCCCGCTAACGACGCAGCAATCGATATAAGCACAAAAAATGCTCCCCCACCGCTGTGGGTACGCGGCAGCATCCGCAGCCGTCGTGTAATTCGAGGTGGGAGAAGTCAGTGAGGCAATCGATGCTTGATTAAATCGACTACGAGACCCGGCGCGAACTGGTGCAGGTTGCTTTGGTGGTGTACGGCTTGACCGCGTCCCGACGCACGCCCCCGAAGACCGGTGAGACGTTCTCCTCGACGCTAAAGCCGATCGGCAAGCGCGTTACCCTCTGTACGACATTGGTACTGACAAGAAGTGGATCCGCGACACGGTGAGCGAGTGTGGCGACCCAGACCGGAATGGATTCGACCGTTGCCGTGATGGGCTGGAAGACTGGCAAATGTGAATTGACGCACTGCTCGGCCAGGCATGTCCACGGGGCGAAGATGATCGTGTTCACGTACTTGAGCACCTCCGTAATCTATTGGTGCACGCTGCATGCCACAAATCGCAGGGTGGCAGCCGCAGTCGCAAGACGGGACGGGGCCCGCACTGGGGCGCTCGCAAGGTGTCCGTCGTGGGACGCGCGCTGCGAGCGGCAAGCCGGTACGGATATTGCATCTGCCTTCGTGCTTGACGCGTCGCGTCGAACCGTGGCGTCCGGATTGGCGCCTTGAAATAGCATGGTGGCGGGCAAAGTATCGATTGTGGGGGACCACGCCACCCCCCGTGCCATTTCACTTCCCGGGCGATGTAGTTTTTCCGCAGGCCGGGACCACGAAGGTAGGGAGATGAACAACGGCTTGAATTCACGAGATACCGGCGTCGAGCATGCCCGCACGCCAGTTACTGCCACGCTGCGCGACGCGGCCTGGCAGGGTAGCCACGCGCGTGCGCCGCAGCCCGTCACGGTACGGCTCACAGTACGCGCGTCGACAGGCGAGCTGCGGATTATTGCCGTGTGGGCAGCGTTAGGCACCTATGCCAGCCACGTTACGCAGAGCCGGATCCGCTGCAACCGAAAACTCGCCATGGACGTACTGGAACTGGACTTTCGCGATATACCAGATGCTGCGCTCACGGACATCGCAGCCTATCTGTCCGCGGCGCCGTGGGTACGGGACGCGCGCGTGCAATGGTGATGTCGGCATACATCGGCTGCACAACCGCGGCGGCGCTTGCCGACCCGATGATGGCGGGCCGGACGCGGTGGCCCGAAGTGCGCGCTGCTGACCGCAGCAACCGTGGGTTAATAGCTGGCCCCGGACGCCGGCCTGTCCGCGCTGCCCGTGCCGCCGGGCGCGACCCCGGAATTGTCGGCGCGCTTACATCCTTCAATGCCAGTGGTCAGCGCGGCCATGAGCATGGCAAATAGCAGATAGACAACGTGTCGTTTCATCGCGGGTTCTCCTTTGACGAGTGTCGCAACGAAAGCTGCAATATACGTACCCGGGTGCTTGTTTCACGAGCCCCAGGGCGCTGTGTTTCTTGAACACCGTTGCTGCGGCGCGCGGCGATGGCGCCGGGTTCACCGCGGGTGTATGCTGCCCGCTGGTTTGGTGTAATGTGTGTTGAAGCGGTATGAAGCTTATGCGGCCCCATTCCCGATATGCGTCTCTGGACATGTTGCTGCGCGACGTGCGCGCATGCCGTGTCTGTGATGCACAGTTGCCGGCCGGCGCACGGCCGGTGATCAGGGCCAGCCGCGATGCGCGTCTGTTGATCGTCGGCCAGGCGCCGGGGGCAAAAGTCCATACGTCTGGGGTGCCATGGAGCGACGCCAGCGGCAAGCGGTTGCGGGACTGGCTCGACATGACCGAGGCCGAATTCTACGATGTATCTCGCGTCGCGATCATTCCGATGGGCTTTTGCTACCCGGGTCGGGGTACGAGCGGGGACAATCCCCCGCGACCGGAATGCGCGCAATTGTGGCTTGAACAGCTGTTGTCCCATTTGCCACGGATTGAGTTGACCCTGTTAGTTGGACAATATGCGCAGCATCATTTCCTCGGCGCACGGCGCAAGTCGTCGTTGACCGAAACGGTCCGCGCGTGGGCCGAGTACGCCCCATCGTATGTGCCGCTGCCGCATCCGTCGCCGCGCAATCAATTATGGTTTAAGCGCCACCCGTGGTTCGCCGATCAGGTGCTGCCGATGCTCAAGCAGCGCATCGCGGCGTTGTTCGGCGCGTCACCACGCTAGCGGGCCGCGACGGGCGCCGTGTCGCTCGGTCATCGGCGTCTGGCGCCAACTTCCTGCCATCGTGGCACGCCTCGATGGCAATGCGGCGTATAGCATCTGTCTGAGATGAGCCGCGGTCGCCGCGCCATCGCGCCGGTATTAACAAGGTCGTGCCTCACGGCGCCGGCGCGAATGCGGATCGTCGGCGACCGCTAGCCGCTCGAGCCCATGCACGGCGAGGCGGGAGCAGTACAGTGGCCAAGGGCGTACCGAACACCGCGGTCATGCCCGCCGGCTGCACCGGAAACCAGCAGCGTCTTGCGTTCTGCCGCCGATAAGCGGAAATACTGCATGATTAGCGAGCCCAGTGCACTGCCAGTCATGGGGCGCCTCCGCGCCGAATGGTCCGCCACTGCCGATCACGATGTCAGATGACAACGGCTTAAGCAGCGCGACCTTGGGCGACATGCGGCTTTTGTCGAACAGGATCGCCTCGATGGCTTCGGGGATGCCGTGCCCGCGGATCTTCTCTGAGCCATACCGTGCAGTCAGACCGACAATGAGCCCGCCGAGCACTGGCACGATGAAGATTGCGATGCCCAGCGTGTGCATGGCCCGTTCCCGTCTTGGCCGCTGTTCGAAGCGGTGACGTCTTACCGTGGTAGCCGGCAGCGAGCGGCCAGTCAGTACATCATTGAAGCGCAGCAGCAAAGCGGCACGAGTTAAGCGCAACTGGCCGATCTCAGTACTGGCTCACTCACGGTCACTCACGAGCGTTGAATTGCCGTTCTGACCTCGATAAAAAGGGCGCCTCAATGAAGCGACCATCCAAACTACAACGTTCGGCCTTGTTCACTGCACCGGCGTGCGGGCTAAAACTCAAGCCGTTCGCCATGCCGTTTTGTTGACATGGCTCGACCGAGCAGCGCCGATGCGAGCCGCCGGCCGTGGCGACGAACCGAGGATGTTTCAGGATGCTGCGCTGTGGCGTGCCGCGGTGATAATCCGCAAGCGATGGAATGCAGAAAAGCGCATCATAGACGTTGCATGGTAGGCGGCGTTGTGTTCGCTGCGGCGCGATGGGCATCGTGCGAGGCTGGTGCAGATCGGCCCAGCAGACGATTGCGCCAGTGAACGCAAGATTTTGCACTCCAATGTGCAAGGTCGCTCATGCAGGCCGCGCCGGCTAGGGCGCCGCGACCTGGTACGAACCGTGCATCTGCGCTGGCAATGCGCGATCAATAGAAAAACCGGATCGGACGAAGACTCGAAGGAGCACCGTTATGCCACGTTTTTTCTACTTACGCCGCGCGCCGCGCGGCTTCGGCGCCGAGGGCGACAGCCATGTCCGCCGCAGCCGCGCAACTTCGGCGCGTCCGCCCGGCGTATCGTACGCTCCCGTGCCCACGCCCGAAGCGTTCATGTTGCCACCGAACGACTGGATACCGAACAACGACCGCCTGCCGGTGTTGCTATACCGCGCAGGACTCAGTCCATACGAGTACGACCTGGCGACGCGTTTTGAGGCCACCTTTTCCCGCTATGGCTGGCCACCGCAATGGCGTGACGGCATCTACGATTTCCCACACTTTCACTCGACCGCACACGAGGCGCTGGGCATCGCGCAGGGCGTGGCCAGCGTCGAGTTGGGCGGCCCCGGCGCACGCGAGGTGCAGCTGGAGCGCGGCGACGTGCTCGTGCTGCCAGCGGGCACAGCCCACTGCTGCCTGTCGGCCAGCGAGGACCTGGTGGTGGTCGGTGCTTATCCGGCCGGGCAGCAGTGGGACATCTGCCGAGGGCCATTGTCCGATGCTGCGGTGCAGAGCATGCGCTCGCTGGCGGTGCCGAATAGTGATCCGTTGGGAGGGACCAACGGCCCATTGACGCGTTTATGGGGCGCGAGATGACGCACTGACGCAACAGGAGTGAGCGATGAGCATACGGATCGTGCAGTTGGGATCGCCACGCGCCGATGACGAGGGCCTGCGCATCGGCACGGTGCGCAGGCCGCCACGCGGCGTGCCCAAGGCCGAATTTGCCCGATGTAACTACTACGATGTGTGGTTGCCGATCCTGTCGCCGGACGCAGACGGCGTGGCGCAGGCGAAATCGGCGCGCAGTCAAACCGAATGGAACGCGTTTGCCCGTAGCTTTCGTGCCGCCATGAACAGTGGTGATGCTAGCAAGGTGCTGGACGTGCTCGCCGCGCTTTCCAAGTCGACAAATTTCTCGATCGGCTGCTATTGCGAGGACGAAAGCCGTTGCCACCGCAACATCCTGCGCGAGCTGCTGCAGGCACGCGGCGCGCAGATCCTAACGTAAAGCGATGGCCGACAGCGAATCCGCTCGCGGCCAAGCCCTTGGCACGTCGGATAAGGGCCACTTCGCAAGCGGGACACCTCACGCGCAGGATACATCGCAACGTCTATGGCCCAGCCTTCGCCAACAGCCGCGCCTCGCTCCGCGGCAAGGGCCTCGTGTAGGCTGGCGCGCATGATCCAGCCATGGCCTATCGGCGCGCATGGCTGCTGCCCGACGAGCTGAATCAGTCGCTGAAGTCCCCGGCGACCGCCTCAGAGCACGGCGGACAACGGAATGGAGGCTGCGTGCTCACGGCGGTTGGCGAGCAGATTCGAACGGGACCGCCAACGCATCGGCGTGCTGCGCATCAGCAGCGAAGGGGACGCACTGCATATCCGCGACCTGCAACTGGCGCCCGAAGCCCGCGGCGCGTGCGGCGCACGTTTCTGCTAGAAACCGTGCACGCGTGGGCTTGCCGGCGTCGCCTGCGGATACTGCGCTTGCGCGTGTTCACCGAAAACCCCGCCACAAGACTGTATGTGCGGCTCCGCTATCAGAACGTCGGGAGACCGCTTGCCGACTTCGGAATGGTCAAGCAGATGGAACGCATTGCCTGACTGCGCTAGTCCGGCGTCACCGCCGGATTGATTCTGCACACCGTCGATAGGTTAGGCATCCTTTCAAATTGTCGGCTACGGTGCCGGCGGCCAGGTCGAGCTGATCGGCCCGGCCACCTCGTCAGGCTCGAAGACCTGCGCTTCGCGCGCACCGGGCACACCGTTCTGTCGCGTGAAGAACGCACGGGGGCTCTCGCCGAATGCGCGACGAAACATCGCCGAGAAGGCACTCTGGCTCTGGTAGCCGAACTCATGGGCCACGCGCGCGAGTGGATACCCTTGACTGAGCAACGGGATTGCGCGCGCTAGCACCGCCTGCTGCCGCCATTGCGAAAAACTCATACCCAGTTCCTGCCGGAACAGCCGCGCAATGGTACGCACGCTGGCGCCCGCCCGTGCGGCCGACATCTCGAGCGTTTGAGCGTGCGCGGGATCGGCCAGCACGGCCTCGCACAGCCCCCGCAGGCGCTTCTCGGTCGGCAGCGGCACGCCAAGCGGCAATGGCCGGGAGCGCATCATCTCGTCCTGCAACAACTCGCACAGCAGCGCTTCACGCCGCCCGGGCAACTCGCGTGCATCGAGTGCCGCAATCACCTCGCGCATCAAAGGCGAAACTTCGACGACCTGGCATCCGCTGAGCCCTGCCGGACACGCAGACTCGTCAATATAGATCGTGCGCAGGAACGCGTCTTCGATGACGGCGACCTGATGCGGTACGTTCGGCGGCACATATACGGCGCGCGACGGTGGCACGATCCAGGTGGTGCTCATACTAGTCATACGCAACACGCCGCGCGACGAGTAAGCCAATTGCGCCCACGGATGCGTATGGCCCGCAAAACCATGGCCAGCCGGCATGGGCCGAGACCTGATCCGGATCGGATGATCGCGGGTCGGCGCGTGATGTGGCGGGATATCGGCCATCATCAGGGCCGGGGTGTCGGCAGAGAGCATGGCACTGATAACGGCACAAACAAAGTGAAATAATGGCGCAGTTTCGCAGCAATTTGGCTCGTTGATAAGCGGTGTCATGATAGTGGCTGGGTGCCGCGTATAGCATACGCGGACACGCACCGGTACTGGTCGGCCGATTCATGCGTTGAGCAGCCGTTTTTTAGCTTCATCCGCCTGGATGCCTTCACTGTCACGGCACGCGCACTATGCTAGGGGGCGAGCGGCCCGGCCGTGCACCCGTGCTGGTGAAAGCCCATGGCGTGCAAGCGGCATCGGGCCGCTCTTGTTCCAGGAGATACGATGACAACGTTCGCCACCCCGGATCTGTGCGACGCCCATGAGGACAGCTTGGCTACCGGCATGCTGCATGTGCTGGCGTCGGTCTTCCGCGCCTTCGGGCGGGCGAGCACGTTCGCCGGGCCGGCATCAACGCTGAAGGTGTTCGAAGACAACACGCTGGTACGCGCGGCGCTGGAGGAAAAGGCGAGGGGCGGGGGCTGGTGGTCGGCGGCGGCAGCGTGCGTTGCGCGCTCGTCGGCGGCAACCTCGGCATGCTCGCCGAGAAACATGGCTGGGCTGGCATCCTTGTCTACGGCACGGTGCGGGACACACGCGAGTTGGACGCATGCGAAGTCGGCATTCGCGCGTTCGCGGTGCACTCACAGCGCAGCCAAAAATCGGGGCATCAGCGAATGGGACGTTGCCGTCGCGTTCCCTAGTGTCACGATCCGGCGGGGAGAGATCTGCAGGGAGGCGGATGGCGTCCTCATCTCCACCACGAAGCTAACTTGAGCGAGAGAGACCATTATGCTGAACGTCTTTGTCTACGGAACACTGCGTGAAAACGAGGCCAACGATATTGGCCGTGCCGCCCAACGAAGCGGCACCGCGCAGCCGCGCTGGCTTGGCCGAGGCAGCGTGAAGGGCACGCTGTACGACCTTGGCGCGTATCCGGGCTTGGTACCCGATACAGCAGCGGCCGGTGAGGTCTACGGCGACGTGTTCGAGATCGACGAGACGCTATTACCGGTGTTGGATAAGATCGAGGAGGTATTTCCGCACCATCCGCGCGAGTTTCAGCGCAGCCTGATTCAGGTTCAGCTCAACGGTAGGCTGTTGCCGTGCCAGTTCTATCCTGTCGATGCCGCTTCGACGGTAGGGCGCACGCCCATCGAATGCGGCGACTGGGTTGTCCACCGCCGGATGCGCGATCACGGTGCTCAACCGGGCGAGGCTGACATTGCGCTGTCCAAGGTGGCCGAAAACGCGGCGTAACCGCAAGTCGTGCATGCCGGGCGGTACCGGCCGCCCTGCCACCATCCATCCGTTTCGGGCGACAGCAGATGCGTCGGGTGGCGCACGAACGGACTGCACACTGGAGCACCAGGCTTCAAAATCAATCGCGTGGCTTACGACGAATTGGTGCGCGAGAGCGCCATGCACCGTAACCGGCGAACGCGGCGGCGTTCCGCATCAAGGGATGCGGCCTCGCTGATGTGAGGATTGACGTATCCGAGGTATTGTAGATTGGAGGACGAAGATATCCACGTCCTTACTCATACGGTGACCCTATCGCAGCATGAGGAGCATGCCCTGCTGAACGTCCAGAACGGATTTGCCGTGTCATGCTTTCGAATGTCTCTTATCTTATGCGGCTGCAATATGGGGGTGACTTTATAAGCGTGCGCTAAGCCGTCGCCCCCTTGGTGCGCGCGGCGCCACGGGGGAGTTAGCGGCTTTTTCGCCCGTTGACGATCTGCTGTGTAACGTCCCCTTCGGTTTCGGCCCGCTCGGCTCGCCGCAGTGCTTACTGCAGTGCGAGGCTGCACTTCTCTTAATCGAAAACCTGCAAAAATGGGGTAACCATAGATTTAGTTTCAAACTGATTTTTTCGTGCCCACTTCTGCCATGCCTTTTTAAGACGCTCGGCGGTGATTAGCTCCACGCCGAGCACTTCGCTGACCGCCAGCGTAGTCTGTCCAGCCTCAAATAGCGCCGCGATGTAACTATTGCGCAGCGTCTGGGGACTGGTGCGCGCCTGCCGCGTGGCCGACAGGCGGCAGGCGCGCACGATCGCCTCGGTGGCGCGCAGTGCGGTGACCGCGTGCATCGGGCGTCCATCCCGTGCGCCGGGAAAGACCCATGGACTGTTCACACCACTGGCGTGCCGTTCGACTAACCAGTGCGCCAGCGCCGACTGCGCAAACGGCTCGGGCCGAGGTTGATGCGAAAAGCGTGAGCCTGGCGTGGTGATATGCATGAGCCGATCTGGCCCAATATTAATGCAGTTAACAGTCAGTTTAATTGCTTGTGAAACCTTCAACCCAGCGCCCAGAAACGTCGCGACTAACGCGCGGTCCCGTAAACTATGCCAGCGCGCGTAATACGTGTCTGCCACCGGAGATAAGAGCGTGTCGATGATGTGCTGCCTTTCCTGCGGTGAGAGAAAATCGGTGTCCTGGTTACCTTTAACACGCTTCCATGTAGCTTGGCTGTCGCGCAATGCGCCGACAGCAGGATTGATACTGGCCTGTTGCCGTGTGCACGCGTTGATATCGACGAACACGCGTTCAATCAGTTTGCGGTAGCGCAAGCGTTGGTCGCGGTTTTCGTGATGCAAGCTGGCTAGAAAAGTGTTGATTGTGTCGGATGTTGCTGCGCTTAAAGGGAGGTGGCGCGCGTTAAGGTAGCGTACAAACGCGCGCCATTGAGCCAGATAGACCTTGGCCGTAGAAGGCTGCAAAGTGGAGCCGGTACGCCGTCCGGGTTGCCTGGCTAGCCATGCTTCAAACGATTGGATCGGCGCGCGGTCCCAGTCGGTGCGCTGTTGGGCGGCAAACAAATCAGCTTTGGTCATGGTAGGTAGGGGGGCATAAAGATGACTGTTAACTGCGCAATTAGAATGCCGCAACCACACCCACCTTGCAACAGATCAGCACGTCGCACACGAGGTAAAGCTCAATGCCGCACAGTTTGTGGAGCAGGCCAAGACGCAAACCACATTTAAAACGGCCAATCTGTCTTGTTCTGTAAGAAAAAAGTTCGGAATGAGTGCCCACTCGGACGAAAACCACTAAGCCATGCTGCCTGTCTGGCGACAATTACTTTTGCCGGTGTTGGGCGGCTGAACTGTTGAGGTTGCGGCCGTCGCTATTATGCGGCTCCTTGCGGAGCCAGCATGAAAAAAGACGGAGAGATCAAATTGTTGGGGGAAGAACGGCGCAAAGGAGCGAGCCAGAAGCTGGCGGCAGCGCTCGGAGAACTTGGATCTTTACCACGGCACGGCACATGTTCTTACTCTGCCGCGCTTAAGCGGGCGCAATCAGCGGCAACAACGTCAACGTGCGGTAGCCGCGTAGCGTGTGGTGCCAGCGCACCGAGAATTGTCCGGCGCATGTGAAAAAGCTTACCGGTAAGACAGCTGCGCCGCGAGTACTGTGGCGATCTTTTGCAGCGGTTTTGGTTTCATCATCGTGACGCGCTCACAGTCGATCAAATGCACGTTGGTGTTTCCAGTCACATGAGTTCGCCATGTCTCGAATTGTGTTCCGAAGTCGATTCCAGTTCATATACTGTCCGCGCACGAAAAAATTCTTCTCTTGTCAGTGACCTGTTTATCGACGCCCCCCTATATACAACTTCCTTCAATCGATCCCATGCTGAACTTTCAAAGTCCACATTCATTAAAATAGACTCACCGCCGTCTGTGGTATTTTTTACACAGTAGAATGCCGCTAGCTGCATACCCGTGAATCTGGCGCCTTCCGAGTGTGGCTGTATAAATTGGTAATCGTGTCGTTTGTTGATAGTTATAAAATATTGGTTAGCCCGTTCGCGATGCCTGAGAAAATCTGCGAAGCCAGCCTGTATTTTCAACTAGTCAAAGATGTTTAACCGCTTGGCTACGTGAAAGATAATCAAGTCCGCATCTTCCGGACGCACTTCCCTCAGCAGCACCACGGAGTCATTTTGCAGCTCATTGCAGACGAAGTCGATAGAACGCGAAATGGGTTCATGCGGCATCATGCTTACTCTTGAAGGATCTTCGCTGACAGAACGCTTAGTTGAAACCTTATCCATTGATGCCTCCCAATTCAGTAGTTCTCTAATCATGAAAATTAATCCGTCGGGGATAGCCTCGAGTCGCAAACGACAGACTACCGTATCCCGCCCAACCAGTGCATGACCCACGTTCCGGGGTACAGACGCGCCACCAAGCTGAGGGGCGCAACATTTTCGTCTCTCCCGCTTTATCGCCAGCTTTTACTGAAGGACGTCGCGTATCGACGACTGTTCGTCGGCAGCGTAGCAATTCGGTGAGTACTCAGACGAGCGCATCACGCCGGAGAATACTGACGTTGCTTTCCAAGCCGCTTTCAGCCAACGGTCGAGCGAAATACGCTTGATACAGACAGCAAACTTCTCTTTCCATGGTTTTAGCCTCATCCATGCAAAATGGCAAGCGGGTATCATGTACCGCACCGACGCTTGCGGTCCGTGTAAAGATATTGACCGTTACGCAACACCACCACTACTGCGAGCCTTGAAACGCGTTGCTGATTGGCATCTGACTTCGGCTGCTCAATGCCGGCCGGCATAGAAAAATTGTTCTGCTTTCGCGAGCTGCTATCGTTTTGTTGCAGTTAGAGAAAAAAGAATAATTCTTCTACCAAAGCTTGGACTATAATTTTGCAAAAATCAAGTGAACTATACGTAGTAAAAATCCGTCATTGAAACGCGTTTGTCACCATTCCCTTGCCTCGGCGCAATTCTTTTTGCTTTTCCGAATTTAATCTACCAGATTGTGCCACCGCAAAACCACAGCGTTAGGCGTAAGTACAAATGTCATTTACATCCCGCTGCTGGCGCGCTACGCTGTAAGCATCCTGCGAAGGCATTCCAGGGCGTAAATCGCCATCAATCAAGCTCCGGTGGACACCCAGCGATGCGGTAGAAGCGCGGCGATGTCGTCGGCTCGATGGGCGGGCAGTCGATTGAGCACCTCTTTGAGATAGACGTACGGGCCATGACCAATGTTGGGAAACCGAGGCTCATTATATTGACTGTAATCACGGAGATATGGAATCGGCCGGCACAGGCTACGTCAATTGGGTGTCTTTTGCGGCAGAGGTTGAATTTATTACAGAGATATGGCTATCCCTTAAAAATGGGGGGCGGCTCGCGGTTGATTTGATGTCGTTTGTCCATACTAATGATGCCTTGACCTGGATTGGAACGAGTCTGTAAGCTATTTTTATGGTTAAAAGTATAGACGTCGTAAAAAGGATTGCATAATGAGCCAGCCTAATTTTTATGAAGCCATGTCAAGCACAAAACTTTCGCCTGAGCAACAAATTCTTTTACTTAAAATGGGCTTTTGGAAAAGCCGAGCACTTGCGGTAGCAACTGAGATGGGTTTGCCGGATATCCTGGCGGAAAAACCTTTATCTGTAGACGATCTTGCCAGTCGGACCGCGATGAACGCTTCCGCGCTGTTTCGTCTCTTGCGCGCATTGGAAAGCATCGGGGTTTTCAGCCAACCTGAGCCGCGGGTCTTCGCCAATACGCCGATAAGTCAGTGCTTGCGCGAAGGTGTTCCCAAATCACAGCGGCCTGTGGTTCTATCTAGTCTTTCCAAAGGTAATGGTCTTTTCGATGGATGGGACGAGCTCGGTTACGCTATGAAAACCGGAACTCCGTCTCTCAATAAACTTTACGGCCACGATTTTTGGGAGCTGTGCAAGCGTGAACCAAAAGTCAATGCGCTCTTTAACGAGATGATGCGCTCGCTTACCCATGACATGACGCCTGCTATCACTTCCGCCTACGAGTGGGATCGGTTCTCCCTGATCGCCGACATAGGCGGTGGTATCGGTACGCAACTTATCTCGATTCTTGACGCTTTTCCATGCTGTAGAGGTATTCTCTTCGATCAACCACACGTGCTGGCAGAAGCCAGCCCGCATGATCGCATTGAAAATGTAGAGGGCAATTTCTTCGAACATGTACCGAAGGGCGCGGATGCTTACTTGCTACGATGGATTCTCCACGATTGGGCTGAACCGGAGGTAGCAACCATTCTCAAAGTTTTACATCAAGCATTGAAACCAACAGCGAGCCTCATCCTCGCTGAGTGTGTTATTTCTGACGGACCCGAGTTCAGTTTCGGTAAGTGGCTCGACTTGCAAATGTTAGTTTCTTTCGGAGGGCGCGAGAGAACAGAGTCAGAATACCAGACTTTGCTTTTAGCATCAGGATTCGAACTACAAGAAGTGGTTCCTACCACTTCCCCGCTGAGCCTGATTATTGCAACGCCTAAAAAAACTCTAACAAAACGAGTTGTGTAAGCAAAGACTTTGTCAATGTCATGGTCTAATTTCTTTGGATATGTCGATAGGAGGACAATCTTGGCTCTTCCACACTTTGTGTGAAACTGCAGGTGGCAATAGTGGTCAAGCGCGATATCGCATCACTCGGATAATCGGTGTGGATTTCTCTTCCTTCAACGCCTGTTGCCCGCTCTCGTTATACGTATTGTCGGACTTGCAATTACCCACAACCCGAGAGAGTAAGGTTCATAGCCAAGCTGGATGTCGGCCAGACGTCGGATGCTACGCCGCATGACGATATTGCTAGGAGGTGGACCGCCGGTACGAGCCAGATAACCACCAAGTCTGGCTAACTTCGTCGCATTACCCAATAATGGTGGGGCTTGAGCCGTGCTTGGTGTATCCGCAAACGCCGCCTTTATGCCAAAATCGGATGCGGCGACGGCCATGCTCAATATCGCCATTGCGTTTGAGCATTACAACGAGAAGCATCCCCATAGCGCGCTGAAATATCGCTCACCACGCGAGTTTCGACGCACAGTGGATTCGTCAAACTGTGCGATTCACGGACATCGTTTCACTTTTTAGAGGGCTGTTTTCGTGGCGTGTTGGAACTTGCCTCTCCTATCGGCGCCACGAGTTCTAACACGCGCCGGTGATGTGTAGCAAGGGTCTTGTCAAGCCGCCATTCGCGGTGTTGGACGCGCTCTTTCAGTTCGTTGTAGGCACCAGCTACCTCTTGCGCGAGAGGTGTCAGTTCGCCCAGTTCTGCGATGCGATCGACGGGCGTTTTGCCACCGAGTGATCCGTGCGGGCGGCGCCAGTTATAGTCGAGGTGCCACTGTTCAATTTGCTCCTCGATCGCGCCTTCGGTCAGTTCTCTTTGCTCATGCAATCACAGCTCATTCTGGGTCCGCCGCGCGCCTTTGTGCTCGGCACGCAGTCGGAGGATCGTTGCTCGATCGCTCTCAGAAACCTTCTGGTTTGGACTTCGGTGTGGACGGCGGCTTTGGGATTGGAGACCTGCTTCGCCGGCTTGCTGATAGCGGCGTAGCCATTTGCGAAGTGTCGGTCGAGAGATGCCACACCGCGCACACACGGGGCCGGCAACGCCGGCCTCGTGATACATGTGCACCCAACGTAATCGCGCGGCGATCTCTCGGTCCATCGCCTCATTTTAGTTGAAACGATGTTCGTGAATCGCACACAACGCACGCTTCGCGAAGCCACCGAAGAGCGATTTCGATACGCACCGGCTGCTCCGTTCTGGCGAGAGTCTTGATTGGTTGCCCACGTGGCGCGAGCGGCGGACAATGGCATGGCAAAAAGCTTCGTGAAGACGATGAAGCACGACTAAGCTGCGTTCATGCCGAAGCCTGACACGGTGAACGCTATTCGCAATCTGGTCGTTTGTTTGAGCATTACAACGAAAAGCACCCACACAGCGCGCTGAAATACCGTTCGTCGCACGCGTTTCGACGTAGACGCCTCCATGCCGCCGATGACGCCGGCAAAGCGAACGCCGCCGGCATCGGGAAGCTTGAAAAGAACGGTGGCGTCGCGCTAGACCCGGCACTATCGGCTGCTCAAGGATTGGCAGGATTGTGCTGTCGATTCAGGTTCACGGTGGTCTTCTCAACCATAGTTGGCTGCCGTCACGAATCCCGCAAGTTCTTGTCCGTAGCGCACCGGCTCCTCGTAAAAGGGGCTATGTCCGCTCTCGTAGAAAAGCGACAGGCGGCTGTTCGCGTGAATCGACTTGATCCGTTCCGACATCGCCATGCGGACGAGCCGGTCATGGACGCCGTGCGTCAGCAAAATCGGGCCAGAATAGGCTTTAAAGACGGACTCGAAATTAGGCGTCTCCGTCTTGATAAAGCCCTCGTTCACGGCCCGTGCCGTCATGCCGTTGACGACCAGCATGCGCTGCATGTCCACCTTTGTCGGCAGCCGGTGGAAGCAGGCAGCGAGGAAGTCGGCCGTGGCCGCGGTTCGTGTGGCGAGATCGTGAGAGGTGGTGGTGTTGGTGAATGCTGCTGCCTCTTCGGTGAGAAGCTCCGGTGACAGGTTGGTGACGGCGTCAACCAGGTTGATGCCGGCAATTGCACCGCCGCCATATTTGCGCAGGTACGCACCGACCACGAAGCCGCCGAGCGACCAGCCCACCAGCACCGGTCGGCGAAGCTTGGCGCCGGCAATAACGGCGGCGACGTCATCCGCCCATCGATCGGCTTCGGAATAGGCTTGGAGCGAAATCGGCTTGTCGGAATCACCATGGCCGCGCAGATCGAAGCCGACCATGCGGAAGTGCGTTAGCGCAGGATCGGCGAACTGCTTCTCCCAACTCAGGCGACTCTGACGCAGGCCGTGAATGAACAGGATTTCAGGCGCTTGGCTGTCGCCCTGCGCCTCGCCCCTCAGCATCACGCCATCGGCGGAGCGGACGACGAACGGCTCGCGCGCAGGTACAGCCCTATCCGGAAAGGCACCCGGTTTGTTGGCGAATGCGCTGGTCCCTTGAGGTGTCGCATAGGCGACTTTGGCGGCCAGGGCGGTGAGGCCGGCCATGCCGGCGAGGAAGGTACGTCTTGAATGGTTCATGAGAATCACTCCATGTTGTTTAGTGATCGATAATTTACTCGCTTGACTTTTTTTGTCAAGGGTTGTTTAGTGTCGCTATGGAACGAGACTCAAAATCGCGCGGCGGGCGGCCTTGGAGCTTCGACCGGGGAAAGGCGATCGACACCGCGATGCGGCTGTTCTGGCGGCACGGCTATGAGGGGGTATCGATCGGCGATCTTACGAAGGAGATTGGGATTGCGCCTCCCAGCCTGTATGCTGCCTTCGGCAGCAAGGCTGAGCTTTATCGGGAAGCTGTTAGCCACTACGAGGCGACGTTCGGGGGCCTCGATGTGGCGTCCATCAACTCGGCAACGTCGCTGGCGGAGGCGGTGCGAGTATTGCTTGAGGGAGCCGTGAGAGCCGTCACCAATCCTCACCTTGAACGAGGCTGCTTGATCTCAAGCGGCATGATCGCGTGTCACCCGGCGCATGTCTCGCTCGCCCGCGACGCGGCCGCGCGGCGTGATGCCATGCGCGAACGGATTGCGCAAGCGCTCCAGCCCTTTGCGGGGGCGCACGAGGTTCAGCGTTTGGCGCGCTATCTGTCGGCCGTCATGCAGGGCATTTCGATCCAAGCACGCGACGGTAGCAACCCGACGCAGCTGCAAGAGATCATTGAAGAAGTGGTAGCGGGTGTCGCAGCACGGCTTTCTGAAGATGGGCAACTATATTGATGGTGCTCGAGGTGCAGCCAAGCCCGGAATCGGCAGAACCAAGCTGGATTTTGACGCGCCGCAACGAAAGCACATACTCAGCGCTTTTCTGGCCAATGTATGGCCGTGCCGGCTTCCAACTGCTTCGTACACGCGTGTTGAATCAGTGCTGACTTGTGACGTGAAACTTCACACAAAGTGGGGAAGGGCAGGTTCAACTGATGGATGCAACACCAATGCTGGCGTTTAGTTTATCTGCTGGCGTCGCGAATCCCAACATTTTTCTCGGACGTTGATTCAACTGCATGGCGATTTTGTTCAATTCTGCCTGCGAGTAGCCCGCAAGGTTAGTGCCTCGCGGGAAGTACTAGCGCAGAAGGCCGTTGGTGTTCTCATTCGTGCCGCGCTGCCATGGACTTTGAGGATCGCAGAAGTAGACCTGAACATTAGTTGTCACCGTGAATTTCTTGTGTTGAGCGAGCTCCATGCCCCGATCCCAGGTGATTGATCGGCGCAGTCCGATAGGTAGCTTGCGAACTTGCTTGCTTAACGCTAAAACGACGCTTTCCGTGTCTTTTCCGTTCACTTTTATGAGCATAGTGAAGCGTGAATGACGCTCTACTAAAGTTGCGATATGTGTATTGTTCGAGCCGCTGAACAAGTCGCCTTCCCAATGGCCGGGAACGGCTCTGTCCTGTGCTTGCGCAGGCCGTTCACGGATCGATACCGCATCGATGACTTGTCCACGCGGCTGTCTCTTCGCGCAAGCTTTTTTGAACGACGCATCATGCGGCGCGTACGCAGATGCTTCATCAGTTCCGCTTTCAGTACGCCACGGGCTTGGATGAAGAGACTACGATAGATCGTTTCGTGCGAAATCTGCATAGATGCACAGAGTAACTCAGCTTTAACCAGCCAGCGATCTGCTCTGGTGCCCATCTTTGTTGCAGCTTCCGGGCAACCCATTGTCCAAGCTTGGCGTTGACGGCCAAGCGGCATAGTTTAGGCCGCCTCGCCAGCTCCCAGGCCCTCGCATCCGCTAACGCCGCCCTGTACTGACTCAAGCCGCCATGGCGAGCAACTTCCTTGCTGATCTGGCGTGATCGCCTTGCCTTGCGGCGTGATGCCCTGACGTTCCTGCTGAAGCTGGTGCACCCAGCGACGCAGTACCGTCTCGCCAACGCCCACCGAACGGCTCGCCTCCATATGGCTATAGCCCTGCTCGAGCACCAGACAGGCGGCTTGCTGTTTGAATTCCGGGGAAAACGTACGTCGCTGCTTCTTCATCAGACACCTCTTCATGGCGAGCATTCTCGCCTAGATCAGTGTCCGGTTTCATTAGACCACTACAGTGTCGTGTCGCTAGCACAGGAGCGCCTGCGACACACTTGAACGTGTCCACCTATTTTTTGAACCGGCCCCCTAAAACCTGTTTTTGGTGCCGGCTGCCATTCGTAAGGTGCTTACCAGACAGCCGACGTGGACGGCCGAGATCCGCCAGCACACCAACTATATCGTGCGCGAGGGTTCGAAAGACCTCAACTGTCACATGCTTGAGGGATCGCGCGGCGCGGCGTTGGTGATGCTGTACACAAATTTGCGTTTGCTCGGATGTCGGGGGGACGCACGATGGGTCGATCTGAGTATCGACAATGCGCAATATTTCGCGTCGCTGATCGAACGCCAGCGGGATTTTGAGCTTGTCATCGCACCGCAGCTATGCGTCCTGCCCTATCGTTACGAGCCGGGCATCATCAACCTGATGGTAAAGCCGGCCAACATCGAACCGCTACCCCGAATGTGCGGTATTACCAGTTCCCTCATGCCCTCCACGGGTCAATAATGGGGATACCGCAATCAACAAAATCCTTAGTATTGTGCGTCGCCAGCGTCGCCCCTTGTGACCGTGTGATGGCCGCGATCATCGCATCAAACTGGCTGATGGGTATGCCTGCGCTTTTGCGTGACGCGGCAATTTGTGCGTACATGTCTGCTGCACGACTGTCGAAGCTTAAAAGCCTGCCCGCAAAATCTTCGTCAAAGATTGCGTTAATGGCTGATGCCTTGCGAGCATCGTGTGCCAGCAGCCGCACACCGTAAAAAATTTCCGCTTTCGTGACCGTCGTGGTGAAAAGCGAGACGCGACGCTGCTCAGCTAGCCAGGTCATCACTTTTGCGTTGGGCACCGGTCGCAGCGTTTCGGATAAAACGTTGGTGTCTAGGATAATCATGCGTTCCAATCCACCGGTTTCCGAATCGCTTCACGCGCCGGTAACTCCAGTTCAACGCCGCCAATGGATTGTAGACGGCTCCGGATAGCTTGCGCCAAGTTTTGCTGGGAGCTGGCCGATTCAGTGAAAAGCGCCGCCCGTAGAATATCCCTGGCTTCTTCCTCCATGGAGCGACCGTGCTGCGCCGCCTGTACCCGCAAACGCATCTTAAGCCCTTCATCGAGGTTGCGAATGGTCATGCTTGCCATGTTAGCCTCCGTCATCATTGATGGCATTTTAATCATTGATTGCATATTTGGCAATCAGCGTTATGCGTACTCATGCGCTACGTTAGCCGTTGATTCGGTGCTTGGCTTGGTCTTTCGATGACGCCAGCTGTCGTTGCTGTGCAGGTGGCAATCCGCGGCGGTTAGCGACGCGTGGTCCAGATGATCGCGCCCGCGGCGCAGGTCGAATTGTTCGTCCACCATGTGCGAGCTTGAACGCTGACGCGGCGCGGATTATGCTGGTGCGCGGGAAACTCAACATCATGGCTGTAACGTCAGAAAGCTGGACTGATACGCCGTGTGCAAGTGATGTGCGACCGAGGTGTTCGCTTGACCGAGCGAAGCACTTAGGCAGACCAGTCTGCGATGGGTCACCTGGGCGGTTTGCGCTCAGTTAGAGAGACAAACGCTGGCTGGGCCCATTAGCGCTGTGGCTCTCGAGCAGGGGGCTCGACCGGATCTTTGTCGCTCCAGTTCATCCGATGGCCGCGCACCGTCTGGCGGTGCCGCGTGTCCTCTTCCTCATGTAAGTACACGCTCGTAGTGGTCAGCGACACATGCCCGAGGTTATCGCGCACCGTGCGCAGATCGAGGCCGGCGTCGGCCTGATGCGAGCCGGCCGTATGCCGCAGCCAATGCGCCGACGCGCGGGCCTTGGAACGACCAGCGGCATGTCCTCGGCCGTCAAGATATGATATCTTATAAGATATGCAGCCAAGAATCGTTTTGGATACGTCAGTGATCGCTACCGCATTGCGCAGCGCTTGCGGGGCAGGCAATGCCCTATTGCGACTCGTCGCGCAGCAAAAGGTGTTGCCTCTCGTCACCCCCGCTCTGTTTCTCGAATATGAGGATGTGTTGAAACGGCCCGAGCAACGCCTGGTGACAGGATTGGACATGGAAGCCATAGACCGCTTCCTGGCTGCGTTGGCCAGTGCTTGTGAGCCTGTCGAGATTCAGTTCCAGTGGCGCCCGCAGCTTCGGGACGCAAGCGATGAAATGGTTTTAGAGACTGCGATCAATGGTCGAGCCCATACGCTTGTGACCTATAACGTCCGGGATTTTTTACCTGCGGCTGGCCGGTTTGGTCTGCGTGTTGCACGCCCTGGCGAATTACTGAAGGAGATACGTTCATGAGTAAAACCTCTTATCCACTTAAGCTTCCCGCTTCAGTGAAATCGGCTGCGCAGCAACTCGCGCGTGAAGATGGGGTGTCATTGAATCAGTGGATTGCCGTCGCGGTTGCGGAAAAGATTGGCGCAGTTGAAACAGCCGCTGCTTTCCTCAGGCGCCGGGCCGGCCATGCGCAACCAGCAGACTTATTGCCTTTTCTGGACAAGGCGGGTACCGAGACGCCACCCGCTGGCGACGAAATGTCCGTTTAAGCATGCTCTGGACAGTATGACAGAAGAAGCGCTCGTACAGGTTTGCGAAGCTCCTCAAGGTGATGACGGAATAGATTGAACCAGCCCCCTGAACCCTTTTTTAGTGCCGGCTGCCGCTCCTGGTGAGCCGCGATTTTGCTAAGGACAAGGGGGTGCTGGCAATCAGCGCTGTGGCTGCCGAGCAGGGGGCTTGACCGGCTCCGTGTCGCCCCAGTTTTCCGATGGCCGCGCACCGTCTCCCGGTGCCGCGTGTCTTCTTCGTGCAAGTACAGGCTCGTCGTGGTCAGCGACACGCGCTCAAGGTTATCGCACACCGTGCGCACATCAAGGCCGGCGTCGGTCTGATGCGAGCTGGCCGTATGCCGCGCCAATGTGCTAAGGCGCGCCCCCGCTCGTCGGTCCGATCGGCGAATGCTGGCCCGCGTGCGCAGCCATGATCATGACCCCCGGCACACTAAAAATCTGACAGGCTCGGCACGGCGCGTGGTACGGCCTGAAATGGCGCGGCTCGCAATGACTTTCGAGCTCTGCTTGGCTTTCCAAGTTCCGCGTTCGCTCTGTCGTGTGCTTCCAAAGCCGTGCCGGAGGCGCCTAATCAGACCGACGTGAGGTGGCCCCGAACGCAGCGTCGAGAAACTACTCGAGCGCACGGTACTGTCTTGCCGTGTCCCCCTTCGTATAGATTGTTGTAAACGTTGAACTGACGTGTCTTAGCTCCGCGTGCACGCTCCCAAATCGCCGCCCGCGTTCAGCAGCACGGTTCGCATGCGTATGGCGTAGCAGTAGACGCCCTGTGGGCTGGCCGCTGCTCCCGGATAGGCGTGCTCGAATCGCCGAGGGCCTGCGCAAAGAGCTTCTTGTGCAGTAGGACCAGCGCATCTGAAGCGAGGAAGGGGTCTATTCTCAAGTGGCCGACGAGCGGGGTATCGTTCGGCGCCGTTTCATGCGTGTAGGGCGCCGGCTGCGGCTGCTGCGAGTCGTCCGGTGCTGCCATTAACCGAGGCGGCATGTGTACGGGCCGTGCATAACATGCCGCCGGCAAACATTTGTCCAGTGCCTTACGCAGTTCGCTTGGCGCTCAGTGGCGCCGCGGGTGTGCGCCTAGCGCAGTGGCTGGGCATTTCGATCAGCGGCGAAACGGTTGCGCGTTGACTCAAACGCAACGGCCAGAAGCACGTCGCGATGGCATCGCCGTTTACCATTATTGGCGTTGATAACTGGGCGTTTGGATGCGGTCATCGCTATGGCACCCTACTGGTCAATCTGGAGATATGCCGGCCATCGGATTTGCTGCCAGAACGCAATGCAACGACGGTGGCGAGTTGGCTAAACGGCCACCGAGCAGTCCAGTTGGTGTCACGTGACCGCGCTGCCGTCTATGTAATGATCCGGCACAACACGGCTTAGCACTTGACATCGAAGTTGAGTGTTATAGATTGAAGTTAAGGCTTCGTTTTCTGAAGGGTGCATCCGATACAGCCAAGCTTCATGCCGGTGCCACGCGATTACATATTGTTGGTCTATCAGCATGTGCTTAGTATTATTTTAGTAGTTAATGTTGTACATCGCAGCGTTGATTGGATTGTGTGTTGCGTAGCCCCATAAATCGGAGCAACTAGTCAATTTCGTAAGTACTGCAAACAAGTTTAAGGACCGACGGGCGTACTTTTCCTATCGTGCTATGTGAATCGTTTCATGTGTCAGATGAATGAACATTTCCTTAGTGGCCCAGCATGAGCACTTTTGATGACGCTTTTGAGCAGCTCATTGGCAATGAAGGGGGTTACTCCAATCACCCTCAAGATCCTGGCGGTGAAACCATGTGGGGTATCACTCGGCAGGTGGCGCTCGCGTGGGGCTATACCAGTCCAATGCAGCATTTGCCGCGTGAGACAGCCAAGCACATTGCCAAGGCGCTTTATTGGGATCCACTACACTGCGACAGCTATGATGCGCGTATCGCGTTTCAAGCCTTGGATGCCAATTACAACGGTGGCCCTGTTATTGTTTGGATGCAGCAGGCCAGCGGTGCGCTCGCCGATGGCAAACTCGGACCCAAGACGATCGCCGCAGTGCAAGCGGTCGACCCAGAGCTCTTTATTATGCGTTTTTTGGCCGCTCGCCTTGCTTATTTAACCGCGTTGCAAACGTGGCCTAGCTTTGGGCGCGGCTGGGCAAGGCGAATCGCCACTAATTTGAGGATAGCCGGAGCTTAATCATGTTACCGATTGTTCTTGCTCTTGCGCAGTTTGCGCCGCAAATCGCCCAATGGATTGGGGGTAGCCGAGCTGAACAGGTTGCGCAGAAAGTGGCCATCATAGCCCAAACGGTCACGGACACCAGCACACCAGAACAGGCGCTGGAAGCAATCCAAGCCAACCCCGAACTTGCTTACCGGTTTCAGGAATCGATCATAGACAGCCAAGTCGAATTGCAGCGCATCGCCGCTGAATTGGAGAAGGCACACATCACCGCCAACATCGAAACGGCGAAAGTGAATGCAGCCGACCGTGCCAATGCTCGAC